>JAKFVP010000635.1:0-1929 GCA_021732175.1 Bradyrhizobium sp.
TCGAGATTAAGCTGAACGACGACGCGACCTTCGCCTTTCCCTATGGCGACGGCTACTGGAGCAAGCTGCTCAACCGCGACTTTGCCTATGAAGACGAACTCGATCTGCTGTTCCGCGCCTCCGCCGACGTCGACTACACGCTGCTGGATTGCGGCGCCAACTACGGCTACTGGTCGGTGCTCGTCTCCAGCAAGCCTTACGGCTCGCACAAGGCGATCGCGATCGAGCCATCGGGGGCGAATTTCCCGAAACTCGCCAACAATGCGCGGATCAATGGCAGCCGCTTCGAGGCGATGAAGTGCGCGATCGGCGCCGGCCGTGGCACCGCGCGCCTGTCCGGCACCAAGCATGAGGCGTTCAGCATCGCAGGCGGTGACAGCGGCGAGGAAGTGCCGGTCATCGCGCTCGACAACCTGCTTGATGACGGCAAGATCGCGCCCGGTGGCAAGTTCCTGATCAAGCTCGATGTCGAGGGCGTCGAGATCGAGGCGATCAAGGGCGGCGCGCGCCTGCTCAAGGAAGACAGCGTCATCCTCTGCGAGGAGCACGGCAACGACCCCCATCATACCGTGTCGCGCTTTATCCTGGAACAAACTCCGTTGAAGCTGATCGTCTATGATCCCCGCAGCAATCGCATGGAAACCGTGAGCGAGCTTTCGATCCTCGACCGCATCAAGGTCTCCGCCAACGTCGGCTACAACGTATTCGGCACCGCAAGCGCGTTCTGGCAGGACCGCATCGGCGCGCTGAATGCGCGTCTGCAATGAGAGAGTGAACGATGTCCGTCCGCCGTCTGGCCCCCAAGGAAGTGCAGCCCGCGAGCTTTACGTTCACGGAAGAGAATCTGGCGTGGGCCAGGAAAGAGATGACAAAGTATCCGGCGGGCCGGCAGGCCTCCGCCGTCATCGCGATCCTCTGGCGCGTGCAGGAGCAGCACGAGGGCTGGGTGCCGGAAGCCGCCATTCGCGCCGTCGCCGACATGCTCGATATGCCCTACATCCGCGTGCTTGAGGTTGCGACCTTCTACACGATGTTCCAGCTTGCGCCCGTCGGCAAGAAGGCGCATGTGCAGGTCTGCGGCACCACGCCGTGCCGGCTGCGCGGCGCGGCTGACATCATCGAGGTCTGCCAGCACCGCATCCATCACGATCCCTTCCACGTCTCCAAGGACGGCAATTTTAGCTGGGAAGAAGTCGAGTGCCTCGGTGCCTGTGTGAACGCGCCGATGGTGCTGATCTGGAAGGACACCTACGAGGATCTCACCAAGGAAAGCTTCGGCAAGGTGCTCGACGGGTTTGCCTCGGGCAATCCGCCAAAGCCCGGCCCGCAGATCGACCGCCAGCTCTCGGCGCCGGTAGGCGGGCCGACCACGCTGAAGGAAGTGACATGAGGCGGGCGCGCGCAATCGCTGTTGCGATGACGGGGAGGGTCGGTGCGATGAAGAACTGGCGCTACATCGCCATGCATGCCGTGGTCGCGGCGGCATTCATCTTCCTGCTGCAGCGCTACGGCCTCAACGCCACGCTGGAATCGAGCCTGTTGTGGGCGCTGACCTTCGGCGGATGCGCCGCGGGCCTCGCTTACTCCCAGGTCAACCGAAAGCTCTAGGCATGCTCGACGACAAGGACCGCATCTTCAAGAACCTCTACGGCCTCCACGACTGGGGGCTCGAGGGCGCGCGGCGCCGCGGCGCCTGGGACGGCACGAAAGCGATCATCGACAAGGGCCGCGACTGGATCATCAACGAGATGAAGGCCTCGGGCCTGCGCGGCCGCGGCGGGGCGGGATTTCCGACCGGCCTGAAATGGTCGTTCATGCCGAAGGAATCGACCGACGGGCGGCCGAGCTATCTCGTCGTCAACGCCGACGAGTCCGAGCCCGGCACCTGCAAGGACCGCGAGATCATGCGGCACGATCCGCATCTCCTTG
>JAKFVP010000635.1:1939-13931 GCA_021732175.1 Bradyrhizobium sp.
GCGCGCACGCCTGCTACATCTACGTCCGCGGTGAGTTCATTCGCGAGCGCGAGCACCTGCAGGCCGCGATCGACCAAGCCTATGAGGCCAAGCTGGTCGGCAAGGACAACATCAACGGCTGGCCGTTCGACGTCTACGTCGCCCACGGCGCCGGCGCCTATATCTGCGGCGAGGAAACCGCGCTGCTGGAGAGCCTCGAAGGCAAGAAGGGCCAGCCGCGGCTAAAGCCGCCGTTCCCGGCCAATGTTGGCCTTTATGGCTGTCCGACCACCGTCAACAATGTCGAGTCGATTGCGGTCGCGCCCGATATCCTGCGCCGCGGCGCGGCGTGGTTCGCCTCGATCGGCCGGCCCAATAATGTCGGCACCAAACTGTTCTGCATCTCCGGCCATGTCGAGCGGCCCTGCAACGTCGAAGAGGCGATGGGCCTGCCGTTCCGCGAGTTGATCGAGCGGCACTGCGGCGGCATCCGCGGCGGCTGGGATAACCTCAAGGCCGTCATCCCCGGCGGCTCGTCGGTGCGCATGGTGCCGGCCGAGCTGATCATCGATACGCCGATGGATTTCGACAGCCTCGGCAAGCTGCGCTCGGGCCTCGGCACCGCGGCCGTGATCGTGATGGACAAGTCGACCGATCTGATTCGGGCGATCGCGCGCATCTCCTATTTCTACAAGCACGAGAGCTGCGGCCAGTGCACGCCGTGCCGCGAAGGCACGGGCTGGATGTGGCGCGTGCTCTCCCGCATGGCCGAGGGCCGCGCCCACAAGCGCGAGATCGACATGCTCTTGGAAGTCACCAAGCAGGTGGAGGGTCACACCATCTGCGCGCTCGGCGATGCCGCGGCCTGGCCGATCCAGGGCCTTATCGCGCATTTCCGCCACGAGATCGAGGAGCGTATCGCGCAGTACACGCATAAAGCCGATATCGACGACATCGGCGTGCGCGATCCCGTCAACATGGTCGCTGCGGAGTAGGGATGTCGGAGCCGGCCACCACCTTCTGGCAGAAATACGGAACGCTTGCGCAAATGGCGCAGGCGGCCGTGGCGCTGCTCGGATTCGTGGCGATCCTGTTCCAGATCAACGAGATCCGTTCCAATAACCGCGCCGCCAGCGCCCGGCAGGCGTTCCTGGGCTATACCGACCTCGCGTTCAAGAACCCGAAATTCGCCCAGCCGGATTTCGACGCGATCAAGACCGCGGGCCGCGACGAGCGCGTGCAATACGAGACGTTCGTCACCTATTTCATCTACGCCTGCGAGGAAGCGATGTCCGCCTTTGCCGACCGCAGCGAATGGCAGGCTTCCTGCGACTACGACCTGAAGCCGCATCTTCCGTTCCTTTGCGAGAAGAACGCCGCCGAGCCCGCCTATCTCTCGACCTACGACGCCAACACTCAGCAATGGGTGAGGGGCGCAATGAAAACTGCGGCCGTCGTGCCGCCCGATTGCAAGCTGCGAAAGACCTGACCCGATGACCAAACTCATCATCGATGGCAAAGAGATCGACGTGCCGCCGGAGTACACGCTGCTCCAGGCGTGTGAGGCCGCGGGCGCCGAAATCCCGCGCTTCTGCTACCACGAGCGGCTGTCGATCGCCGGCAATTGCCGGATGTGCCTTGTCGAAGTGAAGGGCGGCCCCAAGCCGGTCGCAAGTTGCGCCTGGGGTGTGCGCGATTGCCGTCCCGGTCCCAAGGGCGAGCCGCCGGAAATCTCCACCCGTTCGCCGATGGTGAAGAAGGCCCGCGAAGGCGTGATGGAGTTTTTGCTGATCAACCATCCGCTGGATTGCCCGATCTGCGACCAGGGCGGGGAGTGCGATCTGCAGGACCAGGCGATGGGCTACGGCGTCGACACCAGCCGTTTCGCCGAGAACAAGCGCGCGGTCGAGGACAAGTATCTCGGCGCGCTGGTCAAGACCTCGATGAACCGCTGCATCCAGTGCACGCGCTGCGTCCGCTTCTCCGCGGAAGTCTGCGGCACCCCGGAAATGGGCGCCACCGGCCGCGGCGAGGACATGGAGATCACGACCTATCTCGAGCAGGCGCTGACCTCGGAGATGCAGGGCAATCTCGTCGACATCTGCCCCGTGGGCGCGCTGACCTCGAAGCCCTATGCGTTCGCCGCGCGTCCGTGGGAGCTCGGCAAGACGCAGTCGGTTGACGTGATGGACGGCGTTGGTTCCGCGATCCGGGTCGATACCCGCGGCCGTGAAGTGATGCGCATCCTGCCGCGCATCAACGAGGCCGTGAACGAGGAGTGGATCTCCGACAAGACGCGCCATGTCGTCGACGGCCTGCGCACGCAGCGCCTCGACCGGCCTTATATCCGCGAGAACGGCAAGCTGCGTCCGGCCTCCTGGCAGGAAGCCTTTGCGGCGATCGCAGCAAAAGCCAGCCGTCTCGACGGCAAGCGCATCGGCGCCATCGCCGGCGACCTTGCTGCGGTCGAGGACATGTTTGCAATGAAGGAACTGCTCGCCAAGTTCGGCTCCACGAACATGGCGGTGCAGGGCGGCGAAGCCTTCGACGCCAAGGCCGGCCGCGGCTCCTACATCTTCAATCCGACCATTGCGGGCATCGATCAGGCCGATGCGCTGCTGATCGTCGGCTCCAACCCGCGCCGTGAGGGCACGCTGCTCAATGCGCGCATCCGCAAGCGCTGGCGTACCGGGCAGCTCAAGATCGGCGTGGTCGGCCCGAAGGCCGACCTTGCCTATAACTACGACCATATCGGCGCCGGCACGGACTCGCTGAACGATCTCGCCGCCGGCAAGCATTCCTTTGCCGAAGTGCTGAAGAACGCCAAGCATCCGATCGTCCTCGTCGGCGCGGCCGGCCTCGCGCGCCCCGATGGTGCGGCGGTGCTGTCGCTTGCTGCCAAGCTCGCGCTCGACATCGGCGCGATCAAGGACGGCTGGAACGGGTTTGGCGTGCTGCAGGAGACGGCTTCGCGCGTCGGCGCGCTCGATATCGGTTTCTCCGGCGGCAGCCTCTCCATCGCGCAGATGACAACTTTTGGTGCGCTCGACGTCCTGTTCCTGCTCGGCGCCGACGAGACCAAGGTCGCCGACGGCACCTTCGTCGTCTACATCGGCACCCACGGCGATCGCGGTGCGCATCGCGCCGACGTGATCCTCCCGGGCGCGGCCTATACCGAAAAGAGCGGCATCTACGTCAACACCGAGGGCAGGGCGCAGATGGCCAATCGCGCCGCCTTCCCGCCGGGCGAGGCCCGCGAGGACTGGGCGATCATCCGCGCGCTGTCGGATGTGCTGGGCCGCAAGCTGCCGTTCGACTCGCTGGCGCAGCTGCGGCAGGCGATCTTCAAGGCGGTGCCGCATCTGATGCGGCTCGACCAGATCGAGCCCGGCAAGGCTGACGATGTGAAATCGCTCGCCGGCAAGGGCGGCAATGTCGACAAGGCGGCGTTCAAGCCCGCTATCGAGGACTTCTATATGACCAACCCGATCGCGCGGGCATCGGCGGTGATGGCGGAATGTTCGCGCCTTGCCTCTGGCCAGATGCTGACGGCAGCGGAGTGAGCGTGCGCTGATGGCTGAATTCCTCGCAAGCGACTTCTGGACCGGCTTCCTCTGGCCGCTGATCATCATGGTGGCGCAGAGCGTGCTGTTGCTCGTCGTGCTGCTGATCGCGATCGCCTACATCCTGCTCGCCGACCGCAAGATCTGGGCGGCGGTGCAGATCCGCCGCGGCCCCAACGTGGTCGGCCCCTGGGGCCTGCTGCAATCCTTCGCGGACCTGCTGAAATTCGTGCTGAAGGAGCCGATCATTCCGGCCGGCGCCAACAAGGGCGTGTTCCTGCTGGCGCCGCTGGTGTCCTGCGTGCTGGCGCTCGCCGCCTGGGCCGTTATTCCCGTCAATCTCGGCTGGGTGATATCAGACATCAATGTCGGTGTGCTCTTCATCTTCGCGATCTCGTCGCTGTCGATCTACGGCATCATCATGGCCGGCTGGTCGTCGAACTCGAAATATCCGTTCCTCGCTGCGCTCCGCTCGGCGGCGCAGATGGTGTCCTACGAAGTCTCGATCGGATTCGTGATCATCACCGTCCTGCTTTGCGCGGGCTCGCTGAACCTCTCGGCCGTGGTCGAGGCGCAGAATACGCGCGGCCTCGCCAACCTGATCGGCTTGCCGCAGCTCACCATCCTGAACTGGTATGTCTGGCCGCTGTTCCCGATGTTCGTGGTGTTCTACGTCTCGGCGCTGGCGGAGACCAACCGGCCGCCCTTCGACCTCGTCGAAGCGGAATCCGAACTGGTAGCAGGTTTCATGGTCGAATACGGCTCGACGCCGTATTTGCTGTTCATGCTCGGCGAGTACGTCGCGATCACCACGATGTGCGCGTTGGCGACGATCCTGTTCCTCGGCGGCTGGCTGCCGCCGGTCAATCTGCCGCCGTTCACCTGGGTCCCCGGTGTGATTTGGTTCTCGCTGAAACTGTTCTTCATGTTCTTCATGATTGCGATGGCGAAGGCGATCGTGCCGCGCTACCGCTACGATCAACTGATGCGGCTCGGCTGGAAGGTGTTCCTGCCGTTGTCGCTGGCGATGGTGGTGATTGTGGCCGCAGTGCTGCAATTCGCCGGCATCGCGCCGAAGTGAGGTCGCCATGGGTATCAACGTCAACGCAACAGCCCGCTCGCTTCTGCTCTCGGAATTCGTATCGGCGTTCTTCCTCGCCATGCGTTATTTCTTCAAGCCGAAGCCGACGCTGAACTATCCCTTCGAGAAAGGTCCGATCTCCCCGCGCTTCCGCGGCGAGCATGCGCTGCGCCGTTATCCGAACGGCGAAGAGCGCTGCATCGCCTGCAAGCTGTGCGAGGCGATCTGCCCGGCGCAGGCGATCACGATCGAGGCCGGCCCGCGCCGCAATGACGGCACGCGGCGCACGGTGCGCTACGACATCGACATGGTGAAATGCATCTATTGCGGGCTGTGCCAGGAGGCCTGCCCGGTGGATGCCATCGTCGAGGGGCCGAATTTCGAATTCGCGACCGAGACGCGCGAGGAACTCTATTATGACAAGGCCAAGCTGCTCGCCAATGGCGACCGCTGGGAACGCGAGATCGCGAAAGCGATCGAGCTCGACGCGCCGTACCGGTGAGGTGAGGGCATGATCCTTCCCGCGCTGTTCTTCTATCTCTTCGCCGGCGTCTGCGTCGCCTCGGCTGTCATGGTGATTGTCTCGCGCAATCCCGTGCACTCCGTGCTGTACTTGATCCTCGCCTTCGTCAACGCGTCCGGCCTGTTCGTGCTGATGGGCGCAGAATTTCTGGCGATGATGCTGATCGTGGTCTATGTCGGCGCGGTCGCGGTGCTGTTCCTGTTCGTAATCATGATGCTCGACGTCGACTTCGTGCAGCTGCGCGAGGGCTTCATCGAATATCTGCCCGTCGGCCTCGTGATCGGCGGCATTTTCATGTTCGAGCTGCTGCTGGTCGCCGGCTCCTGGCTGATCCAGCCCGCAACGACCAAGGCGATCACGGCTGCGATCCCGGCCAATGTGAGCAACACCGAGGCGCTCGGCCTCGTGCTCTACACGAAGTACATCCACTACTTCCAGCTCGCGGGCATCGTGCTGCTCGTCGCCATGATCGGCGCCATCGTGCTGACCTTGCGCCACAAGGCGGCCGTCAAGCGTCAGGACATCAACGTGCAGAACGCGCGCACGCCGGAGCTTGCCATGAGCGTGCGCAAGGTGGCGTCGGGCCAGGGCCTGCAGGATGCGGACGCGGCGGAGTGGGTGAAATGACCATCGGGCTCGGACATTATCTCTCGGTCGCCGCGATCCTGTTCACGCTCGGTATCCTCGGCATCTTCCTCAACCGCAAGAACATCATCGTCATCCTGATGTCGATTGAGCTGATCCTGCTTGCCGTCAACATCAACTTGGTGGCGTTTTCGACCTTCCTCGGCGACATCGTCGGGCAGGTGTTCGCGCTGCTGGTGCTGACGGTCGCCGCCGCCGAGGCCGCGATCGGTCTTGCCGTGCTGGTGGTCTATTTCCGCAACCGCGGCTCGATCGCGGTTGAAGACGTCAATCTGATGAAGGGTTAGGGCGGGGCATGTACCAGGCAATCGTCTTCCTGCCGCTGCTCGGCGCCATTCTCGCGGGTCTGATCGCGATTTTCGGCGCCCATGCGCGCAACCCCAGCGGGGACACCGTCGATCACCACGATGATCACGGCGCCCACTCCCATGCCGCAGTCGCCCATGACGACCATGGCCATGACGATCACGGGCATGACGACCACCATCCGTCCGAACCAGCGGCGCAGGGCTCGCGCGCGGCCGAACTGATCACCACCGGCCTGCTGTTTGTCTCAGCAGGCCTGTCGTGGTTCGCACTGGTCGATGTCGGCTTCCTCAAGCACGACGCCCGCATCGCGCTGCTGCCCTGGATCAATTCCGGCGACCTGCAGGTGGCCTGGGCGCTGCGCGTGGACACGCTGACCGCGGTCATGCTGGTCGTCGTCAACACCGTGTCGTCGCTCGTGCATCTCTATTCCATCGGCTACATGGACGAGGATCCGCACCGCCCGCGCTTCTTCGCCTACCTGTCGCTATTCACCTTCGCGATGCTGATGCTGGTGACCGCCGACAACCTCGTGCAGCTGTTCTTCGGCTGGGAGGGCGTGGGCCTCGCGAGCTATCTCCTGATCGGCTTCTGGTACCAGAAGCCTTCGGCCAATGCCGCCGCCATCAAGGCCTTCGTCGTCAACCGCGTCGGCGATTTCGGTTTTGCGCTCGGTATCTTCGCCATCTTCATGCTGGTCGGCTCGACCGATTTCGAGACCATCTTCCACGCTGCGCCCGGTCTCACCGGCAAAACCATCAATTTCCTCGGCTGGAAGGCTGATGCGCTGACGCTGACCTGCCTGCTGCTGTTCATGGGCGCGATGGGTAAATCAGCGCAGTTCCTGCTGCACACCTGGTTACCGGACGCGATGGAAGGCCCGACCCCGGTCTCCGCGCTGATCCACGCCGCCACCATGGTGACTGCCGGCGTGTTCATGGTGGCGCGGCTGTCTCCGCTGTTCGAGCTCGCGCCGAACGCGCAGGCCGTCGTGATGTTCTTCGGCGCTGCCACGGCGTTCTTCGCCGCCACCATTGGCCTCGTGCAGAACGACATCAAGCGCATCGTCGCCTATTCGACCTGTTCGCAGCTCGGCTACATGTTCGTGGCGATGGGAGCGGGAGCCTATTCGGTCGGCATGTTCCACCTGTTCACCCACGCCTTCTTCAAGGCGCTGCTGTTCCTCGGCTCCGGCTCGGTGATCTACGCAATGCACCACGAGCAGGACATCCGCAACATGGGCGGTCTGAAGGATCGCATCCCCTACACCTACGCGGTCATGGTGATCGGCACGCTGGCGCTGACCGGCTTCCCGCTGACCGCCGGCTATTTCTCCAAGGACGCGATCATCGAGTCCGCCTACGTCTCGCACAATCCGTTCGCTTTCTACGGCTTCCTGATGACGATCATCGCGGCGGCGCTTACCTCGTTCTATTCCTGGCGTCTGATCTTCAAGACGTTCCACGGCGAGCCGCACGACCAGGAGCACTATGAGGCTGCGCACGAAGCGCCGGTCTGGATGCTGGTGCCGATCGGCATTCTCGCCGCGGGCTCGATCCTGGCCGGCTTCCCCTTCAAGGAATTGTTCGCCGGCCACGCCGTCGAGGAGTTCTTCCGGGAGTCGCTGAAGATGCACCCGCACATCATCGAGGAGATGCACCACATTTCGCCGTGGATCGCGTTCCTGCCGACGGTGATGATGGTCGGCGGCTTCCTGGTGTCGTGGCTGTTCTATATCCGCAGGCCGTATTTGCCGGTCGAGCTCGCCGCGCAGCAGCCGCTGCTCTACCAGTTCCTGCTCAACAAATGGTACTTTGACGAGCTGTACGATCTGATCTTCGTCCGTCCGGCGAAGTGGATCGGCTATCAGCTCTGGAAGAAAGGCGACGGCTTCGTCATCGACGGCTTTGGCCCCGATGGCGTGTCCGCCCGCGTGCTCGACGTCACCCGTAACGTCGTCAAAATCCAGACCGGCTATCTCTATCACTACGCTTTCGCGATGCTGATTGGTGTGGCCGGCCTGATCACCTGGTTCATGTTCGGCTTGGGAGGCCAGTAATGACAACCTGGCCGATCCTTTCCGTCACCACCTTCCTGCCGGTCGTCGGCGCGCTGATCATCTACATCAGCCGCGGCGACGACGATGCCGCGCAGCGCAATTCGCGCTGGATCGCGCTGTGGACCACGCTCGTCACCTTCGCGGTGTCGCTGATCCTGGTGTGGCGCTTCGATCCTTCCAGCGCCGACTTCCAGTTCGTCGAGAAAACGTCGTGGCTCGCGACGGGGATCAACTACCACATGGGCGTGGACGGCATTTCGCTGCCGTTCGTCATCCTGACCACCGCCCTGATGCCGTTCTGTATCATCGCGAGCTGGAAGGCGATCACCAATCGCGTGCGCGAATACATGATGGCGTTCCTGATCCTGGAAACGACCATGGTCGGCACCTTCTCGACGCTCGATCTCGTGCTGTTCTATTTGTTCTTCGAGGGCGGCCTGATCCCGATGTTCCTGATCATCGGTGTCTGGGGCGGTCCGCGCCGGGTTTACGCGTCCTTCAAGTTCTTCCTCTACACGCTGCTCGGCTCGGTGCTGATGCTGCTCGCCATCATGGCGCTGTACTGGAACGCCGGCACCACCGACATCCCGACCTTGATGCGTACCGCCGTGCCGCGGGGCATGCAGACCTGGGCGTGGCTGGCATTCTTTGCTTCCTTTGCGGTGAAGATGCCGATGTGGCCGGTGCACACCTGGCTTCCCGACGCCCACGTCGAAGCGCCAACCGCCGGCTCGGTGATCCTGGCGGCGATCCTGCTGAAGATGGGAGGCTACGGCTTCCTGCGCTTCTCGCTGCCGATGTTCCCACTGGCCTCGCACGATTTCGCGCCGCTGGTCTTCACGCTCTCGGTCATCGCCATCGTCTACACTTCGCTGGTGGCGCTGATGCAGGAGGACATGAAAAAGCTGATCGCGTATTCATCGGTCGCTCATATGGGCTTTGTCACCATGGGCATCTTCGCCGGCACCATGCAGGGCGTCGCCGGCGGCGTGTTCCAGATGATCTCGCACGGCATCGTCTCCGGCGCGCTGTTCCTCTGTGTCGGCATCGTCTACGACCGCATGCATACCCGGGAGATCGCGGCCTATGGCGGCCTCGTCAACCGCATGCCGCTCTACGCCTTCGTGTTCATGGTCTTCACCATGGCCAATGTCGGTCTGCCCGGCACCTCCGGCTTCGTCGGCGAGTTCATGACGTTGCTCGGCACCTTCAAGGTCTCGATCCCGACGGTGTTCTTCGCAACCTTCGGCGTCATCCTGTCGGCGGGTTATGCGCTCTGGCTCTACCGGAAGGTGGTGTTCGGCGCGCTGACCAAGCCGTCGCTGGCCTCGATCAAGGATTTGACGTTCCGCGAGGGCTTGACCCTGTTCCCGCTGGTGGCGCTGACTATCCTGTTCGGCGTCTATCCCAAGCCGGTGCTCGACATGTCGGCGG
This sequence comes from Bradyrhizobium sp., assembly GCA_021732175.1. GTDB lineage: Bacteria > Pseudomonadota > Alphaproteobacteria > Rhizobiales > Xanthobacteraceae > Bradyrhizobium. The sequence continues at coordinate 11,530 of JAKFVP010000635.1, forward strand.
CTTCGGTCCAGCAACTCGTCAACAACTACAACACTGCAGTGACTGCCGTGAAGGCAGCCGCGCTGCTGCAATGACCGCGGCAGCCGAAGGATACGCGACATGAATTTCCAGAGTGCAGGTTATCAGTTGCTGCCGGTGCTGCCGGAGCTGGTACTCGCCACCGGCGCCATGGTGCTGTTGATGCTCGGCGCCTACGGCGGGCAGGACAAGACGCGGACAGTGACCTGGCTGTCGATCGTGCTGCTGATTGCCACCGGCGCGCTTGAACTGATGCTGCCGGCCGGCAAGCTCACCACTTTCGGCGGCAGCTTCATCGTCGATGATTTCGCGCGATTCCTGAAGGTGCTGGCGTTGATCGGCTCGGCCGCGACGCTGATCCTGTCGGCGGAGTTCCTGTCCAATCCGTCCAGCCGCATCTTCGAATATCCGATCCTGGTCGTGCTCTCGACACTCGGCATGATGGTGCTGATCTCGGCCGGCGACCTTATCATGCTCTATCTTGGCCTCGAGCTGATGAGCCTTGCGCTCTACGTAGTGGCCGCCTCCAACCGCGACAATGCCAAGTCCACTGAAGCGGGTCTGAAGTATTTCGTGCTGGGCGCGCTGTCCTCGGGCATGCTGCTCTATGGTGCTTCGCTGATTTACGGTTTCACCGGCACGGTCGCTTTTTCGGGCATTGCGGCTGCCGCCAAGGCCGGCAGCACCGGGATCGTGTTCGGCCTCGTCTTCCTGCTCGCGGGCCTCTGCTTCAAGGTCTCTGCCGTTCCGTTCCACATGTGGACACCAGACGTTTATGAGGGCGCACCGACGCCGGTCACCGCCTTCTTTGCCTCCGCACCGAAGGTCGCAGCGCTCGCCGTGTTCACGCGCGTGGCGCTGACGGCATTCCCCGGCATCGTCCCGCAATGGCAGCAGATCATCGTGTTCGTCGCGATCGCCTCGATGGCGCTCGGCTCCTTTGCCGCAATCGGCCAGACCAACATCAAGCGACTGATGGCCTATTCCTCGATCGGCCACATGGGCTTTGCCCTGGTCGGCCTTGCCGCGGGAACGGTCGAGGGCGCGCAGGGTGTGCTGATCTATATCGCGATCTACGTCGCGATGACTCTGGGTTCCTTCTCGATCATCCTTGCGATGAAGCGCAATGGCCAGGCCGTCGAAGAGATCAAGGACTTTGCCGGGCTCTCGCGCACCAATCCGCTGCTCGCCTTCTTCTTTGCGATGCTGCTGTTTTCGCTGGCCGGCATCCCGCCGCTCGCCGGCTTCTTCGCCAAATGGTACGTCTTCGTCGCGGCGATCAAGGCTAACCTGTTCACGCTCGCCGTGATCGGCGTGCTGACCAGCGTCGTCGGCGCGTTCTACTATTTGTCCATCATCAAGGTGATGTATTTCGACGAGCCCGCCGGCAAGCTCGACCCCGTTCGCGTCGAGTTGCGCACGGTGCTGGCGGTCGCAGGCATCTTCAACATCCTGTACTTCGTTTATCCCGGACCGCTGGTCAGCGTGGCGACATCAGCGGCCAAATCGCTCTTCTAGATGACCATCACGCTCGGTCCCCGGGCCAAATCAGCGGGCTACAAGCTCGCCGCCTTCGACGAGACCGGCTCCACCAATACGGAGGCGATGCAGGCTGCCCGCGCGGGCGAGCGGGGGCCGAAATGGTTCGTCACGACCCTGCAGACCGCAGGACGAGGGCGGCGCCAGCGCGCCTGGGTCGCTCCGCGCGGCAATCTCGCCAGCAGCGTGCTCCACGTCCTGGACGTTTCCCCGGCGGTTGCCGCTACCATGGGCTTTGCCTTTGGCCTCGCGCACGAGCAGGCATTGCGGCGGGTCAGCATGGAAGCCAACATGCGGCTGGCTGGAGCGGATCAACTGCAATATCTCTTGAAGTGGCCGAACGACGTCATGGTCCGCGACCGCAAGCTGTGCGGCCTGCTGGTGGAAGCGGAGGCCGTAGCGGGCGCTGGGCTCGCCGTGGTGGCCGGGATCGGCACCAATATCGTCGCAGCGCCGGACGGCACCGCGACGCCGGCAACCTCGTTGTCCGCACTCGGCGTCCATGTCGGCGCGGAGGAACTGTTTGCTGCGTTGTCCGACGCCTGGGTCGAATTGTCAGCGATATGGAACAATGGCCGCGGCTTCGCCGACATCCGCAAACTATGGCTCGAACGCGCCTACGGTCTCGGCGAACAGGTTGCGATCCAGAACGGCGCAGTGACGGTCGAGGGCAGGTTCGATACGCTGGATGAAACCGGCTGCCTGATCATCCGCAAGGCCGATGGCTCGCTTGTGCCGATCACTGCGGGCGAGGTCTATTTCGGCTCGGCGGCTTCGGTGAGGGCATCCTGATGGCACGGCCGGACGAACTCACCTTTGCGCCGCTCGGCGGCGCAAAGGTGAGT
>JAKFVP010000287.1 GCA_021732175.1 Bradyrhizobium sp.
CACCGGCGGCGGTTGTTGAGGGAAAGCCAACTACCAGCCTGCCCCAAATCAGGACCGCGGCGTATGGGCCCCTGCTTTCGCAGGGGCGACAGAAACTAATTCGTCGGCAGCGGGACCTGGTCGTCGATCAGGGCATCCAGCGTTGCCTTCACGTCCACGTTGGCGCCGACGACGCCGGCCTGCTGCAGGGCAAGGCCTGCGGCGAGGATGGACTCGCGCTGCGGCGCGCCGATGCGGCTGTGAGTGAGCTCCGTGCGCTCCTTGAGCTGCTTGTCGACGACGGCTTCGGGCAGCTTGGTCACGCCGATGAAGGTCTTCTTCAGGTCGTCGTAGTTGGCGAGCGAATATTTGCGCGCTTCCTCATAGGTCGCGAGCACGCGGCGCACCACATCGGGATAGTCCTTCAGGAACTGCTCGCGTACATTGAGGATGCCCCAGGTGTTGGCGTCGGCCTTGCGGAAGAACAGTTTTGCGCCCTCCTCCACCTCGGCCTGCGCCATCATCGGATCGAGGCCGGCCCAGGCATCGACGTCGCCGCGGATCAGCGCGGTCTTGCCGTCGGCGTGCTGCAGCAGCACCGGCGTGATGTCCTTTTCGGAGAGGCCCGCACCGAGCAGCGCGCGCACCAGGAAGATGTGCGGGTCGGTACCGCGCGTGACCGCGACGCGCTTGCCCTTCAGATCCGCGACGGAGGCGACCTTGGAATCCTTCGCGGTGACCAGCGCGGTCCATTCAGGGCGCGAATAGACATAGACCGACTTGATCGGGTTGCCGTTGATCTTGGCGACCAGCGCGGCCGAGCCCGCGGTCGAGCCGAAATCGATCGAACCGGCATTGAGGAACTCGAGCGCCTTGTTGGAGCCGGCCGACTGCACCCAGACCACGCTGATGCCGTCCTTGGCGAATTCCTTCTCGAGCAGGCCCTTCTGCTTGAGGATCATCGAGACCGGATTGTAGGTCGCCCAGTCGATGCGGACCTCCTTGAGGGGATCGGCGGCAAAGGCAGCGCCGGGCAGCACAGCGGCGATGGCGATGGCAGCTGCAAAGGCGCGGCGTGAAAGCTTGCACATTGGGACCCCTCACTGAAATTTTCAGTAATTTCAATCTGTTAGGCCTTGAGGTCAACAAGAAAATAGCCGTCGCGAAATCCGTGCGATGAGAACGGCTTTGCCCAATCCGCGTTCAAAACAGCATGAAGCTACTCTCCCACCACAATGGCCCGTGACAGCGCGGGCGCGGTCCGTTATTCCCGGACGGTATGGACAGTGCCGTGACCGAGAGCCGCAGCGCAGCAGCCGATGACCGTTTCGAGACCGCGCGGATCACCGCGGCGGTCGATGCGCTCGCCGAGAAATATGCCGGCCGCGAGGACGTGTTCCGCTCGGCGCTGGCGCAGTTCCTCAAAGCCGAGATGATCGCCGCGCGCGCCACCGCGCAGGCCGTGCTGCTGAAGGACCGCCACGGACGGCGCTGCGCGGAGCGGCTCTGCTTCGTGCAGGACGAGATCATCCGCATCCTCTACGACGCCGCGACGCGGCATCTGTATCGCTCGCCGGTGCCGACCGGCGCCGAACGGATGTCCGTGGTCGCCACCGGCGGCTACGGCCGCGGGCTGATGGCGCCGGAGTCCGACATCGATCTCCTGTTCATCCTGCCCTACAAGCAGACCGCCTGGGGCGAGCAGGTGGCGGAGGCCATCCTCTATTGTCTGTGGGACATGGGGTTGAAGGTCGGCCATGCCACGCGCTCGGTCGATGAATCGATCCGGCAGGCGCGCGGCGACATGACCATCCGCACCGCCGTGCTGGAGATGCGTTTCCTCACCGGAGACCAGCCGCTCTATGACGAACTGGTCGAGCGGTTCGACAGGGAAGTCGTGCAGGGCACTGCGGCCGAATTCGTCACCGCCAAGCTCGCCGAGCGCGAGGAGCGGCATCGCCGCGGCGGGCAATCGCGTTACCTGGTCGAGCCCAATGTGAAGGACGGCAAGGGCGGGCTTCGCGACCTGCACACGCTGTTCTGGATCGCCAAATATGTCTACCGGGTGCGCGACACCGACGAGCTGCTGGAACGCGGCGTGTTCGACGCGCAGGAGTACCGCACCTTCCGCCGCTGCGCCGACTTCCTCTGGTCGGTGCGCTGCAATCTGCACTTCTATGCCGGCCGCGCCGAAGAGCGTCTGTCGTTCGACATGCAGCGCGAGATCGCGATCCGGCTCGGCTATACCAGCCACCCCGGTATGCAGGATGTCGAGCGCTTCATGAAGCACTACTTCCTGGTGGCCAAGGACGTCGGCGACCTCACGGCGATCCTGTGCGCCAAGCTGGAAGACGAGAACGCCAAGCCTGCGCCGGTGCTGAGCCGCATGGTCGCAAAGCTCCGTCCCGGCGCGCAGCGGCGGCGCGTGCCCGAGAGCGACGATTTCATCATCGACCACAACCGCATCAACCTCGCGGCGCCCGACGTCTTCAAGCACGATCCGGTCAATCTGATCCGCATCTTCCGCCTCGCGCAGAAGAACGACCTCGCCTTCCATCCCGATGCGATGCGTACGGTGACGCGCTCGCTGAAGCTGATCAACACGCAGCTCAGGGAAAACCCCGAAGCCAACCGGCTGTTCATGGAAATCCTCACCTCGCAGAATGCCGAGGTGGTGCTGCGGCGCATGAACGAGACCGGCGTGCTCGGCCACTTCATTCGCGCCTTCGGCAAGATCGTGTCGATGATGCAGTTCAACATGTATCATCACTACACGGTGGACGAGCACCTGCTGCGTTGCGTGGGCTGGCTGCAGGAGATCGAGCGCGGCAGCAACGACGAGTTCGTGCTCGCCAGCGACCTGTTCCGCAAGATCCAGCCCGAGCATCGCGCGGTGATCTACATCACGACGCTGCTGCATGACATCGCCAAGGGCCGGCCGGAGGATCATTCCATTGCGGGGGCCAAGGTGGCGCGCCGGCTCTGCCCGCGGCTCGGCTTCTCCGCCGCCGATACCGAGTTGATCGCCTGGCTGATCGAAGAGCACCTCACGATGTCGACGGTCGCGCAGTCGCGCGACCTCTCCGACCGCAAGACGATCGAGAATTTTGCCGCCGTGGTGCAGTCGGTCGAGCAGATGAAGCTGCTGACGATTCTCACCACCGCCGATATCCGCGGCGTCGGCCCCGGCGTGTGGAACGGCTGGAAGGCGCAGCTCCTGCGCACGCTGTATTACGAGACCGAGCCGGTGCTGACCGGCGGCTTCTCGGAAGTCAACCGCGCCCGGCGCATCGCGGTGGCGCAGTCGGAATTCCGCGCCGCCTTCACCGAATGGCCGGAAGCCGAGCTCAACGCCTATATCGACCGGCACTATCCCGCCTACTGGCTCAAGGTGGACTTGCCGCGCAAGATTCGCCAGGCGCGCTTCATCCGCGCCAGCGAGCAGGCCAACCACAAGCTTGCGATCAATGTCGGCTTCGACGAGGCGCGCGGCGTCACCGAGCTGACGATCCTCGCCAGCGATCATCCCTGGCTGCTGTCGATCATCGCGGGCGCCTGTGCGTCGGCCGGCGCCAACATCGTCGATGCGCAGATCTACACCACCACCGACGGCCGCGCGCTCGACACCATCTCGATCACGCGCGAATACGACCGCGACGAGGACGAGGGCCGCCGCGCCACCCGCATCGGCGAGATGATCGAGCAGGTGCTCGAAGGCAAGCTGCGCCTGCCGGACGTGGTGGCGCGCCGCACCGCCAAGGGCAACGGCAAGGTCCGCGCCTTTGTGGTCGAGCCGGAGGTCACCATCAACAATCAGTGGTCCGACCGCTACACCGTGATCGAGGTCTCCGGCCTCGACCGGCCCGGCCTGCTCTACGAGCTGACCACCGCGATCTCGAAGCTCAATCTCAACATCGCCTCGGCTCACGTCGCGACCTTCGGCGAACGCGCGCGCGACGTGTTCTACGTCACCGATCTGCTCGGCGCGCAAATCAACGCGCCGACCCGGCAGGCCGCGATCAAGAGCATGCTGCTGCACCTGCTGGCGCAGGAAGAGAAAGCCGCGCAGCCGGCGGCGTGATCATTTCAACGCGCGAGTGTTTCTTCACCTCGCCCCGCTCTTGTCCGCCGAAGCCCGCCTTCGGGCGAAGGCGGATGCGGGGAGAGGTCGGATTGCATCGCAGATGCAATCCGGGTGAGGGGGTTCAGGTCTATCGACGATCGGCGCTCGTGGAGAGAGCCCCTCACCCCTGCCCTCTCCCCGTAAGAACGGGGAGAGGGAGAAGCACTACACCTCCACGCCCTCGTGCCTTAGCAGCCAGCGCTTGCGATCGAGCCCGCCGCCATACTTCACCAGCGAGCCGTCGGCGCCGATCAGGCGGTGGCAGGGCACGACCACTGAAATCGGATTGGAGCCATTGGCGTGCCCGACGGCGCGCATCGCGCGCGGTGAGCCAAGCTTTGCCGCCAGCGCGCCATAGCTCAGCGTCATGCCCGCAGGGATCTTCGGCAGCGCCTGCCACACCTGGCGCTGGAACGGCGTGCCCTCGACGCGCCAATGGATATCGCCGAGGCGATCGAGGTCGCCCTTGAAATACGCCGCCAGCGCCGTCTTCAGCCCGGCAGGCGACCGCGCATTTTTCAGTTCGATCTGCCCGCATTGTAGCCGGAGCAACTGCCGCATCCGCGGCTCATAGTTTTCCCAGTCGAGCGCGCGCAGCAGGCCGTCATCGTCGGTGACGAGCAGCGCGACGCCGATGGGCGTCTTCAGGCGGTCAAGACGAAATAGTTCAGGCTTGGCGGACATCGGCAGCTCGTTGCACGTAGAGCCTCGCACTCTCCACGCGCGCCGTGCTAGCGTCCACCCGGAATCCGGCAGGGGGAAAACATGATCGTGATCGCCAATGTGCTGGTGGCGCTGGTCGCCATGCTGCACGTCTATTTCCTGATCCTGGAAATGTTTCTCTGGACCAAGCCACTCGGCCTGAAAACCTTCGGCAACACCCAGGAGCGCGCCGACGCCATGGCGGTGCTGGCCGCCAACCAGGGGCTCTATAACGGCTTTCTTGCTGCGGGCCTGTTCTGGGGCCTGTTCCACCCGCAGCCATCCGTGGCATTCCAGATCAAGGTGTTCTTCCTGCTCTGCGTGATCATCGCCGGTGCCTACGGGGCGTACAGCGTCAGCCGCAGGATACTTTTTGTGCAGGCGCTACCTGCCCTCCTCGCGTTAATCCTGGTGTGGCTGAGCTGATTTTAATCCGGCGTTCCGGCCGCTCGTCTTGCATTGCACCATGGCTTCCGCCAGTATCCGCGCCAGCGATGGCGGCCGCTCATAGGTGCGGGGAAGACCATCGGCTTCAGCAAGAACCAATCGAGGAAACCAGCACGATGAGAAACGGGATTTTCCATCTGGTCACGGCAACGACGGTCGCAGTCGCGCTGTCGGCTTCGTCGGCCTACGCGCAGAAGAAATACGACACCGGCGCGTCCGACACCGAGATCAAGATCGGCCAGACCGTGCCGTTCTCCGGTGCCTACTCCGTCTATGCCAATATCGGCAAGACGCAGGCCGCCTACATGAAGATGATCAACGATCAGGGCGGCATCAACGGCCGCAAGATCAACCTGATCCAGTATGACGACGCCTATTCGCCGCCGAAAACGGTCGAGCAGGTCCGCAAGCTTGTCGAAGGCGACGAAGTCCTGCTGACCTTCCAGATCATCGGCACCGCAGCCAACGCAGCCGTGCAGAAATATCTCAACGGCAAGAAGGTGCCGCAGCTGTTCGCCGCGACCGGCGCCTCGAAGTTCACCGATCCCAAGAACTTCCCCTGGACCATGGGCTACAACCCGAACTATTTCGTCGAGGGCCGCATCTACGGCACCTATATTCTGAAGGAGCACCCGAACGCCAAGATCGGCATCCTCTATCAGAACGACGACCTCGGTAAGGACTACGTCAACGGCCTGAAAGCGGGCCTTGGCGACAAGGCAGCGAAGATGATCGTGGCGGAAGCTTCCTACGAAGTCTCCGACCCCACCATCGATTCGCAGGTGTTGAAGATCAAGGACGCCGGCGCGGACCTGTTCTACAGCGCCTCGACGCCGAAGCAGGCGGCGCAGGCAATCCGCAAGATCCATGAGCTGAACTGGAAGCCGGTGCACATCCTCGACATCAATGCGAGCCCGGTCAGCGCCACCTTGCAGCCGGCGGGTCTCGAAGCGTCGAAGGGCGTGATCAGCGTCCAGTACGGCAAGGATCCGGCCGACCCGACCTGGAAGGGCGATGCGGGCCTGCAGAAGTATCTCGACTTCATGGCGAAGTACTTCCCCGAAGGCGACAAGATGAACACGGTCAACACCTACGGCTATTCGACCGCGCAGCTGCTGGTGCAGGTGCTCAAGCAGTGCGGCGACGATCTCACGCGCGAGAACGTCATGAAGCAGGCCGCCAATTTGAAGGACGTCGTGCTCGATCTCGGCCTGCCCGGCATGAAAATCAACACCGGCCCGAATGACTACCGCGTCAACAAGCAGCTTCAGATGATGAAGTTCAACGGCGAGCGCTGGGAGCTGTTCGGCCCGATCATGGAAGACGCCGGTCCGGCGGGCTAGTCTCGAACGAAACTGGAATGCGATCGGCGGCCTCTCGGGGCCGCCGATTTGTTTTTGGCCTAAGAAGTCACCTCGCCCCGCTTGCGGGGAGCGGTCGATTTGCGAAGCAAATCGGGTGAGGGGACTCTCCGCGAGTCCATCTGTTACCGTGATCGTCGAGGCAGCCCCTCACCCCAACCCTCTCCCCGCAAGAGCGGGGAGAGGGAGAGGAGGGCCGCTACTTCGGTATCTCCCCAAACGTCTTGCCGACCGGCAGCACGGCGTGGCGGATCAGGCGGGAATCCTCTACGCCCGCCTGGCGGTGCTTCACCGCCTCGCGATACACGGGGTCGCGGATCATTTCGACAAAGGCGGCGACCGACGGATACTCCGCGATGAAGCAATGGTCCCAGCGCTCCTCTTGCGGACCGATCAGCATCAGCTCGAATCTGCCTTGCCAGACGATCCGCCCGCCGAGCCGCTCGAACACCGGCCCGCTCTCACGGCCATAGGCCGCATAGGCTTCCGCGCCGGTCGCCTTGTGGCCATCGGGATAGGCGGCCTGCGCGCGTAAGCGCACCAGATTGAGCATGTGGATCGGGCCCGGCCGATCGCTCTCGCGAAATTGCGCAAAAACTTCCTTGGTCGGATCGATATGGCCCATGCTGGTCTCCCTGAATTGCGGAGGTTTCTAGCACGGCCCGCCCCAGCTCCTAATCCCGCATTAACCTCTCGCTAACCGGCCCTTAAAGTCCCGCCGCTAGCGTGCAGCGGGGCGTGGTGTGAGCAGCATTTCGTATGGCGTGGGGACGAAAAAAGGGCGGCGGGCGCAAGGAGCCGCGGTTTGGGCTTGCCGCCGCGATGGCCGATCTGCGCTTGAATCCCAAGGACCGCATCCCCGCTGCCGAACAAAAGCCGAAGAAGTCCGCCAAGCGTAAGGCGGATGACGACGATTACGACGATGACGACACCCCGCCGCCTCCCCCGGAGCGCAAATCCCGCGTGAGCAAGAGCGGCGCCAAGCGACGCGCGAAGCCGCCGGGTCGCTTCCGCCTCGGGCGGCTGGTTTATTGGGGCGCGGTGCTGTCGCTGTGGGCGGCGATTGCCATCGTCGGCGTGGTGGTATGGGTCGGCGCGCATCTGCCGGCGATCCAGTCGCTTGAAATTCCCAAGCGGCCGCCGACCATCCAGATCACAGGCCTCGACGGCAGCATACTGGCGACCCGCGGCGAGATGGCGGGCTCCAATGTCGCGCTGAAGGATCTGCCGCCCTATCTGCCGAAAGCCTTCATCGCCATCGAGGACCGCCGCTTCTATTCGCATTACGGCGTCGACCCCGTCGGCATCGCGCGGGCGGCGGTGACGAACCTGCTACATCGCGGCGTGTCACAGGGCGGCTCGACCCTGACGCAGCAGCTCGCCAAAAACCTGTTCCTGACCCAGGAGCGCACCTTCAAGCGCAAGCTGCAGGAGGTCGAACTCGCGCTGTGGCTGGAGCGCAAGCACTCCAAGAACGAGATCCTCGAGCTTTACCTCAACCGGGTCTATTTCGGCTCCGGCGCCTATGGCGTGGAAGCGGCGGCGCAGAAATATTTCGGCAAGCCGGCCAAGAGCGTGACGATCGCGGAAGCCGCGATGCTCGCCGGCCTCGTGAAATCGCCGTCGCGGCTGGCGCCGAACCGCAACCCCGAGGGCGCCGAGCAGCGCGCCCAGATCGTGCTGGCCGCCATGGCCGACGCCAAGTTCATCACCGATGCGCAGGCGCAGGCGTCGATCGGCCATCCCTCCTACCATGTGAAGCCGGCGGGCGCCGGCACCGTCAACTATGTCGCCGACTGGATCGGCGAAGTGCTGGACGATCTCGTCGGCCAGATCGACCAGAGCATCGTGGTCGAGACCACCATCGATCCGAAGCTGCAGAGCGTCGCGGAGGCAGCCATCATCGACGAACTCGCCGCGAAAAGCGTGAAGTTCAACGTCACCCAGGGCGCGCTGGTGGCGATGACGCCCGACGGCGCGGTCCGCGCCATGGTCGGCGGCCGCAACTATTCGGACAGCCAGTTCAACCGCGCGGTGACCGCCAAGCGCCAGCCCGGCTCGGCATTCAAGCCGTTCGTTTACCTGACGGCACTGGAAGCGGGGCTCACCCCGGAAACCATCCGGCAGGACGCGCCGCTGAACATCAAGGGTTGGGCGCCCGAGAACTACACCCATGAATATTTCGGCGCAGTGACGCTGACGCAGGCGCTGGCGATGTCGCTCAATACCGTGGCGGTGCGGCTCGGCATCGAGGTCGGGCCGAAGAATGTGGTGCGCACCGCCCACCGCCTCGGCATCGCCTCCAAGCTCGATGCCAACCCGTCGATTGCGCTCGGCACCTCCGAAGTCTCGGTCACCGAGCTTGTCGGCGCCTATGCGGCCTTTGCCAATGGCGGCCAAGCCGTCGCGCCGCATGTTGTGACGAAGATCCGCACCATGGAAGGCAACAAGCTGCTCTATGCGCGCCAGCCCGAACAGGCCAACCAGGTCATCGAGCCGCGCTACGTGGCGATGATGAACACGATGATGCAGGAGACCATCGCCAGCGGCACCGCGCGCAAGGCCGACATTCCCGGCTGGACCGCGGCCGGCAAGACCGGCACCAGCCAGGATTTCCGCGACGCCTGGTTCATCGGCTACACCGCGAACCTCGTCACCGGCGTCTGGCTCGGCAATGACGACAACTCGCCGACCAGGAAGGCGACCGGCGGCGGGCTGCCGGTGGAAGTGTGGACCCGCTTCATGCGGATCGCCCACCAGGGGGTGCCGGTGGCGGCGATGCCGAATTCGCGCGGCGTCGGCGGCTTCCTGTCGAACCTGTTCCAGAACACTGCGCAGTCAAGCGTCGCGCCGCCGCCACAGATGCAATCGTCCGTCCCAGCCCGGCCGATCCCGCCTGATAACGGCTACCGTCCGCCACCGACCCGCGCGTCAGCCCCGCCGCCGAACCCGAACGCTCGGCCGGAACCCGCCGCCGGCCTCGACGGCTGGCTGGTCGACCGGCTGTTCGGGGGGAATCGCTAAGCTGCGCCGCGCACACCATTCGCCATACCCCGCGGATGCGGGGTATCCAGTACGCCGCGGCGTCTCGGCTCGATCACTACTATCTCTGGAATACTGGATCGCCCGCTTTCGCGGGCGATGACACCTGAGGATTGGGTGAGCAGCGCGCGCTAGTCTTCGATCCCGTAGCGGTGCAGATCGTTGCCGTGGGTGTCGAGCCAGGTCTTGGCGCGCTCGACATGATCGCAGACGCGGCCGACCACGCGCCAGAACCGCGGCGAGTGGTTCATCTCGACGAGATGGGCGACTTCATGGGCGGCGAGATAATCCAGCACGAAGGGCGGCGCCAGGATCAGCCGCCAGGAATAGGACAGCGAGCCTGCCGACGTGCAGGAGCCCCAGCGGCTCGACTGGTCGCGGATCGAGACGCGCTTGACCCGCACGCCGAGGCAATCCGCATAGGCCAGCGAAGCCTTGTGCAGGTCTTTCCTCGCCTCACGCTTGAGGAAATCATGCACGCGGCGGTCGGTGAACTCGACACCGCCGGCCACGCAGATGATCTTCTCGCCGCTGTCACGCGTTTCGGTCCACACCGTGCCGCGCTCGCCGGCGCGATGCACGATCCGGTGCGGCACGCCACGCAACGGGATCACCGTTCCGGGCTGGAACGGCGCAGCCTTCGGCAAACGGCCAAGGCGGGCGGCGATCCAGCCGCCATGCATGTTGGCGAACTCCTTTGCCTCGGCGAGATTGCCTCGCGGCGGCATGGTCAGGATGGCTTCGCGGTCGGTAGGGTGGATGCGCAAGGTGTAGCGGCGCGCGCGCCGGTGCCGTCGGAGCTTGACGGAGAAGAATTGCGAGCCGTGCCTGACCACGAGAGTCGAGGGTTCGGCGGGCCGCCGGTAGAGGAGCGCGCGAGTAGCCATGTCTGGAAGTCCGGGGAGGAGCAGTTCCCGCGGAATCTGCCACATCCGACGCCACGGAAATCTCTCGGCGCAAAAACAAATCATTTGCCCAATATACAGGGGTCGGGCCGCCTGCCGCCCCTACCGGCAGGGGCTGGAACCAAAAAAATTAGGTCGATTCCGGGCCCTATGGCGGACCCAAACAGTGAGTCCAAACTCACTCGTTCAAAGGGGCGCGAATCTGAATTCCCTGTGCGGATTCAGATGGTTAACCCGGAAGGGGATTCGCGTTCGGGTTTCCGTTACTCAGCCGCCGAATGCGCCACGACGAGCGATGGCTTCTTGTTGGTCGCCGCCGAGATCATGAAATCATTGATGCGCGGCACGATCTCCGAGCGGAAGCGCGAACCGTTGAACACGCCATAGTGACCGACGCCCTTCTGCACGTAATGGACGCGGCGATGCGCCGGGATCAGCGGACACAGCGCATGCGTCGCCTCGGTTTGGCCGAGGCCGGAGATGTCGTCCTTCTCGCCCTCAACCGTCATCAGCGCGACGCGGCGGATCTTCGAGGGATCGACCGGGCGGCCGCGATGGGTCATCTCGCCCTTGGGCAGCGCGTGCTTGACAAACACGAGATCGACGGTCTGCAGGTAGTATTCGGCGGGCAGGTCCATGACCGCGAGATATTCATCATAGAATTCGCGGTGCTTGTCGACGAGGTCGCCGTCGCCCTTCACCAGATTGGCAAACAGCGCCTTGTGGGCGTCCATGTGCCGGTCGAGGTTCATGGTGATGAAGCCGTTGAGCTGCAGGAAGCCGGGATAGACGTCGCGCATCACGCCGGGATGCGGGAACGGCACCTTGGTGATCACATTGTTGCGGAACCATTCGATGCCGCGGTCTTCGGCCAGCGCATTCACGGCCGTGGGATTGCGGCGGGTGTCGATCGGGCCGCCCATCAGCGTCATCGAGACCGGCACATAGGGATCGTTGTTGGCCTCCATGACGGAGACGGCAGCCACAACGGGCACCGAGGGCTGGCACACCGCGATCATGTGCATGTTGCCGCCGAGTTCGTGCAGCATCTCGATCAGGTAATCGACATAGTCTTCGAGATCGAAGCGCCCCTCGGTGACCGGCACCATGCGCGCATCCGACCAGTCGGTGATGTAGACCTCATGGGTCGGCAGGAAGGCTTCGACCGTGCCGCGCAGCAGCGTGGCGTAATGCCCCGACATCGGCGCCACGATCAGGACGCGCGGCGCCGGCGTCGCCAGCGGACGGGTCAGCTTGCGGTCGAAATGCAGCAGCCGGCAGAACGGGCGCTCCCACACCGAGCGGACCTCGACGGGGACGCGGATGCCGTTGACCGTGGTTTCGTCGAGACCCCATTCCGGCTTGCCGTAGCGGCGCGTGGTGCGCTCGAACAATTCGCAGGCGGCGGCGACGGATTTGCCGAACTGGGTATGAGTCCAGGGATTGAGCGGATTTTGGAACAGGATCTTGGTGGCATCGGTGACGGCGCGGGCTGGATTGAGAGAGGCCTGGGCCATCTCGTACATCCAGTACATCGGCGTGGTTAGCGCCGGACTGCCTCCGCCTGCCAGGCCGGGTGCGCCGCCAAATTCACCGATTGCCAGTGGCGGTGCGTCGTCAAATTTACCGATTGCCATCTGTCCCTCAAGCCCTGTTTTGCGCCGCAGCATACTGCAAGCTGGCAAATAATGCGTCAATGTACCGGTTAGTTCATAGTTGGGGGTAGAAATGCAAAAAACCCCGATATTTCACGGGGAAATGTGACTTATTCGCCACCCCCTAGCAGCGATCCGTGGCGTTTGGCGCTGCGTAAAAGGGCAAGAAAGATCAAAAATGATGCAATGAACAACACGGCGTTAAGGGCGAGCGAATCAAGCATCAGGTCGGCCCGGAAGGTGTGGTCGATCAACAGCGCCCGCATCCCCTCGAACACGTAGGTCGGCGGCAGCGCCCAGGCCACATATTGCAACCAGTCCGGCAGCACGCTGACCGGATAGTAGATGCAGGCGAGCGGCAGCATCACGAACATCAGGGTCCAGACGATGCTCTCGGCGCCGAGGCCGTTGCGCAGCACGAGGCCCGACACGAAGATGCCGATCGACCAGCTTGTGAAGATCAGATTGCAGAAGAAGGCGATCAGCGGCAGGCCGATCGCATAGAAATTGAAGCCGAAGAAGAACCAGGCCAGCAGCGTCATCGGGATTGCGCCGATGGCAAGGCGAATGATGCTCATCACCATCAGGGCGATCAGGAACTCGATCGGCTTCAGCGGGCTCATCATGAGGTTGCCGAGGTTGCGCGACCACATTTCCTCGAGGAAGGAGATCGAGAAGCCGAGCTGGCCGCGGAACAGGATGTCCCAAAGGATCACGGCGCCGATCAGCGTGCCGCCGGCGCGGGCGAAGAAGCTGTCGTTCTGCGCGATGTAGCTCTGCAGGAACCCCCAGGTGATGATCTGCAGCACCGGCCAGTAGATCAGCTCCAGGAGCCGCGGCCACGACGACAGCAGCAGATACCAGTAGCGCAGCACCATCGCGTTGATCCGATGCAGCGCAATGCCCCTGTTCTCGCGGATGGCGACGTCGCTCATCGCGCATCCTCCCGGTCGCGGCCACGGGCGACATCGAGGAAGACCTCCTCCAGCGTGTCGCGGCCATAGCGCGTCATGATCTGCTCGGGCGTATCGTCATCCTCGATGCGGCCGCGCTTCATGATGATGACGCGGTCGCACAGCCGCTCCACCTCAAGCATGTTATGCGAGGCCAACAGGATGGTGGCGCCGCGGCGTCTGCAATAGGTCTCGAGATGTCGGCGTACCCAGTCCGCGGTGTCCGGATCGAGCGAGGCGGTCGGCTCGTCCAGCAGCAAGAGGTCCGGCTCGTTGATCAGGGCTTTCGCCAGCGCCACACGCGTCTTCTGGCCCGCCGAGAGTTTTCCGTTGGCGCGATCGAGGAATTCGTTGAGGTCGAGATCGGAGGCCAACTGCGCAATGCGTCCGCGCAAATCCGGCACCGCATAGAGCTTGCCGAAGATGGTGAGGTTCTGCCGCACCGTCAGCCGCATCGGCATATCGACATAGGGGCTTTCGAAATTCATCCGCCCGCGCACCGCGTCGCTCTCTTCGGGGATCGGATGGCCCAGCACCTGGATGCGGCCCGAGGTCGGCAGCACCAGGCCCATGATCATGGCAATGGTCGTGGTCTTGCCGGCACCGTTGCCGCCGAGCAGGCCCGTAAT
>JAKFVP010000442.1 GCA_021732175.1 Bradyrhizobium sp.
ACAACACCAACCGACCGCACACGAGCCTCAACGGCCTCACACCAACCGAGTTTGCAGCCCGCCCCAACAGGGGCCAAACCCAGAACGGATTCTACTTATAAACGAGGGCAATTTGGGGAGCAGGTCAGCCGCTCCAGGTAATAACCCCGTGAGCCCCGAATGAGACATTGCCGCGTGTCACTTTGGGCTCCCGTTATTTCCCGGGATAACCCCCACCAACTGCAGAACCTTTTGCCGCATCAGCAGACATACTGAGACGGCGCTACTTTTGGGGACCTTTGCTGCATGACGACCTTCCGTCCAACGGAAATCCATCAACTTGCTATCCAGGCCAAGCTCAATTTTGCCCTCGGGGCCCGCGTCTACGACGACGTCTTCGCAGGCTTTGAGGTGCTGGAGATCGTCGGAGACGAACTCCGGGGTTGGGCGACGTCCGAATACCGGGCGGCGGTGATCGACATCCACTTTTCCGCCGAGCTGGCGCGGATCGCGCAAGCCGTCACGGGGCAGGCCGTCAGGCGCACCAGCTTCCTGCTGCGCGGCCTGAAGCACGATACCGACGAGCAGCCGGCATGGAGCACGGGCGCAGGCGAGGAGGTCGCGGTCGCATTCGTCGTCCCGATGTCCAAACGCCGGGCCTTGCTCGTACGCCGCAAGGGCGTGAGGTCGCTTCGCGCCAAGCTGATGCGTTCGAAGTCGTAAGCGCCCACAGCGCTACGGACCGATCGCGTTCTTTGCCACCACGTCGCGGTAGAATGCTGCGCTCAGCTTGGGCGTGCGCGCCTGTGTCTGGAAATCGACGTGATAGACGCCGAAACGCTTCTCGTAGCCGAAGATCCACTCGAAATTGTCCATCAGGCTCCAGAGGAAGTAACCCTTGATGGGCACGCCCTCGGCCGTCGCGCGCTGCAACTGCGTCAGGTAGTTGCGCAGGAAGCTGATGCGGTCGAGGTCGTAGACCTTGCCGTTGTCGCGCAGCTTGTCTTCGGACGAAGTGCCGTTCTCGCTGATGTAGATGGTGTCGATGTTCCAGATCTTCGCGGCGATCTTCGGCGTCCAGTAGATCACTTCGGGACCGATGCGCAGCCATTCCGAATTCATGTGCGGAAAGGAAGAGGGGAACGGCAGCACGTCCCAACCCGGCTTCTTGTCTGACGCAGCGATGTAGAACTGCGGCGCGTAAATGTTGAGCCCGACGAAATCGGTCTTCGAGCCGATGATCTTCAGCTCCTCCGGCGTGAACTTCGGCGCGTCCTTGCCGGAATATTCGAGGAAGCCGTCGGTGTACTTGCCCTCAAGCGTCACCCCTAACAGGGAGGCGTTGAGCTCGCGCGTCGCCAATTCGGTGGCGCGGATGTTTTCCGGCGTGGCGAAGGCCGGTACGCAGGCAGCGATGTTCTCGGCGATGCCGACCTTGGTGCCCTTGCGCGCGCTGGCGCGGATCGCCTGCACGGCGAGCCCGTGGCCGAGCACCACATTGTGCCGGGCCTGGTTCAGCTCTGCCGTCGGCAATTTCAGGCCGGGCGCATCGATGCCCCAGCCGTAGCCGAAATTGAGGAAACGGCCGGCCTCGTTGAGCGTGAAGATGTTCTTCACGCGGTCGCTGATGCGCGCGGCGACATAGCCGGAATAATCGCCGAATGCCTTCGAGGTGTCGCTGGAACGCCAGCCGCCGACGCGGTCTTCCAGCGCCTGCGGCAGATCCCAGTGGTAAAGCGTGGCGTAGGGCTCGATGCCATTGGCCAGGAGTTCGTCGATCAGGCGATTGTAGAAGTCGAGCCCCTTGGGATTGGGGGCGCCGCTTCCTTCCGGAAATACGCGCGGCCAGGCGATCGAGAAGCGGTACGCCTTGACGCCGAGCGACTTGATGAGCTGCACGTCCTCCTTGTAGCGGTGATAGTGCTCATTGGCGCGGTCGCCATTGCTGTGATCGGCAATCTTGTCAGCGGTGTGCGAGAAGGTGTCCCAGATCGACGGACCGCGGCCGTCCTCGTTGACGGCACCCTCGATCTGGTACGATGACGTCGCGGTGCCCCAGACAAAGCCTCTTGGAAAGGGGGCGGGCGTGAAGCGAAGGTCGGCCTGCTTGCCTTTCTTTTCGGCCGCGCCTGCCGGCATTGCCATGCCAAGCGCAGAAAGCCCGGCGAGTTTCGCAAGCTCCCGGCGCGAAAATCTGGAAACCATCGAATGAACCTCAGGGATTGATTTGATAGGCGTAGATGCGGTCGATCTCGAACGCGACCGTCTCAGGCGTACCCGTCGCGACAAACCCGACCCCGGGGAAGCTCTTTGCGCCCATCGCCAGATTGACGATCATGTACATGGGCGCGAAGAAGCTGACGGGTGTCTTGATGTCGGCGACCGGCTTGCGGTCGATGAAATAGGTGATGCGATCGGGCTGCCACAGCACGCCATAGTCGTGGAAAGAGGTGACAGCATCGGGCACGGTGAAGTCAAAGCCGCAGGTGTGTATTTTTTGCGTCTCGAAGATCCGCCAATGCGTGGTCATCACCACGTCGCCCGGGCGCTGGCCGCGGCCTTCCAGCACGTCGATCTCGGGCGGCCAGCCGCCGTCGTCGGCAAGCATCCAGAACGCCGGCCACACCGCGATGCCGGCGGGAACCTTGGAACGGATTTCGAAGTAGCCATATTTCTGTGCGAACGAGCCCTGCGTCGTCAGGATGCCCGAGGTGTATTCATTGTTGAAGAGCACTTCGCGCAGTTCCGGGGGTGTGCGCATGGCTGTTATCGAGAGCACGCCATCCCTGACCTTGAACGGATCGAGCCCGAGCGGCGTGCTGCCGCGGCCCGCGTAGCGCGGGTCGACATAGATCTGCTGCTCGCCGTTCCAGGCGGTCTTGCGTTTGAAGTCGGAGCCGTCACCGCCCCAGTAGCGCGCCTCCGGCCAGGCTGCGCCGCCGGCATAATGCGGCGCCCATTTTCCCTTCGACAACGGATGCTCGTCGAAATCGTCATGAAAGGTTCGATGCAGCGTCACCGCGGCCAGCAGCGTGCTGGCCGGGTCGAGGCGCCGGCATTGTTCGCCCGCGGGATCGCTCGCCACCATCAGTGAAAGCTGCGTCGGCCCGGCCTGTTGCATTTCTTGCGCCAGCGCGGGAGACGCCAGGAGGGCGGCGATAACAGCCAATGTGCGCGGCGTCATGTCTCCCCTCGCTCGCTCCTCGCTGAATGGCGCGCAATTTAACCGCGCGCCGCAGTTACCTGCAAGAAACCGACAAACATGTGATGGCGGCCATGCGACACGGTGGCCTGGGTCGGGCTGAAACCGTGGTAGACCGGCTCAAACCCAACCGAACCAGACATACAATGAGTGCCATGACCCGCCGAACGATCCTGCAGATGGCCGGCGCCTCCTCGCTGGCCGCGGCCGCTTCTGCTGCTGCACGTGCCGAAGGCAACTCCGGCGGCGGGCCGACCTTCGCGAGCCGGACGCCGATGCGGGTCGGCATGGTGACCTTGCGGGTGCGCAGGCTCGATCCGGTCGCAGATTTCTATCGCGACGTGATTGGCCTTGCCGTGATGGAGCGCAGCGCCACGTCAGCGACGCTCGGCGCTGATGGCGTCAAGCTGCTGGTGCTCGAGGCGAACCCGAATGCCGCAGAGGAGTCGAAGCGCGCCGCCGGCCTCTATCACACCGCATTCCTGATGCCGACCCGCAAGGACCTCGCGCGCTGGCTGGTGCATGCGGCGATCCATCGCGTGCCGCTGTCGGGCTTTGCCGATCATCGCGTCAGCGAGTCGGTCTATCTCGACGACCCCGAGGGCAACGGCATCGAGGTCTATGCCGATCGCGATCCTGCGCTCTGGCAGTGGACTGGCGACACCGTGACCATGGGCACCGATCAACTCGACATCGACGATCTGGTCTCGCTCACCAACACCAAAGTCAGCGACTACGCCAAAGCCCCGGATGGCCTGCGCATCGGCCACATGCATCTACGCGTCGGCGACCTCGCGCAGGCCAACGGCTTCTATCGCAACACCGTCGGATTCGATCCGACGCGCGAGCGGCAAGGGGCGGCATTTCTCTCCTCAGGCCGTTACCACCACCATCTCGGACTCAATGTCTGGCAAAGCGCGGGCGCCGGCCGCCGCGACGACAAGGCGACGGGCCTTGCATGGTTCTCGCTGGAGATCGAAAAGCCGGATCTGTTCGCGGCGCAGGAAGAACGGCTGCGCAAGGCCGGTGCGGAAATCGCTGCGATTGCCGGCGGTATCGAGGTCAGCGACCCCTGGGGTACGCGGGTCCGGCTGATCCGGCTGTAGGGCCATATTTTCAAGCAGTTGGACCGTGTTCCCAGCTTCTGTGACTTTTTGCACATAAGCAGCGAGGGCGCTCGCCTAGGGTTGGGTTCAGGCGGATCAACCGAACCGTTTCCCGATTTCCCATCCCGTCTATGGGGCTTAACCCAAAGGGGCTTGCCATGAAGAAGATTGCCTTGATGCTTGTCGCTGCCGCCACGCTCGCGGCTTCCGTTTCCGCGCCTGCCGAAGCGCGCGGTGTGCGCGTGGCGCGTCCGGCTGTTGCGATTGCCGCGGCCACTGCTGCCGCGATTGCCGCCGATGCGTATTACAGCGGCGGTTACTACTACGCTCCCGGCGTCGTTTACGGCGCGCCGGTCTACTACGGCTATCCGGCTGTTCGTTACGGCTGGTGATGGCCCCGATGGCCCGGAGTTCCTGGCTCCGGGCCATCTGCCAAGTGATCTGCCATGCGAGGCGCGTTTGACCACCGCGCGCCCGCAGTTCTAAAATCGGTCGTCATGACCGATTTCCACGGCGTCTTTCCCTATCTCGTCTCCCCCATCGATCCCCAAGGCCAGATCCGCACGCAAGTGCTGGCGAAGCTGTGCGACGATCTCATTGCGGCCGGCGTGCACGGGCTGACGCCGCTCGGCTCCACCGGCGAGTTCGCCTATCTCAACGCGGCGCAACGCACCGCTGTCGTCGAGACCACGATCGCGGCGGCCAAGCGTCGCGTGCCCGTGGTTGCCGGCGTCGTCTCGACATCGACCGCGGATGCGGTGGCGCAGGCCAAAGTTTACGAGAAACTCGGCGCCGACGGCATCCTCGCGATCCTCGAAGCCTATTTCCCGTTGCCCGACGCCGGCGTGGAAGCCTATTTCCGTGCGATCGCGGATGCCGTCGACATTCCCGTCGTCATCTACACCAATCCGCAATTCCAGCGCTCGGATCTGACGCTCGACGTCATCGAGCGCCTCGCCGCGCATCCGCGCATCGGCTACATCAAGGATGCCTCCACCAACACCGGCAGGCTGCTCTCGATCATGAATCGCTGCGGCGACCGCATCAAGGTGTTCTCGGCCTCGGCCCATATCCCCGCCGCCGTGATGCTGATCGGCGGCTTTGGATGGATGGCCGGGCCCGCCTGCATCATTCCGCGCCAGAGCGTTGCGCTCTACGAGCTCTGCAAGGCCAAGCGCTGGGACGAGGCCATGGTGCTGCAGCGGAAGCTGTGGCGCGTCAACGAAGCCTTTGCCCGCTTCAACCTCGCCGCCTGCATCAAGGCGGGGCTCGCCATCCAGGGCTACGACGTCGGCGATCCGGTTCCGCCGCAGGCGCCGCTGGCAGCGGAGGCGCGGAGGATCGTCGAGGCGGCGCTCGACGATCTCCGCTGACCGGCTGGCCGCGCTGGGGGCTGTAGCAGGGCGGCTCAACTCGGTCCGGCCTCAGAAGCGGAAATTCAGTCCGCCCTTGAGCGCGAGCTCACCGCTGTCGATCCTGGTGCTTCCGCCCGGGAAGGTCAGGGTGTGCTTGCCGAAAGAGGCAAGGGTGGCTTCGGCCTTGAGGCTCACATGGTCGGTCAGCATGTGCTCGACGCCGATGCCGATCGTCGGTCCGAGATAGGTGGCCGAACGTGAGGTCTCCGGGAAGCCGCCATTGGCCGGACTGGTGAATCGCACAGGCGCGATGGCCAGTCCGGCGACGCCGTAAAGCAGGGTCTGTCCGAACGAATAGCCCAGCTTGCCCTTGATGGCATGGCGGCTGGTCTGGCGTACCGTCAGATGGGTCGACGAGCTCTCCTTGTGCATCAGCAGAAGCGAGCTCTCGGCCTCGATGCCGGTGACCCAATTGCCCAGTTGCAGATTGTAGCCGAGTTGCACCCCAACATCGCCGCCGCCGATACCGACGGTGTCCTTGGTTCCAGAGAAGCTCAGCGCCGGCATCGTTGTGGGGGCGGAGCTCCTGAATGCGTTGGCATCCAGTCCGGCGTGGATGCCGAGATAGCCGCCCGACCAGTCGCGGATCCGGGCCTCAACCTTGGGCGGGAGGGCTTTCCGCGGCGTGGCGAGGCTGTCGGCGGCCTTGCTGGATGCGGGGACCAGTGCAAGAGAGGTTGCAAGAAGGGCAAGTCGGATGAGGTTCATTGTCACATTTCTTTCGGATGGATTGGACGGCGCAGCGGCGGCAGCTGGTGCTCCCCACGGCTGGTCCCAGATGCCGTTTCCGGCGCATGGTGTCGCCCAAGCCGGTTTGCCCGGCCGAAAACATGCCCGAGCCGGTCGGCTGGGGCGATTTCAGTCTGTGAAGGGCTAGATTGGCGCCGCGCCCATGTGCGCGCCCCACCCCTGTGATCCTACGGGAATACCAATCGATGAAACTCACGCTTCTCGGCCAGATTCTGACCGGCGCGTTGGTGCTCCACCAGAGCTTCGTGGTCGCGCTGCTTTTGTCGCGGCGGGAAGAGCGAAAGGACCACTCGCTGGCGATGGCTGTGTTCTTTCTGGCCAATCTGATCACCAGCCTGCCGGATCTGGTCAGCTTCTTCCGCCCGGGGCTGCAGGTCGCATCGTTCGATCTGCTGACGATGCCGTTCGCGATGGTGCTGGGCCCCGCCTTTTATTTCTATGCCCGGGCCCTCGTCGGTCCCGATCCGGTCCGGCTGTCGCGGCAGGACCTCCGGCATCTCGGGCCATCCGCGGCGACCGGACTGCTCATTGCCGGGCTTCTCGGCTTCAACGGCTTCCAGGCGGATCAGCAAGTCCTCGTCGCCCCCGACAACCGGGCCCTGCTCTTCAACATCGGGGCCGCGCTCGGCCTGCTCGTCATCTTCGTGGTTGCGACCAGCATCTATGTCGGCAAGACGTTGCGCCTCCTGTTCCGGTACCGGAGAAGCCGCTTCGACTTCTTCTCCTCCGTCGAGGGACGGAGCCTGACCTGGTTCGAATGGATGATCGGGATTTCCGCCGTGACCTGGGCCGTTCATCTCGTCATAATCGTCTTCGACAATTCAGACCTTCTGCAAATCCACCCGGACACGCAGGTTTTGATCGAAACCGCCTGGGTCTATGCTCTTTCCTTCATGGTGCTGTGGCAGCAGGTGATCTTCAAGCCGGAACGTCACTGGACCGCCGAGCCAGCCGACGTCCTCGGGAACAGCGAGATCGAAACTCCAAAGTACCAGCGTTCGGCGCTGGACGAGGAACGCGCCAAGCGGATCGCAACCAAGATCGAACGGGCGATGACGGACGACCGGCTGTATCGCAATCAGGGCATCACACTGCGCCAATTGTCCAATCACACCCAAGTCCCCGAGAACTACCTGTCCCAGGTGCTCAACGAGATGCTCGGCAAGAGCTTCTACGAGTTCATCAATCATTGGCGGATTCGCGACGCCTGCGTGCTGCTCGGCGAGGCCAAATTCTCGATCATCGAGGTTTGCGAGGAGGTCGGCTTCAATTCCAGGTCGACCTTCAACGCTGCTTTCAAGAAGGAGACGGGACTCTCGCCTTCCGAATTTCGCGCAACCATTCGCAGCGGCGCCTGCTCGATCGTGGCGCCAGGTCAAGCGGGCAGGGGCCGGCGAGCCGAGATCAATTGATCTCGTCACTCGGTTGTCTTGGCCCGAAAATCCGTTAAAACCCCTCGACGTTTCAAAGATCTCAGGAATAAGCGGAATGAACATTCTACCCGGCAATCTACGTTTTGGCGCGGGCAAGCCGGTCAAGCGTTTGGAAGACCAGCGGCTGCTCACCGGGAAGGGAGCGTTCATCGACGACAAGCCGGAGGACGGTGCGCTCTGGCTGCATGTGCTGCGCTCGCCGCATGCGCATGCGAAGATCAAATCGATCGATACGGCGGAAGCCCTGAAAATGCCGGGCGTCGCCGCCATCTACACCGGCGCCGATCTCGTCAAGGACAATATCGGCACGCTGCCGACGCTGGATATCTTCAAGCGCCCGGACGGCTCGGCGATGACGGTACCGCCGCGCCGGCTGCTGGCGCATGAAGTGGTGCGTTTTGCGGGCGAGGGCGTCGCGGCCGTGGTCGCAAAATCGCGGCTGGAGGCGCAGAGCGCGGCCGAAGCCATTGCCGTCGACTATGAAGTGCTGCCGTCGGTCGTCGATCCCGTGGAAGCGACCAAGCCCGGCGCCCCGGTGGTGTGGCCCGACGCCCCCGACAACATCGTGGCTGCCATGAGCTACGGCGATGCCGCCAAGGTCGAGGACGTCTTCTCCAAGGCTGCGCACGTCGTTTCACTGGATATTGTCAGCCAGCGCCTGGTGCCGTCGGCGATGGAGCCGCGCTCGACGATCGCGGAGGTGGAGAAAGGAACAGGCAGGCTGCTGCTGTACACGCAGTCGCAGACGCCGGGCTCGACCCGTGACCTGCTGGCCGGCGCCATCCTGAAGCGTCCGCCGGATAGCGTGCGCGTGCTGGTCGGCGATATCGGCGGCGGTTTCGGCCAGAAGACCAGTATCTATCCCGAAGACGGCGTCGTCGCCTATGCCGCGACCAAGCTGAACAAGAAGATCCGCTGGCGCGGCGACCGCACCGACGAATTCGTCGGCGGCACCCATGGCCGCGATCTCACCTCGACCGGCGAATTCGCGCTCGACGCCAAGGGACGCGTGCTGGCCTATCGCGTGCGCTCGATCGGCGCGACCGGCGCTTACTCGTCCGGCACCGGCAACATCATCCCGCTGGTGCTCGGGCCGTTCGTGCAGAGCGGCGTCTACGATCTCCCGCTGGTGCATTACGAGGTCAAGACGGTGATGACCCACACCGCGCCGGTCGGCGCCTATCGCGGTGCGGGGCGGCCGGAAGGCGTCTTCATCGTCGAGCGGTTGATGGATGCCGCCGCGCGCCAGATCGGCATGGACCCGCGCACCATTCGTAAAGTGAACTACATCAAGCCGGCGCAGATGCCCTACACCAATGCCGTCGGCCAGGTGTACGATTCCGGCGCCTTCGCGCACATGCTGACGCGCGCTTCCGAACTCGCCGACTGGGACGGCTTTGCCGCGCGCAAGCGCGCTGCGAAAAAGCGCGGCATGCTCTACGGCCGCGGGCTCACCAGCTACATCGAATGGACCGGCGGCCGCGCGCACAATGAGAAGGTCAGTCTGCACGCGACTGGCGAAGGCCGCGTCATCCTGCATTCCGGCACCATGGCGATGGGGCAGGGGCTGCAGACCACCTACAGCCAGATGGTGGCGGACGCGCTCGGTATTCCCATCGACAAGATCGACGTGGTGCAGGGCGACACTGATTTGGCCACCGGTTTCGGCAGCGTCGGCTCGCGCTCGCTGTTCGTCGGCGGCACCGCGGTTGCGGTCTCCAGCGCCGACATGATCACCAAGGCGCGCGAGAAGGCGGCCAACCTGCTGGAAGCCTCCGTCGGCGACATCGAATATCGCGACGGCTGGCTCACCGTTGTCGGCACCGACCGGCGCATCAATTTGTTCGAGATCGCCAGGAAGGAAGGCACCGGCAAACTGTCGGTTGACAGCGAGGGCGAGGTCGATGG
Source organism: Bradyrhizobium sp. (assembly GCA_021732175.1). GTDB lineage: Bacteria > Pseudomonadota > Alphaproteobacteria > Rhizobiales > Xanthobacteraceae > Bradyrhizobium. The sequence continues at coordinate 9,794 of JAKFVP010000442.1, forward strand.
GCCGAGCTGGCCGAACGGCACGCATATCTGCGAGGTCGAGATCGATCCCGATACCGGCGTCACCAAGGTGGTGCGCTACACCACGGTCGACGACGTCGGCATCGCTGTCAATCCGATGCTGGTGACCGGCCAGGTGCATGGTGGCGTCGCGCAGGGCATTGGCCAGGCGCTGTACGAAGGCGTGGCCTACAGCGAGGAAGGCCAGCTCCTCACCGCGAGCTATCAGGACTACTGCCTGCCGCGCGCCGACGACATTCCGCGGATCGAAGTCACGCTCGATCCCTCCGCACCCTGCAAGACCAATCCGCTCGGCGCCAAGGGCTGCGGCGAATCCGGCGCCATCGGCGGGCCGCCCTGCGTCACCAATGGCGTGATGGACGCGCTGTCGGAACTCGGCATCAAGCAGCTCAATACGCCGCTGACGCCGGCCAAAATCTGGCAGGCGATCCGGGATGCCAAGGCCGGGGCATAACCTGCCAATCCGGCTTTCACATCCGATGCGCCGGTCGCGCATCGGATAGGCGATACCGCCTCCATGCGTGGTTACTCACGGCACAATCTGTGATAGCGTCAGGTAGCCATCCGGTTGAGGGCGAGCCGATGTTGCTTGCGAGGATTACCGCGATCCTGTGCGTCGCATTGCTGGCGATGGCCGCCGGTCCGGCGCCGGGCGGGCAAGACGACCCGTGGCCGGTCAAGGGCAAGCTGATCGGAAAGACAAAGAAGTCCGGCAAGGTCGGCCTGTCCGAGGACGCCAGCGGCATCGCTTGCACCGCCGACACGGGGTTTCCGCGCGACTGCCTCGTCATCGACGATAATTTGCAGGTTGCGCAGTTTGTGACGGTCAAGGACGGCAAGCTGGTTGCCGGCGATACCATCAGGCTCACGCGCGACAAGTTCAAGGGCGAGGCGCTCGAACTTGACGGCGAGGGCGTCGCTTTTTCGAAAGGCCTCTACTACGTCATCGGCTCGCACGGCCACCCCCGCGACAGTGACGGGAAGCTCGACCCCGTCGGGGATGCCGGACTGATCAGGGCACGCATCGACGCCGCCAGCCAGATCATCCGCTTTCGCGCCAAGCAGGGTACCGACGCGAAGATCGAGCGAACGTCGAATCTGAAGAAGATGATCGCCGCTGAACCGGCCTTTGCGGGCTTCAGGGACCAGCGGCTGGAAAAGAACGGGCTGACCGTCGAGGGAATCGCGGTCAAGGATGGCACGCTGTTCGCCGGATTTCGCGGTCCGGTGCTCGGTGACAACAACAGGGCCGTCGTGATGTCCGCCCCGCTCGAGGCGTTCTTCGACGGTGCCGCCGCCCAACCCAGCCTGTTCCGTCTGCCGCTCGGCGAAGGTCGCGGGGTGCGCGATCTCGCCGCCTATGGGGGAGGCATCCTCATTCTGGCGGGCCCGGGCAGGTCCGGCCCCGGCGTGTACGCGATCTATTGGTGGGACGGCGCGAGCGAGAATGTCAGACTGTTGTCCGAGCTGTCGCAATTCGATCCCAAGCGAAAGCCGGAGGGACTGTTGCCGCTGGACAAGAAGCACGCGAAGCTGCGCGTGCTCATCATCTTCGACAGCGACGAGGAGGGCGCGCCGACCCCGGTCGAAGTGCCCGCGCCGTGACGGCGCGGCCGGCCGCCGCGCTGCCGCCTAGATTCCCAGCACCAGCTTGGCGATGATCTCGCGCTGCACCTCCGACGAGCCGCCGAAGATCGTGTAGGCGCGGCCGTTGAGATATTCCGGCACCACCGTCAGCATCTCTTCCGGCACCGGCGGGGTGTGGTTGAGCCGGTAGAGCGGACGCACCGGCTCGACCGCAAGCCCGTCATGGCCGATCACGTCGACGCCGAGCCGCGTCACCGCCTGGCGGATTTCGCTGTTGCGCAGCTTCAGGATCGACGACACCGCGCCGGGGTTTTGCCCGGTCTGCAGCGCCGACAGCACGCGGAGTTCCGTCATCTCGAGTGCATCGATGTCAACCTCGACCTCGGACATGCGCATCGCAATATCGGGATCGTCGATGGCGCGGCCGGTGATGTCGGCCTCGGCGAGATCGGCAACCGTGCGCAACGCCTCGCGCAGCTTGGCCGAGGCGATGCCGGCGCCGCGTTCGAACTCCAGCAGGTATTTGCCGTAGGTCCAGCCCTTGCCTTCCTCGCCGACGCGGTTGGCGACGGGCACGCGGACGTCGTCAAAGAACACCTGGTTGACCTCGTGATCGCCGCCGATGGTGAGGATCGGCCGCGTCGTGATGCCCGGCGTCTTCATGTCGATCAGGATGAAACTGATGCCGTCCTGCTGCCGTTCGCTCTCGTTGGTGCGCACCAGCGCGAACATGCGGTTGGCATGATGGGCATGTGTGGTCCAGATCTTGGTGCCGTTGATGATGTAGTGATCGCCGTCGCGCACCGCGCGCGTCTTCAACGAGGCGAGATCGGAGCCGGAGCCGGGCTCGGAATAGCCCTGGCACCAATAGTCTTCGCCGGAAAGAATCCGGGGCAGATAAAAATCCTTCTGCTCCTGCGAGCCGAAGCCGATGATGACGGGGCCGACCATCTTGACGCCCATCACATTGACATTGGGCACGCCGGCGCGGGCACTTTCCGCCTCGAAGATCCAGCGCTGCGCCGGTGTCCAGTCCGGGCCGCCATATTGCACCGGCCAGCCCGGCGCGCCCCACCCACGCCTGTGCAGCGCGCGTTGCCAGGCCATGCCGATGTCGGGGTCGGAAAACACCGACGGGGTCAGCGCGGTGGCGCGCTTCATTTCCGGGGTCAAGTTGGTCGCGATGAAGTCGCGGACTTCTTTCTCGAACGCGCGCTCCTCGGCGCTGAAGGAAAGATCCATGTCCGTCTCCTTAAGCCTGAGGGCGCCCGCCGAGCGCGGCGTGGCGGCGATAATGATGGGCGCTGCCGCCGAACAGCGTGTCGAAGGCAAGCAGGCGCTTGAAGTAGAGACCGATCTCGAGTTCCTCGGTGACGCCCATCGCGCCATGCAACTGCACGGATTGCTCGGCGACGAAGCGGGCGCATTTACCGATCTTCGCCTTGGCGCCTGAAGCTGCGCGGCTGCGCACGAGCGGTTCGGCATCGGCCATCAGCGCCGCGCGCAGCGCCATCGAGCGCGCCTCGTCGCACTGCATCGACATGTCGGCGAGGCGATGACGGATCACCTGGTTGGCCGACAGCGGCCGGCCGAATTGCTTCCGGATCTTGGTGTACTCCAGCGTGGAGTTAAGCAGCGTCTGCATGATGCCGACGGCTTCCGCTCCGAGTGCGGCCATGGCGCGGTCCACCGCAGCCTCGATCGCATCTAGCGCATCGCTGCCATCGCCGAGCAGCGCGTCCGCGGGCAATTGCACGTCGCGCAGATCGACATTGCAGGCGCGGCCGCCGCCGAGCCGCGGGTAGTCGTGCAGGGTCATGCCTGATGTTTTGGCCGGGACGAGGAACAGACAGAGTTTTCCGGAAGAGCCATTGGCATTGACCAGCCGCGCCGAGACGATGATCCGGTCGGCGGCCTCGCCGTCCAGCACTGCGATCTTGTGGCCGTTCAGCCGAAAACCATCAGGCGTTTTCGTCGCCGTCGTCTCGACCTTGGCAAGATCGAAGCGCGCCGCGCGCTCGGCATGCGCCAGCGCAAGGAACAGCGATCCCTCCGCGACCTTGGGCAACAACGCCTGCTTCTGCGCCTCGCTGCCGCACGCCGCGATCAGGCCTGCGCCGATCACAACGGTGGAAAGATACGGCTCGGACACCAGCCCGCGTCCGAACGCCTCCATCAGGATGCCGATCTCGACGGCGCCGCCGCCGAGCCCGCCATGTTCTTCCGCGATCGGCAGCGCCAGCCAGCCGAGCTCGGCAAACTGCTTCCAGATCGCGGGGCTGAAGCCGCTGGGTTCGGCCGCCGTCTTGCGGCGGTGATCGGCGGTATA
>JAKFVP010000248.1 GCA_021732175.1 Bradyrhizobium sp.
GGTCGACGTCGTGTCGCAACCGGGCCTGAACTTCAAGGCGCCATTCATCGACACCGTTATCAGCATCGACAAGCGAATCCTCGATCTGGAAAATCCGTCGCAGGAAGTCATCGCTTCCGACCAGAAGCGGCTCGTGGTCGACGCCTTCGCGCGCTATCGCATCAAGGATGCGCTGCGCTTCTATCAGAGCGTCGGCACTATTCAGGCCGCCAATCTGCAGCTGACCACGCTGCTCAACGCGGCGCTGCGCCGCGTGCTCGGCGAGGTCACCTTCATCACCGTCGTGCGTGACGAGCGTGAAGGTCTGATGGCCAAGATCCGCAGCCAGCTCGACAAGGAAGCCGAAGGCTACGGCATCCAGGTGGTCGACGTGCGTATCCGCCGCGCCGACCTGCCGGAGGCCAACAGCCAGGCCGTCTATCAGCGCATGCAGACCGAGCGTCAACGCGAGGCCGCCGAGTTCCGTGCGCAAGGCGGCCAGAAGGCGCAGGAGATCAGGTCGAAGGCCGATCGTGAAGCGACCGTCATCATTGCGGACGCCAACTCGACCGCCGAGCAGGTCCGCGGTACCGGCGATGCCGAGCGCAACCGCCTGTTCGCCGAAGCCTATGGCAAGGATCCGGACTTCTTCGCCTTCTACCGCTCGATGTCCGCCTACGAGCAGGGGCTGAAGGCCAACGACACCCGCTTCCTGCTACGGCCGGATTCGGACTTCTTCCGCTTCTTCGGCAGCGCCTCGGGCAAGCCCGCGGCGGCGGCGGCGCCGAAACAGTAATCGTCTAACGAGGGGCGAGGCGGTTCCGCTTCGCCCCCCGGTTCATAAAAAGAAACCAATTTTCGGGAGGCCCGGGGTCCGATGAGGTCCATCGCGTTCGTTGACTTCCTCATCGGCATCGGAATCCTGTTCGTGCTGGAAGGCATCCTGTTCGCGGCGAGCCCCGCCTTCATGCGCAAGGCGATGAAGAGCGCGCTGGCGACGCCGGACAACATCCTGCGCGCGGTAGGCCTCGTCTCGGCGGTGGGCGGACTGATCCTGATCTGGCTGGTACGGCGGTAAAAATCCAACGTAATCGTGACGGCCGGAAGGCCGGGTTTTCGCCGGATTGTACGCCTCAAATGCTTGCGCCGCGGCCCCGTTCGGGCGCAGTGTTAACCCATACTCGTTCCCGATTTGCCTGGAGAAAGATCGACATGACTGGTGTCCGACCCGCCCTCAGCCGTCGCCTGCGCCACCTTGCGGCCGCGATGACGATTGGCGCTGCTGGTGTCATGGCCTCGGCGCCCGCTGCTGCGCGCGGCCCCGATGGCATCGCCGACATCGCCGAGAAGGTGATCGACGCCGTCGTCAATATCTCGACCTCGCAGACCGTCGAGGCCAAGGGTGGCGGAGGAGGCGGCGGCGGTGGCGCCTCACCGCAACTGCCGCCGGGCTCGCCGTTCGAGGAATTCTTCGACGACTTCTTCAAGAACCGCCGCGGCGGTCCGGGCCAGGGCGGCAAGGAGTCGAACCGCGAGTTCCAGCCGCGCAAGACCAATTCGCTCGGCTCCGGCTTCATCATCGACACATCGGGCATTGTGGTCACCAACAACCACGTCATCGCCGATGCCGACGAGATCAACGTCATTCTCAACGATGGCACCAAGATCAAGGCCGAACTGGTCGGCGTCGACAAGAAGACCGACCTTGCGGTGCTGAAGTTCAAGCCGACCAAGCCGCTGATGGCGGTGAAGTTCGGCGACTCCGACAAGCTGCGGCTCGGCGAATGGGTGATCGCGATCGGCAACCCGTTCAGCCTCGGCGGATCGGTCACCGCCGGCATCGTCTCGGCGCGCAACCGCGACATCAGCCAGGGGCCGTACGACAACTACATACAGACCGACGCCTCCATCAATCGCGGCAATTCCGGCGGACCGCTGTTCAACCTCGAAGGCGAAGTCGTCGGCGTCAACACGCTGATCATCTCGCCGACCGGCGGCTCGATCGGTCTCGGCTTTGCGGTGCCGTCCAAGACGGTCGCCGCCGTCGTCGACCAGTTGCAGAAATTCGGCGAGCTGCGCCGCGGCTGGCTCGGCGTGCGCATCCAGCCCGTCACCGAGGAGATCGCCGAGAGTCTGAGCATCAAGCCCGCGCGCGGCGCGCTGGTGGCCGGCGTCGACGACAAGGGGCCGGCAAAGCCCGCCGGCATCGAGCCCGGCGACGTCGTGATCCGTTTCGACGGCAAGGACGTCAAGGATCCCAAGGATCTGTCGCGCGTCGTCGCCGACACCGCCGTGGGCAAGGACGTCGACGTCGTCGTCATCCGCAAGGGCAAGGAAGAGACCCGCAAGGTCACGCTCGGCCGCCTCGAGGATACCGACAAGGCCAAGGAAGCCGCCGCCAAAAGCAAGGATGAACCGCCGGCCGAGAAGCCTGTCACGCAGAAGGCGCTGGGCCTCGATCTTGCGACCCTGAGCAAGGACCTGCGAACCAAATACAAGATCAAGGACAGCGTGAAGGGCGTCATCGTCACCGGCGTCGACAACAACTCCGATGCCGCCGAGAAGCGGCTCTCCGCCGGCGACGTCATCGTCGAGGTGGCGCAGGAAGCCGTCAGCAACGCCGGCGACGTCAAGAAGCGCGTCGATCAGGTCAAGAAGGACGGCAAGAAGTCGGTGCTGCTGCTCGTCGCCAACGGCGAGGGCGAACTGCGCTTCGTGGCGCTCAGCGTGCAGTAGGTACGCAGTCGCGCCGCATACACCAATGTCATGCCCCGCGAAGGCGGGGCATCCAGTACGCCGCGGCCTCTCTTTCGAAAACCAACGTCTCTGGAATACTGGATCACTCGCTTTCGCGGGTGATGACGGCTGGGGCCTATCCCTCCACGAACTCGTCCCGATGATACCCCTGCGCATAGAGCAGCGCCGTGAGATCGCCGTGATCGATGCGCGCCGCCGCTGCCGCCGCAACTGCCGGCTTGGCGTGATACGCCACGCCCAAACCGGCATTCTGGATCATGCCGAGATCGTTGGCGCCATCGCCCGTCACCAGCGTGTCGATGTCGTCGAGATCGAAGGACTCGGTGAGATCGATCAGCGTCTGCAGTTTCGCGGCGCGGCCGAGGATCGGTTCCGTCACTTCGCCGGAGAACTCGCCGTCGCGGACCACGAGAACATTGGCGCGGTTCTCCTGGAAGCCGATCATTGCAGCCACCGCATTGGTGAACAAAGTGAAGCCGCCCGAGATCAGGCAGGTATAGGCGCCATGGGCGCGCATTGTCATGACCAGTTCGCGGCCGCCGGGCGTCGGCTTGATGCGCGTCTTCAGGACTTCGTCGACCACGCTGACCGGCATGCCCTTCAAAAGCGCGACGCGCTCGCGCAGTGCGGGCTCGAACTCGATCTCGCCGCGCATGGCGCGTTCGGTGATCCCTGCGGCATGGGCCTTGAGCCCGGCAAAGTCGGCCAGCTCATCGATGCATTCCTGCCCGATCATGGTGGAATCCATATCGGCGAGAAAAAGCTTCTTGCGCCTGGCGGCCTGAGGCTGCACGACAATGTCGATCGGCAGATCGCCGCGCGCGGCGCGCAGGCGGCCTTCGATGGCCTTGATGTCCTCGCTTCCCGTGAAGGGGATGTCGACCGCGACCTCGTTGAACAGCCACTCGGCCCGACCGGGCGAGGGCAGCACGGCAAGCGCGCCGTCGACGATGGTGGAGTCGAGCGCGGGGTTGGTGGGATTGCAAATGAGGGTGGCGACCAGGGACATGCAGACGGTTTCGGCAGGATTGAACAAGGCCGTGCTTATCGCAGGGCCGACCGCCAGCGGCAAGTCGGCGCTGGCGCTCGATCTTGCCCGGAAAACCGGCGGCGTCCTCATCAACGCCGATTCCATGCAGGTGTACCGCGACCTGCGCATCATCACCGCGCGGCCGACCGTGGAGGAGGAGGCGGTTGTTCCGCACCGGCTCTACGGCCATGTCGATGCCGCCATCAATTTCTCCGCCGGCGCGTGGGTTGCGGACGCGGCGAAAGCACTGGCGGAGGCGCGCGCGAATAAGCGCCTGCCGATCTTCGTCGGCGGCTCCGGCCTCTATTTCAGGGCGCTGACACGCGGGCTGTCGGCGGTGCCGCCGATTGCGGCCGAGGTGCGCGATTCCGTCCGCGCGCGGCTCGAGCGCGACGGCGTCGAGGCGCTGCATGAAGAACTGGCGCGCCGCGATCCGGTTTCTGCCGCGCGCCTGAAGCCGCGCGATCGCACCCGCATCGCCCGCGCGCTCGAGGTGATCGAGGCGACAGGGCGTGCGCTGCCGGACTGGCATCGCGAAGGCCTGCCGCCGCTGCTGCCGCCGGGCGAATTTTCGGCGCTGTTCCTCGCACCCGAGCGCGAGGCACTCTATGCGCGGATCGATGCGCGCTTCGACGCGATGCTGGCGTCGGGCGCAATCGAGGAGGTGGCTCAACTCGCCGCGCGCAATCTCGATCCGCTGCTTCCGGCCATGAAGGCACACGGCGTGCCGGTGCTGATCCGGCATATCAGGGGCGAGGTGACGCTGCAGGCGGCGGCCGAATTCGGCCGGACCGAAACCCGCCACTACGCCAAGCGCCAGTTAACCTGGTTCCGCCACCAATTGCCGGAGTTCGAGTGGGTGGCCCCGGAGGCGGCGAGGGGGTGGCTTCAAGCCCGCGCAGCCCTGCCATGACGCGGTTTTTGCGGTCCTGCAGCAAATTCGCTCTCGCCGAATGCCCGGAACAGGGCTAATCTGCCAGAAATCGCGCGGAAAGCGGCTTTGCCTTGACATTCGGGTCGGGCTGGCTATGTTCGCGCAACCTTTGGGAAGCCTGAGCAGGCAAATGCGCAATATTATTGCAAAACTCCTTATCGTCGTCGTACCCAGGTGCATCGCCCCGGGTGGCTGAGGCCATTCGAGTTCAGGCGGTGCACATGGGGCCTCTTGGGGCCCTTTTTTATTTCCCAGACCGAGCCAACGAAGTCCGCGCCACGAAGAGCGCATCCGGAGCAAGCCAATGAGTAACCAGAGCCACGATCCGAACCAGATGACGGGAGCCGCGATGATCGTTCGCGCGCTGATCGATCATGGCGTGCAGCATCTCTTCGGCTATCCCGGCGGCGCGGTGCTTCCGATCTATGACGAGATCTTCCAGCAGAGCGACGTCGAGCACATCCTGGTTCGGCACGAACAGGGCGCCGGCCATGCGGCCGAAGGCTATGCCCGCTCCACCGGCAGACCTGGCGTCGTGCTCGTGACATCGGGTCCCGGCGCCACCAACATGGTGACGCCGCTGACCGACGCGCTGATGGATTCCATTCCGCTGGTCTGCATCACCGGCCAGGTGCCGACGCATCTGATCGGCAACGACGCGTTCCAGGAATGCGACACCGTCGGCATCACGCGTCCCTGCACCAAGCACAATTGGCTGGTGCGCGACGTCAACGACCTTGCGAAAGTGCTGCACGAGGCGTTCTACGTCGCGACCACGGGCCGTCCCGGTCCTGTTGTCGTCGACGTGCCGAAGGACGTGCAGTTCGCCACCGGCACCTATCATCCGCCGCGCAAGGACGACGTTCACGTCTCCTACACGCCGCGGCTGAAAGGCGATGCCGCCCAGATCCGCAAGGCCGTGGCGCTGCTCGCCGGCGCGAAGCGTCCGGTGATCTATAGCGGCGGCGGCGTCATCAATTCCGGCCCCGAGGCGTCGAAGTTGCTGCGCGAGCTGGTCGAAGTCACCGGCTTCCCGATCACCTCGACCCTGATGGGGCTGGGCGCCTATCCGGCGTCGGGCAAGAACTGGCTCGGCATGCTCGGCATGCACGGCACCTACGAAGCCAACATGACCATGCATGATTGCGACGTCATGCTGTGCGTCGGCGCGCGCTTCGACGACCGAATCACCGGCCGTACCGATGCGTTCTCGCCGGGCTCGAAGAAGATCCATATCGACATCGATCCGTCCTCGATCAACAAGAACATCCGCGTCGACGTGCCCATCATCGGCGATTGCGGCAACGTGCTCGGCGATCTCCTGCAGGTGTTCAGGGCCGAGGCGAAGAAGCCCGACATCAAGGCGTGGTGGCAGCAGATCACGCAATGGCGCGCGCGCAATTCGCTGTCCTATCGCAAGAACAGCGAGATCATCCTGCCGCAGCACGCGATCCAAACCCTGTTCGAGGCGACCCGCGGCAAGGACACCTACATCACGACGGAAGTCGGCCAGCACCAGATGTGGGCGGCGCAGTTCTACGGTTTCGAGGAGCCGCACCGCTGGATGACCTCGGGCGGACTCGGCACCATGGGCTACGGCCTGCCGGCAGCGATGGGCGTGCAGGTCGCCCATCCCGACAGCCTCGTCATCGACATTGCCGGCGATGCCTCGGTGCAGATGACGATCCAGGAAATGTCGACGGCCGTGCAGTACGAGCTGCCGATCAAGATCTTCATCCTGAACAATCAGTACATGGGCATGGTGCGGCAGTGGCAGCAGCTTCTGCACGGCAACCGCCTGTCGCACTCCTATTCCGAAGCGCTCCCTGATTTCGTCAAGCTGGCGGATGCCTATGGCTGCGTTGGCCTCCAGGCGACGAAGCCGTCCGATCTCGAAGGTGCGATCAAGGAGATGATCAAGGTCAAGCGGCCGGTGCTGTTCGACTGCCGCGTCGCCGCGCTGGAAAACTGCTTCCCGATGATCCCGTCCGGCAAGGCGCATAACGAGATGCTGTTGCCGGAAGAAGCCACCGACGAGGCCACCGCCAAGGCGTTCTCCGGCGGCAAGGCACTGGTGTGAGGTAGGAGCGTCCCATGTTTGACCTCGCTGAACTGGAGCGTGCGCATAAAGTTGTCGGGGCGGCGGTGCCGCCGACCCCGGCGCATGTCTGGCCGCTGCTGGCGCAACGGCTCGGCACGTCGGTCGTGGTCAAGCATGAGAACCACACGCCGATCGGCGCCTTCAAGGTGCGCGGCGGGCTGACCTATCTCGATCGCCTCCGGCGCGAGCAGCCGAATGTGCCGGGCATCATCTCGGCGACGCGCGGCAATCACGGCCAGAGTCTGGCGTTTGCCGCGAGCCGCGCCGGCGTCCCGGCGACGATCTATGTGCCCTTTGGCAACTCGGTCGAGAAGAACCGCGCCATGCAGGCATTCGGCGCAAGGCTCGTCGAGTATGGTGAGGATTTTCAGGCGGCGCGCGAGGAAGCCGGCCGCGAGGCCGACCGCGCCGGATTGCACATGGTGCCGTCGTTCCACCGCGACCTCGTGCTGGGCGTTGCCACCTACGCGCTCGAGCTGTTTCGCAAGGCTCCGGATCTCGACGTGCTCTATGTGCCGATCGGGCAGGGCTCGGGCATCTGCGGCTGCATCCTCGCGCGCGATCTGCTGGGGTTGAAGACCGAGATCGTCGGCGTGCAGTCGACGGAAGCGCCGGCCTATGCGCTGTCGTTTGCTTCGGGAACGCTGGTCAAGACCAACAGCAGCGACACGTTTGCCGATGGCTTAGCGACGCGCGTCCCCGACGAGGAGGCGCTTGCCATCATCCGCAAGGGCGCCGCGCGCATCGTGCAGGTCACGGACAATGAAATTGGCGCGGCGATCCGTGCCTACTGGACCGATACGCACAACCTGGCCGAAGGCGCCGGCGCTGCGGCGCTCGCGGCTGCGTTGTCAGAGAAGCGCAAGCTCGCCGGTCAGCGCGTCGGCCTGATCCTGAGCGGCGGCAATATCGATTTTGATCTGTTCCAGCGATGGGTCGGAACGGATGTCACGGCGAAGCCCGGCGAGCGGGCGGTGGCGTGAGAGAAGAAGCTTGAAGGGGACGACAATGAACCAGCAGCAGCCCGCCAACCAGCCGGCCTCCGCCTACTTCCTGGAGGATCGCCACGACCCGACCGAGACGCATACGCTCTCGGTTCTTGTGCAGAACGAGCCCGGCGTGCTCGCGCGCGTGATCGGCCTGTTCTCCGGGCGCGGCTACAACATCGACAGTCTCACGGTCTCGGAAACCGAGAGCCAGAAACATCTCTCGCGCATCACCATCGTCACCACGGGAACGCCGATGGTGATCGAGCAGATCAAGCATCAGCTCGACCGCATGGTTCCCGTGTATCGCGTCGTCGACATGACCCTGACCGGCCGCTCGATCGAGCGTGAGCTTGCCATGGTCAAGGTGCGCGGCGGCGGCGATCACCGTGTCGAGGCGCTGCGTCTCGCCGACGCATTCCGCGCCCGCGTCATCGACGCCACCACCGAGAGTTTCGTGTTCGAGATCACGGGGGCCTCGTCGAAGATCAACCAGTTCATCGACCTGATGCGCCCGCTCGGCCTTGTCGAGGTGTCGCGCACCGGCGTTGCCGCGATCGGGCGCGGGCCAGAGGGGATGTGATCCATGCTGGCGCGCGACTGGTACTATACCGAGCGGCGACGGATCGGCATCGATTCCGCCGTCGCCTCGCTCTATGACCGCCATGACAACAGCGACAGCCGCGCCAACGCCGCGCTGACCATGCTGGGGCTGAAGAAGGGCTGGCGCGTCGCCGACATCGGCTGCGGCAATGGCGTACTGGCCTGCGAAGCCGCCGCGATGGGCGCCGAGGTCGACGCCATCGACATTTCACCGGCGATGCTGCAGCTGGCCGACATTCTGGCGCGCGACCGCAAGGTGAAGATCCGCACCCAGTTCGCAGGTCTGCTCAGCTTCGCCTATGAGCCGAATTCATATGACCTGATCGTCAGCGAGTTCGCGCTGCATCATCTGCCCGATTTCTGGAAGGCCGTGGCGCTGTCTCGCATCTTCAATGCGCTGAAGCCCGGCGCCAATTTCTATCTGCGCGACATCGTCTTCGTGAGCATGCCCGATGGCCTCGAGCGCGACGTCGAGGGCTGGGCCGACTTTTCGATCAAGAACCACGAGTTCGACCGCGAAAGCGTCATCACCCACATGCGCGACGAATATTCGACCTTTTCCTGGGTGATGGAGCGGATGCTGACCGATGTCGGCTTCCAGACCGTCTCGGCCGACTACCACGCCCCGCTCCACGCCACCTATCTCCTGCGCAAGCCGAAAGCCGGCGAACAGAGCTGAAGCCCCAACGCAGCCACAAATAACAGAGCCATAAAATGAAACCGGCCGAAATTTTCGTCGCCCTTGTGGCGGTCACGCTCGCGAATGTCGCGTGAGGCCGCGCAATGTCCCATTCGCTCTTCATCGCCTTCGTGATGTTCGCCACCGTGATGTTCTTCACCCCGGGGCCGAACAACATCATGCTGCTGTCGTCGGGCCTGACCTACGGCTTCCGGCCGACCATTCCCCACATCATCGGCATCACCATCGGCTTCGCCTTCATGGTTGGCGCCGTCGGCCTCGGGCTCGGCACCATCTTCATCGCCTATCCGATCCTGCAGACCATCCTGAAATATATCGGCGCGGCCTATCTGGTTTACCTCGCCTGGCACATCGGCATGGCCGAGCCCTCGGCCCCCGAACAGGACAACCGGGGCCGCCCGCTGACCTTCTGGGGCGCAGCCATGTTCCAATGGGTCAATGCCAAGGGCTGGGTGATGGTGATCGGCACCATCACGGCCTATGCCGCCATTGCCGCCTTTCCCTGGAATATCGCGATCCAGGTCGGCATCAGCCTGATCCTGGGGGCCGTGTCCTGCACGGTCTGGGCGCTGTTCGGTACCGCCCTGCGGCCGGTCCTGACCTCGCCCCGGGCGATCAGGGCCTTCAATATCGTGATGGCCCTGTTGCTGCTGGCTTCCCTCTATCCCGTCTTCATGGACGCATGATGCCGCACCGCGCCATGCGAGAACGGGGTTTCCCCATCAGGGCAAATGCTCTAGACAACGGCCGGAATTTCGCAGGCGACCCGGCGGTTTTGACCCTCCTAACAGCCTGATTAATCGGCCGATTTCCGGCCCCTCAAGAGGAAACGACTATGCGAGTTTACTACGATCGCGACGCCGACCTGAACCTGATCAAGGGCAAGAAGGTCGTCATCGTCGGCTATGGCAGCCAGGGCCACGCCCACGCGCTGAACCTCAAGGACTCCGGCGTCAAGGAAGTCGCCATTGCGCTGCGCAAGGGTTCGGCCTCGGCCAAGAAGGCGGAGAATGCCGGCTTCAAGGTGATGGAAGTCGCCGAAGCCGCCAAATGGGCCGACCTCGTCATGATGCTGACCCCGGACGAGTTGCAGGGCGACATCTACCGCGAGCACCTGCACGACAACATGAAGAAGGGTGCGGCGCTGGTGTTCGCCCACGGCCTCAACGTCCACTTCAACCTGCTCGATCCGCGCGCCGACCTCGACGTGCTGATGATCGCCCCCAAGGGCCCCGGCCACACCGTGCGCTCGGAGTACCAGCGCGGCGGCGGCGTGCCCTGCCTGATCGCGATCGCCAAGGATGTCTCCGGCAATGCCCATGACCTCGGCCTGTCCTACGCCTCGGCCATCGGCGGCGGCCGCGCCGGCATCATCGAGACCACCTTCAAGGAAGAGTGCGAGACCGACCTGTTCGGCGAGCAGGTGGTGCTTTGCGGCGGCCTGGTCGAGCTGATCAAGGGCGGCTACGAGACCCTGGTGGAAGCCGGCTACGCCCCCGAGATGGCCTATTTCGAGTGCCTGCACGAAGTGAAGCTGATCGTCGACCTGATCTATGAAGGCGGCATCGCCAACATGAACTACTCGATCTCCAACACCGCCGAATACGGCGAATACGTCACCGGCCCGCGCATCGTCACTGCGGAGACCAAGGCCGAGATGAAGCGCGTCCTCGCCGACATCCAGGGCGGCAAGTTCGCCCGCGACTGGATGCTGGAGAACAAGGTCAACCAGACCTCGTTCAAGGCGACCCGCGCCAAGCTCGCGCAGCACCCGATCGAGGAAGTCGGCGCCAAGCTCCGCGACATGATGCCGTGGATCAAGAAGGGCGCGCTGGTCGACAAGTCGAAGAACTAAAAGCCGACACGAAATCTTAAAGCTTAGGCGTCAAGTTCGGCGAGATCGCGCAGGCGGTCTCGCCTTTTTCTTACCTGATGTATTTTCTCGATCGTCCCGCTCTCGAGCTCCAAGCGAAGAAATGAGACTTCATGCACATTCTTGCTGTGAAGTCGTTCGCGTGACTCCCTGAATCAAAAAAAGCCGAGTGCTTTCCGAGTCAAAGACCGGGAGCTTCAACTGCATTCTCACGCGCGGATGCATGCGATATCGCATCATGCAACGCATGAAGGATGCAAGCGTTGAGAGCTGAACCAGATTCTTGCCGGCCTAGTTGGCCTTCTCGATCCGGTTATGCAGCTGCCAGAAGCGCACCGTGCGCTGCGCGGTCTCGCGCGACAGCCGTCCGTAGTCGCGGTGGGCCTGCCAGAGCGAGGCGTCGGAGATCGCAGGAACCACCGGCCGGTGGCGCAAGATGCTTTCAACCGCCAGCCAGTCGAGGCCGGCGGCCTTGCAGGGGATCAGCAGCAGGTCGGCCCTGGTGCCTTCGACGACACGGGCCATCAGGTCGGTCGGGACGTCGTTGAGCACAGCGAGCGCGGCTGCGACCTCGTCGAACTTGCCGCTGCCGACGAACTTGACGATCGCGGCCTCGTCGAGCTCGTTCAGGCTTTTCATCAGCTTGATCAGCTGCTCGGCGACGGAGAAGTCGCGGGCCGGCACCGCGGGCTCCCGGGCGATGTCGCCGAGCACACGCTGGATCTCGTCCCTGACCGATTGCGGCGCGATGGCCATCAGCCGGTCGCGCACGGCGTCCTTGGCCCGGCGCAAGAGGTCGCGCAGGAACTTGATCGGCAGGTCGACGCGCAGGCCCAGGATCTCGAGAAGCTGGTCGTCGTCCTCGGCATGGGCGACCATGCCGGAATAGCCGGCTTCCGAGAAACGGGCGCTGGCGTTGTTGGCGAGGCGCCGGATCACCTTGGTTTCGCCGCGGTCGACGATCACGTCGGTCACGACCTCGGGCAGGTTGGCGCGGCCCGAGATCGCGAGCAAATGGTCCTGGCTCTTGGTGCTGGCGATCTTGACCAGCGTCTCGGTGCCGAGCCGGCTGGAATTGGTCAGCACGTCGGCGGCAACAGCGATCTCGTCGTCGAAGGCGAGCTGCTGGATCACCTCGAACGGCGCGTAGTCGACCGGCGCAAGGCGCTTGGCAAGCTCTGCCCGAGCCCGGGTTTCGACCCGCGCGACCAGGAAGCAGAGCACATCGTCGAACACTTTGACCTGTTCGTCGTTGAGCCGCTCGCCGTCATGCAGGAAGAGATCCGTCACCCGCCTTAGCGTGGAAACGCGTTTGGCCGATGAACCACTCGAGACGGCGTCCTCGAGCTCGGTAATGATAGAAAAGGCGGGCTGTTGCACCTGGTTCAGCCTTTTGTTGCTTTTGGTCTTGTCCAATCGACCATGGCAATGGGGGCCTTTCATCGGCGTTAAAAGCGGAACCTCGTGCAAATCCAATGGAATCCACCCTTAATGCGGGATTGCGGCAACCCGGAATTCTTTAATCAAAGTAACGAAGCGTTAACCGCGAGGCGTCGCCCCTTGCACTGTTCGCGTGCAGCGCCGAAATAACCGGCAGCAGAGGGGAGCGAAGCATCATGAAATCCGTCGTCGTCACCGGCGCGTCCACCGGGATCGGTTGGGCCACCGCAAAGCTGTTGCTGGACAAGGGCTTTCGCGTGTTCGGCAGCGTCCGCAAGCAGGCCGATGCGGACCGTCTCAAGGGCGAGTTCGGCGCCAACTTCACCCCGCTGATTTTCGACGTCACCGACGAGCCGGCGGTGCTCGCCGCGGCGCGCGAGGTGCGCGCGGCGCTCAATGGCGAAAAACTCGCCGGCCTCGTCAACAATGCCGGGATGTCCGTTGCGGGTCCTGTACTGGGGCTGTCGGCGGACAAGTTTCGCCAGCAGATGGAGGTCAACGTGATCGGGCCTGTGATCGCGACCCAGGCCTTCGGTCCGCTGCTCGGCGCCGATCCTTCGTTGAAGGGCCCGCCCGGCCGGGTCGTGATGATCTCGTCCGTCGCCGGCAAGGCCGGCGCGCCGTTCACCGCGGCCTATGCCGCCTCCAAGCATGCGCTCGAGGGCTTGTCGGAAAGCCTGCGCCGGGAATTGATGATGTTCGGCATCGACGTCGTCATCGTCGCGCCCGGCCCGGTGAAGACGCCGATCTGGGAGAAGGGGCGGGCGGGTGCCGACATTGCCCGCTACCAGAATTCGCCCTATCTGCCCGCCCTGCAAAAGGTCACGGCCTATATCGGGCAACTCGAGTCGATCGGGCTGCCGCCCGAGAAGATCGCCGAGGTCGTCTACGGCGCGCTGACCTTGCCCAATCCGAAGGTGCGCTATCACATCGCGCCGGACACGATGCGGCATGTGCTGGCGGCCGTGCTGCCCAAGCGCATGATGGACCGCATCATCGCAAAACGCCTCGGTCTGATGCCGCCGGCGACGTAGGCCGCCGGCCGCAGCAGAGGCGCGTCATCCCGCCTGCGCCGGCCGCGGCGCGGCCTTTGCGGCCATGCTGACCATGCGCAGTACGAACACCGTCACCAGCGGGATCAGGAACAGCGCATGGAGCGGCGAGTCGGGGATGCGCTTGCCGAAGCTGACCGTGAACTGGAACAGCAGATAGTAGCCGCCGACAAGGTGCAGCGCGCGCCAGGCGCGCGGGCCCAGCGCCCGTGTGG
>JAKFVP010000249.1 GCA_021732175.1 Bradyrhizobium sp.
GGCGGATCATGATCGCCACGATACGTTGGCGCGGGTGGCGATGGGCCGTTGTGGCGTCAGGTGACTTGTGCATCCGGCGAAACGTCTACAGCGGCCGGCGAAATCGTGTGGTTCTGGCGCCGCGACCGTGGCGTCTATTCCCATCGGCCTGTGCTGGCGGGACAACGGTGACAACAAACGCCGCTCACCGGGGAGATCACGTATAAGCCGCCAAACCATTGCGCGGGGGAAGCCGGGATGTCTCGGCTGTACCTGTAGTGTTTTGCCCGTGTGCTTCGGTACACGGGATGCCCGTGTGCTCCGGCGCACGGGATCTACGGGTGCATCCGGCGCCCGGCTTTCCCCGCGCCCTCTGGTCGAGAGGGAGCAACGAATTTGAATAGCTCAGGCGAAACTCAAGCCGTGAGAACGAGAGCGCATGTCTTTCCACGTCATTGCGAGGAGCCTGTCATCGGGCGCGCGTTCGCGCGACCCGTTGGCTCCTCGCAATGACGGGTGGCAGTTACTTCGTCTGCGTCCGCACCGGCCGGCCCTTCAGCCCGTTATTGTCGTACGCCGCCCGCAACATGCCGTTGCCGATCGCATCCGCCATGAACTTCGCCACGAAGGCCAGCGCCAGCGGATGGTTCGGCGGCACGGCAACCGCGGTCACCGTCTGCTTGAAGGTCTCGTCCAGCACGCGGGTACCCGGAATCTGCTGCGCCATCGCGTTGAGCTGGTCGCGCGACAGCGCAAAGGCGTCGATCTCGCCGTTCTTGAGGAGGTTGAAGATCTCGTCATAGGTCTGGTAGCCCGTGACCTCAGCGTTCTTCAGATGCGCGATCGCGCCGCGCATGGTCGTGGTGTTGTTGACCGCGGCGACCTTGACGCCCGGCTGGTCGAGACCGGCGAAATCTTTCACGGCGGAGCCGGGCTTCACGATGTAGGTGGCGTCGGCGACTTCATAGATCGGGCCGAACGCCATCCGCCCCTCGCGCTCGGGATCCTTCGGAAGGAAAGTGACATCCCAGGTTTTGTTGCCGACCGCATCGACGATCTGGCCGGAATTGTTGTGCACGACATATTCGACGGGCACGCCAAGCTGCTCGGCCATCGCCTTGCCGAGGTCGACGGGAACGCCGGCATAATCGCCGCTCTCGGTCTTGCGCGACCAGAACGCGCCGCCCGCCGGGCTGACCGCGATCGCCACGCGAAGCTTTCCGGTTGGCGCGATTTCATCTTTCAGCGTGTCGGCGCCGGCAGAGCCGTTGGACATGACAAGAATTCCCAGCATGAGGCCGGCAATGCGCGGCAAGGATCGGCAGGACATAAGGTACCTCCCCTCGGCTCTTGTTGGAGCGAGCCTTTTGCCCCGCCATTGTGGTCGATCAGGCGGCGTCAGAAAACCGGAATCTTGGCTTGTCGGGGCGGCCCTGCGCCGCGATCCCTACTGGCCGCCGTCGACGGTGTAGATGCCGCTGCGCGGGCAGCGCAGGCCTGCGGTGGGGGCCTTGACGAACTTCGCCGCATCGAGGTCGACCTTCCATGCCGAGAGCACCGGCAACTCGTCTCCCGCGACCCTGGCGTTCAGCACCGCCTCGAAGATATCGGGAAGCTCCTCGCCGTTGAGCTTGCAAGAACCGGAGTAGGCGGGCGACGTCTTGGAGTGCGGCGGGAACGCGATCACGTCGCGCACCAGCCCCTTGCGGTCCACCAGCATGATGAATTCCTTGCCGCAGATCAGCCAATTGATCGACGACAGCTCATTCGACTTTTCGTCCGCCCCAAGGTGCTTCAGGTTCAATGCGCGATACCTGCCTTCAGTGACCGCGATCTTCTCGTTCGCCGAGGTCTGGCCGATCAGGGCCTTTGGAATGTCGGCGTCGCATTTCACATTCTTGAATGCATCCGCGAGGGCAGCCTGTCCGCACGCGAGCCAGATCACTGCCGCCAACCACGCCAGGTTCTTCATGTTGCACTCGCAAAGCTCAGACAGCCGGCTTTGGCGCGATCTCCCGCGGCAGGATGATGGCAGCCGCAATGACGAACAGGCACAGTCCGGCGAACGCCTGCAGCATAGTAGCGAAGCCGCCGCGTTCATAGAGCCATGCGACGAGACCGACGGACGCACCCGCCGCCGTGAAACCGACAAAATAGCGCACCGCATAGGCCCGCGAACGCCATTCTTCCGGCGTATACTTGCCAACCAGGGCGTCGTTCACGGTGACCTGGCCGAAGGCGCCCATGATGATGCCGATCGAGACCAGGATCAGCGGCAAATTCGCCAGCGTCGCGGCGAGATACAGCAATGGCGCCAGCAGGAACGACAGAGGCAGCATCACCGTCTTCAGCGAATGCCGGTCGAGCAGCTTGCCGATGGTGTATTGCGTCATCGCGCCGAACACGTAGACGCCGGCGGCGATCACCCCCAGCAGCGCCGGGCTTTTGGTGAGATCGGCGAGCCGCTCCGCGAACAGCTTTGGCAGTGCGACGGTCACCGCATTGAACGTCGTGGAGATCGCGACCACCACGATCAGCAGCGCCAGGATCAGCCGCCAGGCGTCTTCCTTGGCGATGCGGGCCTGTGCCGCGGCCTGCCTGGTGCCGCGGCGGTCCTCATGCACCACCATCATCGCAAAGGCGATGCCGAGCAGCACGGTGAGCGCGCCCGGAATGAAGAAGGCGTAGCGCCATCCCAGATATTGCCCGATCACGCCGGTGGCGAGCGCCGAGGAGGCAACGCCGAGATTGCCCCAGACGCCGTTGATCCCCATCTCGCGGCCGAGCTTGTCGGCGTAGGACACGATCATCGCGGTGCCGACGGGATGATAGATCGAGGCGAAGATGCCGATCGAAAGCAGCGCCGCGCCGAGTTGCAGCGGCGTCGAGCAGAAGCCGACCGAGATCATGGACAGGCCGATGCCGACAAAGAAGATCACCATCATGTGGCGCCGCGACCAGCGGTCGCCGAGCCAGCCCGTGATCAGCGAGCCCGCGCCGAACGCCACGAAGCCGGGCGTCGCATAGGGCAGCAGCTCCGAATAGGCCATGCCGAGCGCAGGCCCCATGATGATCACGGCGGCGGCGAAGATCAGCATCGCATAATGGTCGATGAAGTGGGCGGCGTTGACGAAGGTGATGACCCGGGCCGGACTGTTCATTTCCAGTTCCTTGACGACTTCTTTGGCGATTCCTGCATTTCCCCAAATAGGTTATATGTTTTCCCGCTGACGGGATGCCGCCAATGAATGTCGTCGAACGGCCAATCAAGGGGATCGAGGGGCGCCATCGCGCCACCGGCGACGGCGTGCACATGGTGGCGCGCTTCGAGCCCAAGGGCACGCGCCTTCCCCCGCACATGCACCGGGAGTCGCAGCTCGTCTATGCCGCCGCCGGCACCATGCAGGTGACGACCCCGAAGGGCCGCTGGCTGGTGCCGCCCGATCGCGCGGTATGGGTCCCTGCCCGGCTCGGCCATGCCATCGACGTGCTCGCCGACATCGAAATGCGCATGCTGTATTTCGATCTCGACTGGCTCAAGCGCGAGGGCCACGGCAAGCGGCTCGCCAAGGAATTCGTCGTGCGCGTGTCGCCGCTGTTGCAGCAGACGATCCTGGCGCTGTTCGACGACCGCAACGATCCCGAACGTACGGGGCTACTGGTACGGCTCGCCATGCTGGAGCTGGAGCGCGCCGAGGATTCGGCGACCTTCATCCCGGTGCCGCAGGAACCGCGCTGCCGCCGCGCCGCCGACATCGTGCTGGCCGACCCGACCGCCGATCACGAGATCGAGACGCTGGCGCGTGCGGTCGGCACCTCGGCGCGCACCCTGTCGCGGCTGTTTGCCGCCGAGACCAAGCTTTCCTTCAAGAGCTGGTGCCAACGCGCCCGCATTGCGGCGGCCATCCAGCGGCTGTCGGTCGATGCCAGCCTGTCGGTGAAGCAGCTTGCCTCCGATCTGGGCTATGCCAGCGTTCCCGCATTTTCCCATGCCTTCCGGCAGGTCACCGGCAAGACGCCGACCGAATTCGCGGGAAAGGAGTAGTGCGCAGTTAAGCTAATACCTTCGCTGCAGATGACATATTTCCGTACTGGAAATACGCTTGATTCCAGTCTGCTGCCTCCTAAATCCTCTAGAATCGGATTCGCTGGACTTTCATGGCCAACGCCTTCTTCTCCGACCTTCTCTCGACGATTTCCGAACGCAGCCGCACGCTGCTGCGCCGGGGCGAGCCTTCCGGCGGCAAGCACGACGCCACCGAACTGCTCGCCCTGTGCGAGGCGCTGTTGTCGGGCCGCGGCGAAGCTTCCGGCACCGCGATGGCGCGTGACGTGCTCGACTTCTATCACGAGCTCGATGCCGATGGCCGGCTCGCCTTCTTCCAGGAGCTGGCGCGCCACTACGGCCCGGATCACGAGCGGCTGAAGCAGGCGCTCGACGCTTGGGACAACGAGCCGACCGATGCGGACGCCAGCGATCTGCATTTTGCCTCGGAGCCGCGGCGGCAGGAATTGTTTCGCCGCCTCAACCGCGCGCCGGGCGCCACCGGCGCACTGGTGCAGATGCGCGCCGACCTGCTCGGTCTGCTGAAGGGCCGCAGCGAGCTCGTCGCGCTCGACCGCGACGTCGTGCACCTGCTCTCGTCTTGGTTCAACAGGGGATTTCTCGTGCTCCGCAAGATCGACTGGTCGACGCCAGCCAACATCCTGGAACAGATCATCCGCTACGAGGCGGTGCACGAGATCCGTGACTGGAACGACCTGCGCCGCCGCATCGATCCCGCCGACCGCCGCTGCTACGCTTTCTTCCATCCCGCCATGCCGGATGCGCCGCTGATTTTCGTCGAGGTGGCGCTGACCGAAACCATTCCCGGCGCGATCGCGCCGCTGCTCGCCGAACAGCGCGAGCCGGTCGCGGTGGAGCGCGCCCGCACCGCCGTGTTCTACTCGATCTCCAATACCCAGCGCGGACTTGGCGGCATTTCTTTCGGCAGTTTCCTGATCAAGCAGGTGGTCGAGGAGCTGCGCCGCGAATTGCCCAAGCTCGACACCTTCGTGACGCTGTCACCGGTGCCGGGCTTCATGCAATGGGTGAAGGAAGGCAAGGATGTGCCGCTGTCCGATGACGAACGCAAGCTGCTGGAAAATCTCGACACGCCGGACTGGTTCAAGAACGCGGAGCTCACCGCACAGCTCCGCCCCGTGCTGGAGCCGCTCGCCGCGCATTATTTCCTCAAGGCCCGCACTTCAAAGGGCCGCCTGATCGATTCCGTCGCGCGTTTCCATCTCGGCAACGGCGCGCGGCTGGAGCGCATCAATTGGCTTGGCGACCTCTCGCTGAAGGGCCTGCGCGAGTCCGCCGGCATCATGGTCAACTATCTCTACCGCCTCGACGACATCGAGAAGAATCACGAGGCCTACGCCAATGACGGCGAGGTCGTCGCATCGAGCGCGGTGAAGAAGCTCGTGAAGAGCGAAGGTCGCCGGCTGCTGAACATGGGGCTGTCGTAGCCCTTACGCTCCCGTCACGCGCCAGATCACGTCACCGACGTCATCGGCGACCAGCAGCGAGCGCTTGTCCGGGCCGAGGGTGACGCCGACCGGCCGTCCATACGACTCGCGCTCGTCGGGCGCGAGGAACCCGGAGAGGATGTCGCGCGCGGGACCCGAGGGGCGGCCGTTCACGAACGGCACGAACACGACCTTGTAGCCCGACAGCGTCGAGCGATTCCACGAGCCGTGCTGACCGATCGCCATGCCGTCCGGAAAGCCCGGCAGCGTGCCCGCCGGCACCCAGCACAGGCCGAGCGAAGCGGTGTGACCGCCGAGCGCATAGTCCGGCGTGATCGCCCTGGCGACCATCGCCGCGTCCTGCGGCACGCGATCGTCGACGATCTGGCCCCAGTAGCAGTAAGGCCAGCCGTAGAAGCCGCCATCGCGCACGGACGTCAGGTAATCCGGCGGCGTCTCGTCGCCGAGACCGTCGCGCTCGTTGACCACGGTCCACAGCACGCCGGTGTTCGGCTCCCACGCCATGCCGACGGCATTGCGCAGGCCCGAAGCAAAGATGCGACTCTTGCCGCTCGCAAGATCGAGCTCGTAGATCGCCGCACGGCCCTCCTCGACCTCCATGCCGATGTCGGCAATGTTGGTGAGCGAGCCGACCCCGGCATAGAGCCTGGTCCGGTCGGGGCTGACCAGCAGGCTCCGCGTCCAGTGCCCGGCAGGCTTGAAGCTGACGAGCTTCGTCCCCTGCGCGGTGATGCGATCGGCTCCCGCCACATAGGGAAACGCCACCACGCCGTCGGTATTGCCGACATAGAAGGTGTCGCCGACCAGCGCCATGCCGAACGGCTGGCGCAGCCCTTCCATGAACGCCCCGCGCACCTCGGCAACGCCGTCGCCGTCCCTGTCGCGCAGCAAGGTGATGCGGTTGGCGCTGACGCCGAGCGCATCGGCGCGCTTCATGGTGGCCTGCATCGCATAGTGGAACACGCTGGTGGGGCGGCCCGCGATCTGGGTGGATTCGGCAATCAGCACATCGCCGTTCGGCAGCACCTCGATCCACCGGGGATGATCGAGCCCGGTCGCGAACGCGTTGACCTTGAGCCCGGGCGCCGCCACGGGAAGCTGACCGTCGCTCCAGCCGCGCGCCGTCGGCATCTTCAAGGTGGGAATGGCGCCCTGCGGCTTCGGCTCGGGAATGGCCGGCGTCTGGCCCCACGCCGCCACCTTGGGCACGCCCTGAATCCTGCGCGCCACAAGCGCGGCGCCGCCGATCAGCGCAACGACCTTGGCAAAAGCACTGGAGAAGTCCATGAAATTCCTCGCTCGTTAAGCCGCCAGCGCCTTCATCTCCTTGTAGAGATCCGACTTCCCCTCGAAGCCGATGCCCGGCAGGTCTGGCATCACGATATGCCCGTTCTCGACGCGCACGCCGTCGGGGAAGCCGCCATAGGGCTGGAACAGATCCGGATAGCTCTCATTGCCGCCGAGCCCGAGCCCGGCCGCGATGTTCAGCGACATCTGGTGGCCGCCATGCGGGATGCAGCGGCTCGGCGACCAGCCATGGGTGTGCAGCACCACCAGCGTACGCTGGTATTCGCACAGGCCGTAGGACAGCGCGCAGTCGAATTGCAGCCAGTCACGGTCCGGCCGCATGCCGCCATAGCGGATCAGGTTTTGCGCATCCTGATGGCTGAACAGATTCTCGCCGGTCGCCATCGGCCGGGGATAGAACTCCGCCAGCGCCGCCTGCAGCGCATAGTCGAGCGGATCGCCCGCCTCCTCGTACCAGAACAGCGGATAGTCGCGCAGCATCTTCGCATAGGCGATCGCCGTCTCCAGATCGAAGCGGCCGTTGGCGTCGACCGCAAGCTGCGCACCAGAGCCGATTTCCTTCAGCACCGCCTCGATGCGCTCGCGGTCCTCCGCGATGTCAGCGCCGCCGATTTTCATCTTCACGACATTGTAGCCACGGTCGAGATAGCCGCGCATCTCGCCGCGCAGCGCCGACAGATCCTTGCCGGGATAATAGTAGCCGCCGGCGGCATAGACGAACACGCGCGGATCGGCCTGCCGCCTGTGCCGCTCCGCCAGCAGGCGAAACAGCGGCTTGCCCGCGATCTTCGCCACCGCGTCCCACACCGCCATGTCGATGGTGCCGACCGCAACCGAGCGCTCGCCATGGCCGCCCGGCTTCTCGTTCGACATCATGGCGGACCAGACCTTGTCCGGATCGAGATTGTCACCGGTGGCATCCAGCAGCGACTTCGGATCGGCTTCCAGAAGACGCGGCGCGAACCGCTCGCGGATCAGGCCGCCCTGCCCGTAGCGGCCGTTGGAATTGAAGCCGTAGCCGACGACGCGCTTGCCCTCGCGCACGACGTCGGTGACGACGGCGACGAGGCTGGTCGTCATCCTGGTGAAGTCGATATAGGCGTTGCGGATCGGCGAGGAGATCGGCTTGGTGATCTCGCAGACGTCGGTAATGCGGACCATGGCTTACGCCTTGTCGCGGAAATACGGCTCGACGGTCCCGTGGACCTTGATGGTCAAGGGATTGCCGTGGCGATCCTTGGCATTCCCCGCGGTAACGCGCACCCAGCCCTCGCTGACGCAATATTCCTCGACATTGGTTTTCTCGGCGCCCTTGAAGCGGATGCCGATGTCGCGCGCCAGCACGGCCTCATTGTAGTAGGGACTGCGCGGATCGACCGAGAGGCGGTCGGGCAACTGGGGGGCGTCGTCTGGCTTGTCGTTGTCACTCACAATAGGGCCTCGATTTCCTTCGTCAGATTCTCCGGCCGCACCGTCGGCGCGTACCGCCCCACCACCTTGCCCGAGCGGTCGACCAGGAATTTGGTGAAATTCCACTTGATCTCGGAGCCGAGCAGGCCAGACTTCTCCCGCTTCAGAAATTTGAACAATGGATGCGCCTGGCTGCCATTGACGTCGATCTTGGCGAACATCGGGAAGGTGACGGAGTAATTGGTGTGGCAGAATTGCTCAATCTGCCTGGCGTCGCCCGGTTCCTGCCCGCCGAACTGGTTGCAGGGAAAGCCGAGCACGGCCAGTCCCCGCGGCGAAAGCGTCTGATGCAGCCCCTGCAGACCCTTGTATTGCGGCGTGAACCCGCAGGCGCTGGCGGTGTTGACGATCAGCAGCACCTGCCCTTCGAACCGCTTCATCGGCACGGGCTCGCCTGCGAGCGAGTCGGCGGAAAAATCGTAGATCACAGTCATCGCAATCAACTCGCTGGATCGATTGGCGAGGAAGGCGTTCCGCCCGCCTCGATCGCCTCGCCGGCGGCAAGGCAGAGATCTTCACGGAAACGCCCGGACACCACTTGCACGCCGACCGGCACGCGGCCGACAAGGCCGGTCGTCACCGTCAGGCCCGGCAGCCCCATGAAGGGGATCGCGATCTGCGCCAGCTGCGCCTTCCACACCCGCGCAAAGGAGGCGGCGTCCTTGCGGTCGAGATGGTCAGGGAACGGCAATTCGCCGGACACCGGCATGACGACCACGGCATATTTCTCGAGGAACAGCAGCCATTCGCGCGCCAGTGTCGCGCGGCGCACCAGCGCCTTGGAGAACGCGGCCGCATCGAACGGAAACACCTTTGTCTTGTTGCCGTTGAGGCACGCGAGTGCACCGGGATCGCCCTCGCGCTCGGCCGCGGCAAGTTGCGCTTCATAGGAGTCGCCGAGCCAGAGTTTGGTCTGCCAGTCGGCGGCCTCCTGCAATGGCGGCGTGTTGGCGACCTCTTCGACGATCCAGCCCGCGCGCTCCAGCCGCTTGCCGGCATCGGCAACGGCGGCCTTCACTTCCGGCACCGGATCGAGGCCGTCGGGATTGAGACACAGTGCGGCGCGCTTGGCGCGCGGCGGCCCTTCCAGCGGCGCCGGCACCCACCAGGGATCGCGCGGATCGAAGCCGGACATCGCAGCGAGCGAGATACGCAGGTCGGCGATGGTGCGCGCGAGCGGCCCGGACACCGCGCTGATCTGCGCCGCGATGGTGCGCTCCGGCAGCGCCGCGTTGAATGCCGCGATACGCCCGACCGTCGGCCGCAGCCCGTGCACGCCATTGGCATAAGCGGGATAGCGGATCGATCCGGCGATATCGGTGCCATGGGCGATATGGCCGATGCCCGCCGCAACAGCCGAACCTGCGCCGCCCGACGAGCCGCCCGGCGTGGTACCGGGATCGCGCGGGTTCCTGGTATCGCCATGCACGAGGTTGGTGGTGAACCAGCGATAGGAGAACGCCGGACAATTGGTGCGGCCGAGAATGACCGCGCCGGCCTTGCGCATATTGTCGATGACCGGACTGTTGTCCTTGGCGATCACGTCCTTCTGGATCTTGAGGCCGTTCGTGGTGGCGAAGCCCGCCTGGTCGATATTGACCTTCACCGTGACGGGCACGCCGGCGAGCACACCGGGATCCTCGCCGCGCGCGATTTTCGCGTCGACGCCAGCGGCTTCCGCCAGCACCTCGGCCGGCTTGTGATCGACCACCGCGTTAAGCTTCGGATTGACCGCGTCGAGCCGCGCCAGCGCGGCTTTCGCCGCTTCCGTCGCCGAGACTTTCTTCGATTTGACCAAGCCAGCCAAATCCGTGGCCGACAGACGCCAGAGGTCCTGCATTACCAGCTCCGTTTTTTCGTCTTGTAGCGCTGGACGCGCAGCAAGGCCAGCCGGCCTTTTCAGCGCACGCGGGCGATATAATAGGCGAGATCGGCGATCTGCTCCGGTGTCACCGGCGCCATCACGTCGGCCATCGAGGCATCATAGCCGGCGCGGGTGTTGCTCTTGTATTCAGCGAGCGTTTTGGCGAGGTAGTCCTCGCGCTGGTTGCCGATACGCGGCACGTTTTCTTTGCCGGAATAGTCCGGGTTGTGGCAGGTGTTGCAGCGGTGCTGAGCCGCCGCCGCCTGCCCGCGCGCCATGCGCGCGGCATCACCGGCATCGGCCGGCGGCGCAGGCTTCGGCAGCTTGGCGATAAAGTCCGAGAAGGTCCTGAGATCGTCGTCGTTCAGGGGCTTTGCCATCTCGTTCATGATTTCGTTGACGCGCAGCTTCTCGCGAAACATGTAGAGCTGGATCAACGCATACGGCGCCTGCTGGGCGCCGAGCGAGGGCGTGTTGTCGGTCTCGGACCGGCCCTTCTCGCCATGGCAGGCGAGGCACGGCGCGATCCGTTCTTCGAATTTCTGCGCGCTGGCGGACGAAGCGAGAAGAGCGAGCGCCAGCGCGGTCATTGACCTACGCACGAAAGTCTTACGCATGAAACATCCCCTCGTCATTGAGGAACGAAGCGGTCAAAGCCGCTTCGCCCGCAATGACGGCAGACTACTTCTTGTCGGCCACCTTCTGCTTGCCGTAGCTGACGCGATACACGGCGCCGTTGTAGTCGTCGGACACGAGCAGTGAGCCGTCCTTCATCTGCATCACGTCGACCGGCCGGCCGATATACTTGTTGTCCTCGATGAAGCCGGTGATGAACGGTTCGGTCTTCTTCACCGTGCCGTCCTTGTTCAGCGTCACCAGCAGCACGTCGCCGCCGACTTTCTTGCTGCGGTTCCACGAGCCGTGGCGCGCCAGAATGATCTGGTTCTTGTAGGCAGTCGGGAACATCTTGCCGGTGTAGAAGCGCATTCCGAGCGCCGCCGAGTGCGGGCCCAGCAGGGCGACGGGCGCGGTGTAGTCGGCGCAGGACTTGCCCCAGCCGAACTCGGGATCGACGATGTTGCCCTGCAGGCAGTACGGTGCGCCAAAGTGCTCGCCGACCTTGGTGATGCGGTTGAGCTCATCTTCCGGCACGTCTTCCGACATCCAGTCGCGGCCGTTGTCGGTGAAGTAGAGCTGCTTGTTTTCCGGATTCCAGTCGAAGCCGACGGTGTTGCGGACGCCGCGCGCGATCACCTCGTCGCCGCTGCCGTCAAGATTGATGCGGCGGATCAGCCCATGCTCGTTGTCGTGCAGCACGTTGTTGCCGGGCTGGCCGACCGGAATATAGAGCTTGTTGTCCGGGCCGATGGCGATGAACTTCCAGCCATGCGCTTCGTCCTTCGGCAGCTTATCGAAGATCGTGACGAGTTTGGCGGGACTGCCGAGATTGTCCTCGGCGTTATCGACCTTGGAAATCTTCGAGAGCTCGGCGATGTACAGCGTGCCGTTCTTGAAGGCGACGCCGTTCGGCCGGTGCAGGCCGGACGCGATCGTCTTCACCGTACGCTTGCCGTCCTTGTCGGTGCTGATGGCATAGACGTTGCCGACGAGGCGCGAGCCGACGAAGATCGTGCCCTTGTCGCCCTCGGCGAGCGAACGCGCGTTGGCGATGCCGGAGGCATAGACTTCGATGTTGAAGCCGGCCGGCACTTTCAGCTTGGCGGTGGGCAGCTTGTCGGCGGCGGCCGGAATCGGCGGCGGTGCGATCGGCGCAAGCTTGGCGGCGGCCTCGCTGTCGGCGGGACGGCCGATCAGGGGCGAGCCGGGCGGCAGCGGCGCGGCCGCGGCGGGTGCCGCCGATGGCGCCGGACTTGCGGCCGGTTGTTGGGCTGCGGCGTTAAGTGTCAAAGCGCCGAGGAAGGCACCGGCGAGCCAAAGGCTGCGCGGCGCGAATATGTCGCTCTTCATGGATATTCTCCCTAGTGGAAGCCTTCTGCTCCTGCAGGCTCGCTGCGCCCGGTTGGCTTCCTGGACGGGAGTTTTCGATTCTTTTCCGGCTGATGGCAATCGGAAACAATCGCGATGGAGATTCAATCGAACGGAATAGACATTCGCCGACGGTGTATCGCAGCGCACAGTATGGTTGCGATCATTTTGAAGGGCTGTTCGCCTACCGAGGCTAGTGCTTGGTCATGCCAGCCTCGCCGCCGTCGAGCAGCGCTTCGGCGAACGGAAACTCCAGCACGATCTCCCCGTCGTCGTCGGTCACCTCGACGGTGGCGTTGAGCAGCCGCTCGTCGGCGCCCTCGCTGCGGAGCAGCTCCAGGATCATGGCGCGCGCCATCTCCCAGGCGCGATCGGGATTGCGCAACTCTTCGCCTTCGGGGTCGGCAATCAGCTCATCGCCGATCCGCGTGTGGAAGTAATATCTGGGCATGAACGGGAACTGACCTCGACTTGAACGCCATGTTATTGGGAGGGACGATGCCTCCATAACCCCGACATCGCCATTCGCCATCCGTCGGACAACCGGGAAATCCCTGATCTCACGCCATTTTGAGCCAATTGTGGTCCCCTGCCCACCGGATTCGTCTCGCGCCGCAGCATGAACACGCAGAGGTTTATGCCACGAAAATTCCACTGGCGAACTTTGCGTTCCGCGCTACGTTATGGGTCAGGGCGGAAGTCGTCCGGTTCAAAAAGGAGAGCCTAATGGCCTGGAAAGCACCCAAGATCGTCGAAGTGCCGGTCGGCATGGAAATCAACATGTATGCGTGCGCCGCCCGCAAGTAAGCGGACGCGGTCCCTTCACGTTTGACGCAGGTGGATCTCCGGGCGCGGCGCGTCCCCGACTGACGGGGCGTAGCCAAAACCGGGCGTCCACCTCGAAACGTTTTTGGAGCCACCTTTTCAGCCAGGAGACGGATCATGCTTCGCATCGTCGTCCTGGGCGCAGCCGCGGGCGGCGGTGTTCCACAGTGGAATTGCGGGTGCCAGGTATGCGCAAGGGCGCGAAGCGAAAGCCCCGATCTCGTCAGTACGCAGGCATCGATCGCGTTTAGCCGCGACGGCACAAACTGGTATCTCGTCAACGCCTCCCCTGACCTGCGCCAGCAATTGATCGCAACGCCGCAACTGCATCCGGCCAAGGGACAGTTGCGCCACAGCCCCATTGCCGGCGTGATCCTCACCAACAGCGAGATCGATGCGGTGGCCGGCCTGCTGTCGATGCGCGAGGGTTCGCCGTTTTCGATCTATGCCCACCCCCGCGTGCTGGCGATCCTCAAGTCGAACAGCATCTTCAATGTCCTCGGCGAGAACAACGTGGCGCGCCGGCCAATTGAGGTGAACCAGCCCTTCGAGCCCGCCCTTCCCGATGGCTCCCCGTCCGGCATCGAGGTGCTGCCGTTCGAGGTACCACGCGCCCTTGCCGGGAACCTCGAACGGCAGCACCTCGATGCCGGACG
>JAKFVP010000031.1 GCA_021732175.1 Bradyrhizobium sp.
GTCAGCCCCATAGAGCACCCCCTCGCGAATCAGGTGCTCAGAAAGGAATCACAAGTGATTCTTTCGATTCAAGATTTCGCCGATCAGCGGATCAGCCCGAGTGGTCAAAGTTATGGGTAATTGAGAGCAGGCAGACGCCGCAAGCACCGGTACAGCGGTGCGCAATTTCGAAGGCGGCGCATGCGAGCGGGAGGATTTCTGGCAAGCGAGCGGAGCGTATTTTTCTAACGGGTAAGCGTACTTTATGTCTGATCAATCCAAAACCACAGTGATGACGCCGAAGCTGACGGTTATTACGACCGTCCATAACGCTGAGCGATTTCTCGACGAAACACTTGAAAGTATTCTGCACCAGGATTTTACCGATCTCGAATACATCGTTATTGACGATGGCTCCAGCGACGGCAGTTGGAAAGTACTCGAGCGCTGGGCTGCGCGCGACGCGCGTCTGTTGATCGAGCGGCTACCCGCGCACGCAGGAATCTCCCAGGCCTTCAATCGCGGCCTCGCTCTGGCCCGCGGCCAGTACATATGCCGGCATGATGCCGATGACGTTCATGTCGGATCTCGATTGCGGCACCAGGTGGAACACCTTGACGCCAATCCGGATACCGTCCTGGTGACAGCCAACTACATCGATGTGGATGAACACGGAAATTTTCTCAGTAAAGAGGTGGTCGAGAATCCACCCGCGGTGATTGCCTATCTGCTCGCATTCGGTAAGCCCCTCATGGCCGCGGGGAGCCAGGGCATGTTTCGCAATGGCATGGCCCGCACCGTCGGAGGTTTTCGGGAGGACTTCGACGTATCGGTAGACCATGACTTCCTTTGCAAACTGTCCACGCGAGGGCACATCGTCGTACTGCCGGAGTTCGGTCTGAAAAAGCGACTGCACGAAGGACAAGTCAGCGTTCGCAGCCTGCCGGAGCAGCTTCGCAACTGCTTGATATCTGCTCGGTCAATGCTCAGCATGCAGCTTGGCCGATCTCTCTCTGATGACGAGTTCCTTGCGGTGGCTTCGATTTGCCATCGACACGGGCGTACCGGCGTCGCCGCCAGAGCAAATCGCGTGCTGCGCGAATCATTTCTTCGATTTGCGAGCAGCGGCCGGGCCGACAAGACGAGTTGCGATATCGTACGGCGCATCATCGCAGGCTGGTGGGTCCATGCAGCCGTGCCACTGGTCAAGAAAGGCGCGCTTGTCGATGCCGGACTGCACGTTGCGTATGCAGCGACCTGGCATCCTTCGAGCCTCAAGACGTGCATGGTCGTCCTCGCAGAACGTCTTGCCAGCTGGTGGCGGAGAGCGAGCCGCGTGCCGCCGTCGGCCAAGCACGTGGAAGCCCACGGCCTCGAAATGAAGGCTAAGAAGCGGGTGCTGCCTCGTGCTCCGCGCGAACGTCGCGGCTCAGGCCGCGACGTTCCGAGCCACGAACAGAACAGCCTCAGGCCGCCGACTTGACCTCGATCTGCTTGCTTTGCGCCGGCGCTGGCTTCTTGACGGTCACCTTGAGCACACCTTTTGCGATTTCGGCCGAGACGTCTTCGGGCTTCACGCCCTGCGGCAGTTGCACCGAACGCGAGAACGATCCGAAGGTGCGCTCGACGAGATGGTAGTCCTTTTCCTTCTCCTCGCGCTCGCTCTTCTTCTCGCCACGAATGGTCAGGACGTTGTCCGCCAGATTGATCTGCACGTCCTTGGTTTCGAGACCGGGAAGTTCCGCCTCGATTTGGATCGCCTTGTCGGTCTCGCTGACGTCCATCCGCGGCAGATTGGCCGCCGCGCCCGAGAAGGCCGCCAGATTCGGGAAGCCTCGGGTGACGCCCTCGAACAGCCGGTCGATCTCCTGCTGCAGGAACGAGAAGGGGTTGGCGTCGCGGCGGGCAATAGAGCGATCGGTTTGGACCGGAATCAGGGATTTGGTCATGTTTACCTCCTTGTTGGCCCCCATATGGCAAAACCAAAATTAGAGCGTCCCTTCGTTTGCAACGTTGCGCGAAATCAAATCTGCCCGGCCGGATCGCGCGAAGAGTTGATGGGCCAAGCCACTTGGAACTCCGCCTTGCGCGCCATGGTTCTCACCGCCCCCGGGGCGGCACTCACGATGCAGGAGCGGCCGGACCCTGTCCCCGGTCCGGGCGAAGTGCGCATCAAGGTCAGCGCCTGCGGCGTGTGCCGCACCGATCTGCACGTGGTCGACGGCGAATTGCCCGATATCCGCTATCCCGTCGTGCCCGGACATGAAGTCGTCGGCCGCATCGAAGCGATCGGAAGCGGCGTCAGCGATCTCACGCCGGGCATGCGCGTCGGCGTGCCCTGGCTGGGCCGGACCTGCGGACACTGCGCCTATTGCGAAAGCAATCAGGAAAATCTCTGCGACACACCGCAATTCACCGGCTACACCCGCGACGGCGGCTTTGCCACGCATCTGGTCGCGGATAGCCGTTACTCTTTCCCGCTCGGCGAAGACGGCGACGATGTGTCGCTGGCTCCCCTGCTCTGCGCCGGACTGATCGGATGGCGCTCGCTTGTCATGGCAGGTCCGGGAAAGCGCCTCGGCATTTATGGCTTCGGTGCAGCCGGCCACATCGTCGCGCAGGTCGCGCAATGGCAGGGCCGCTCGGTCCATGCCTTCACGCGCAGGGATGACGCGGAAGCGCAACGGCTTTCCCGCTCGCTCGGCGCGGTGTGGGCGGGCGCTTCGGAGGATACCCCGCCCGCAGCGCTCGATGCGGCGATCATCTACGCTCCCGTCGGCGCGCTGGTGCCGCTGGCGCTGCGCGCCGTACGCAAGGGCGGACGCGTGGTCTGCGCGGGCATTCACATGTCCGATATCCCGAGCTTCCCCTACAGCATCCTCTGGCAGGAACGGCAGCTCGTCTCCGTCGCCAATTTGACCCGGCAGGACGGACTCGACTTCCTGAAGATCGCGACGGAGGCCAACATCAGGACGCACACCACGGCGTTTCCGCTCGCGCGCGCCAATGAGGCGCTGGCCGAATTGCGCGACGGCAAGCTTGTGGGCGCAGCGGTGCTGCAGCCATGACAGCACTGGCCACATCCACGGCATCCGGCCAAGATGAAGTGCTGGCGTTCCTTGCTGCTGGCGCCGGCACGGGTGTGCCCGCCAAGCGCATCGATACCCACATTTCCGTTGTGTTCCTTGCCGCCGATCGGGTGCTGAAGATCAAGCGCGCGGTAAGATTGCCTTTCCTCGACAACTCGACGCTCGCGCAGCGCAAGCGCTGCTGCGACGAAGAACTCGCCGTCAACGCCCGCAACGCGCCTGACATCTACCGGCGGGTCGTCGCCATCACGCGCGAAGCGAACGGCCTTGCGCTCGATGGCAGAGGACCCGTGGTCGAGTGGGCCGTGGAAATGGCGCGCTTCGACGAGAGGCAGGCGCTCGATCATCTCGCCGCAGCACACGCCCTTGCTCCCAACGCTGCGGATGAGTTGGCTGAAGTAATGCGCGTCTCGCATGCGCGCGCCCCGGTCAGTGACGGATCGACATGGCTCGCCGCGATCGGCACCATCATCGACCGCAACACCGCCAAGTTCCGCGATCAGCCGAAACTGCCGGCAGACGCTGTGGACCGGCTGCATCAGCTCAGCCACCGGCAACTGCAAGCCCATCTCGCGCTGCTGGGGCGGCGCGCTGCAGCGGGCCTCGTTCGACGCTGTCATGGCGACGCCCACCTCGCCAATATCGTGATGATCGGCGGTAAGCCCGTGCTGTTCGATGCGATCGAGTTCGATCCCGTGATCGCGACCACCGACCTGCTCTACGACCTCGCCTTCCCGATCATGGACCTCCTGCATTTTGGCGAGGCCGCCGCAGCGAACCGCCTGTTCAACGGCTACCTTCAAACCACATGGACCGACCACGCCGATGCGCTGGTGCTGCTGCCGCTGTTTTTGTCGATGCGTGCGGCCGTGCGTGCGCTGGTGTCATGCACCAAGCACGACCTCTATCCTGACGATCCTGCCAGCCTCACCGAGGCAAGCGCCTACTTCGATCTTGCGCTGCAACTGATAGCGCCGGCGAAACCCTGCCTGATCGCGATCGGCGGGCGCTCAGGCACCGGCAAGAGCGTACTCGCCCGCGCAATTGCCGGCGAGATCGCGCCGGCGCCCGGCGCGGTGCTGCTGCGCTCCGACGTTCTTCGCAAGCACCTTGCAGGCGTCGGTGCGCTGACGCGACTGCCGGCGTCCGCCTACACGCGCGAGAGCTCGGACCGCGTCTACGGCGAGATGTTCGAGCGCGCCCGCAAGGTGATCGTGCAGGGCCAATCCGCGATACTGGATGCCGCATTCCTGATGGAGAGCGAGCGCGACACTGCCGCGGCCATCGCGAGCGCAACAGGCGTCGCGTTTCGCGGCATCTTCCTGACGGCCGCACCTGAAGTGCGCGTACAGCGCATCGGCCAGCGTCGCGCCGACGCATCTGACGCCACCGCCGACGTCGCACGCAATCAGGAAGACACCGACACCGGCAGGATGGACTGGACGCTTATCGACGCATCGGGAACGCCAGACCAGACATTGGCGCGTGCCGGAAAGGCTCTGTCCCCATCCTAGCGTTGCAGCACATATTGACCGGGAGCATCGTCCAGCACCGCCCCCGCCTGCTTCGCTCCGCCCATCGGCGGGGGCGCGACGGCCGCGCCGGAATGCTGCCTGAGGAAGCGCACCCATTCCGGCCACCACGATCCCTCCTGCTTCGGCGCGCGGTGCAGCCATTCGTCGGGACCGAGATAGGGAGTATCGGCTTGCTTGCCGAGCACCTGATAGGAATGCCCCGCCTCGGATGGCGGCGCGACGATGCCGGCATTATGGCCGCCGCTCGCCAGCGCATAGGTGATGTCGGTGTCGGCCGCGAGATAGTGGATCTTGTAGGTCGACCGCCACGGCGCGACGTGATCGCGCAGCGTGCCCACCACGAACATCGGCGCGCGAAGGTCCGACAGCGAGACCAGGTCGCAGCCCGCGTAGTAGCGTCCCTCCGCCAGCTCATTGTTCAGGAACAGCTTGCGCAGATAGTCGGAATGCATCTGGTAGGGCATGCGCGTGGCGTCGGCATTCCAGGACATCAGGTCATTCGGTGCCGTGTGTTCGCCCATCAGATAGGTGCGGATCGCCCGCGACCAGATGAGGTCGTTGGAGCGCAGGAGCTGGAACGCACCTGCCATCTGCTCGGTGCCGAGCATGCCGCGCTCCCACATCATGTCTTCGAGGAAGGCAACCTGGCTGTCGTTGATGAAGAGCGTCAGCTCGCCGGCTTCGGTGAAATCGGTCTGCGCCGCCAGCAACGTCAGGGAGCGCAGGCAATCCGGCCGTTGCGTCGCCAGATGCGCCGCCGCGATCGACAGCAGCGTGCCGCCGAGACAATAACCGGCGGCGTGGATCGGCTGTCCCGGCACGATGGCATTGATCGCCTCGATCGCCGCCTCGACCCCGAGGATGCGGTAGTCCTCAAGGCTGAGGTCGCGGTCCTCAGGCATCGGATTGCGCCAGGAAATCATGAAGACGGTAAAACCCTGGCCGACGAGGTAGCGCACCAGCGAATTGTGCGGCGACAGATCAAGGATGTAATACTTCATGATCCATGCCGGCACGATCAGCACCGGCTCAGGACGCACTTCAGCCGTCTGCGGCGAATACTGGATCAGCTCGATCAGCCGGTTGCGGTAGACGACCTTGCCGGGCGCGGTCGCAACATCCTTGCCGACCACGAACGACCTGGCATCCGCGAGCCGGCCCGATCCGAGCAACGCGCGGCTGTCCTCGATCCAGTTGTGCAGGCCGGCGGAAAGACTTCCGCCCTTGGTCTCCCACGCCTTCCGCAGCACCTCGGGATTGCCAAAGGCGAAATTGGACGGTGCCGCCATGTCCAGGCACTGGCGCATGGTGAAATCGACGATCTCGCCGTTGGAGCGCGACAGCCCGCGGATGCCCGACGTCGCCGAATGCCACCATTGCTCGGTGAGCAGGAACGCCTGCGCCATCATGTTGAAGGGCGGCAGCTCCCAGTCGGATGCGGCAAAGCGGCGATCGGCCGGCGCGGGTTGCGCAACCGACCATGGGGTGAAATTCGGATCCGGAAGCGTCATCGCTTCCGCGAGGCGATAGGCGCTCTGCGCCGCCTCGCCTGCCAGCGCAAACTGCTTGCCGGGCGAGGACATCAGATGCAGCTGCCAGTCGGCGAAGGCGAGCGCCAGCGCGGCCGGCGAAATGCCGCCGGTGAAGCGCGCGATCGTGGCGTGTACCGAACGGTCGATCAGCTCCGGGATCGATGGCGATGCCGGCGGTGCGGCCGGACACGGCATCTGCAACGCTGTCGTATCGGCCGGCGCGGGCACAGGGAATGAAAGGACTTGATGGCTCGATGTCGATGCTGTCATGGCCAAATTAATAGTGGCAAGCCACGGTTTGGATTTGCGTTACGTCAATTGTTTAACGCGTCGTTTCCGTCAAACACTCCTTTACCCTATTCTCATTGCGCAAACACTGCATGCATTCCATGACTTCAGAAACGTCATCCATACGTCACACAGCCGAAGCGTTCTGGTGCAAGCCGGCCGATGATCTGCTCGCCCGCCTTGGATCGCAGCGCGGCGGGCTGCCGCAAGCCGAAGCGGTCCGGCGGCTGCTTTCCTTCGGGCCCAACCGCGCGGAAAGCAGGCAAAGCCGATCAATCCTGCGCAAGCTCGGCCATCGTCTGCTCAATCCGCTGGTGGCGATTTTGATGGTCGCCGCCGCGATTTCCGGCTTCAGCGGCGACGTCGGCAGCTTCGCCATCATTGTGTCCGTCGTCGCGATGTCGCTGACCCTCGACATCGTCCAGGAACACCGCGCCGAGCTTGCCGTCGATGCGCTGCGCCGATCGGTCGCCATCCACGCCGACGTCGTACGCGATGGCGCAGTCGTTGCCGTTCCCGTCGGGGATGTCGTGCCGGGCGACATCGTGCATCTGCGCACCGGCGATCTCGTGCCGGCGGACGGCGTCGCGCTCGAATCCCGCGAATTGCAAGTTAACGAAGCGTTGATGACGGGAGAGGCCTTCCCGGCCGCAAAACGCACGGAACCCAGCGCATCGACCCAGGCCGCCGAAGCAAGCAACGCGTTGTTTTCGGGTACCAGCGTGGTCGGTGGCGACGGCGTGATGCTGGTCGTAGAGACCGGGAGCCGCACCCGCTTTGGCGCGATTGCCGCGGCACTCGCCGCCAATGCGCCGCCGACCGCGATCGAGCAAGGCGTCCAGCGGCTCGGGATGCTGATCCTGAAGCTCACGCTGTTCCTCACTTTGTTCGTGCTGGTGGCCCATCTCGCCGCACATCGCCCGGCCATGGAGTCGTTTCTGTTCGCGGTGGCGCTTGCCGTCGGGCTGACGCCGGAACTGCTGCCGATGGTCATGACGGTGACGCTGGCGCGCGGCGCGGAGCGCATGGCGGCGCGGCAGGTCATCGTCAAGCGCCTCTCGGCTATCCACGATCTCGGCGCCATGGACGTGCTGTGCGTGGACAAGACCGGCACGCTGACCGAGGCCAGGATCACACTGGAGGGATACGTTGACGCCGACGGCAACAGCAGCGCGCGCCTGCTCGAGTTGGCTCGCTTGAACGCCGCCTTCCAGGGCGGCGTGCACAGTCCGCTGGACGATGCGTTGCTGGCGGGCGCGCCCGAATTACCAAAGGATTGCGTCTGCCTGTCGGAGGTTCCGTTCGATTTCCGGCGCCGCTGCCTTTCCGTGCTGGTGGCCAGGGGTTCGGAGAAGCTGCTGATCGTCAACGGAGCGCCCGAAGCGATCCTGTCGCGCACCATCGCCGTCGAGGTCGACGGCGTGACGCGCGCGCTCGACTGCGAACGGCTCAACAGGATCGAAGCGCTGCAGGACAGATATGCCAAAGACGGCTTTCGCCTGATCGGTGTCGCTGTCAAATCTGCCCCCGACGAGAAGACCGAGGCCGACATCGCGGACGAGAGCGAGCTGACGCTCGTCGGCTTCTGCGTGTTTGCCGATCCGCCCAAGCGCGATGCAGGCGACACGATCGCAAGCCTCGCTGCTTCAGGCATCCGCCTCAAGATCATTTCCGGCGATCATGCCGCTGTGGTCAGCCATATCGCCGCGGCGGTCGGCATGCCCACGCGAGGCATCCTCACCGGCGCCGAGATGGAGCAGCTTGCCGACAGCGCATTGCTGGCCAAGGTCGATGACGTCGACCTGTTCGCACGCGTCGACCCGGACCAGAAGCGCCGCATTATCCATGCGCTGCGGCTGCGCGGCCATGTCGTCGGTTTTCTCGGCGACGGCGTTAACGATGCGCCGGCCATCCACGCCGCCCATGTCGGAATATCGGTCGCGGGCGCCAGCGAAGTGGCGCGTGCTGCCGCCGACATGATCCTGCTCGCTCAGGACCTCTCGGTACTGGAAGCGGGCGTGCGCGAAGGCCGCAGGACCTTTGCCAACATCCTCAAATATGTCCGGATGGGCACCAGCTCGAATTTCGGCAACATGCTGTCGATGGCGCTGGCCTCCATCGTGCTGCCGTTCCTGCCGCTGCTGCCGTTGCAAATCCTGCTCAACAACCTGCTGTACGACCTCTCCGAGATCGGAATCCCCTTCGACGAGGTCGATGCTGAGGACATCGCGCAGCCGCACGGGTGGGACATGGCCGGCATCCTCCGCTTCACGCTGGTGATGGGCGCGGTGTCCTCCCTGTTCGACGCCGCGACCTTCGCGGTGCTGCTGAAATTCTTCCATACCGACGCAGCGCTGTTCCAGACCGGCTGGTTCCTGGAGTCGATCGCCACCCAGATATTGGTGATCTTTCTGATCCGCTCGCGCCGGCTGCCGTGGCGCGCGAACCTGCCGCACCCCGTGCTGATTGCGACGTCGCTGGGTGCCCTTGCGATCGCCGTCGTGCTGGCCGCAGGCCCGGCGCGGTCGTTTTTCGGCTTTGCGCCACTGCCGACCGACCTCGCGGTTGCGGTGGTGCTGATCACCACCGCGTATCTCGCCGCCGCCGAGGCAGCCAAACAGGTCGCACTGACCCGCTGGCGTCCTCCGGACACAACCCGCGTCAGTCGAGACCAAAACGGCGGCGGCCAAGCGCGATGATCTCGCGATCGGTCGGATGGTCGGCCGCCTCCGCGTGCAATTGCGTCGCAGCCAGGTCCTTGCGGTTGTCCTGCAGGTATTGCAGCAGTGCTGCCTTTTCGGTGCCGGGTCCGACGATCAGGACGTCGCGACAGAACCGCAGGGATTCCGCCACCTTTGGCAGGAAGCTCTTGTCCTCCTCCGTGCGACCAGAGCCGATCGTGTTGGCCTTGTGGTGGAGATGGCTGGATGAGGGATGCGCATGCACCACTACTTCGCCGACCCCTGCCTGCCCCATCGGGAAGATCTTCGCGGTCAGATGATCGATCCAGACCACGGCGTGGGCGTGCTGGATGTCGGCGGGCTTCGCATTCACTTTGGTCATTGGCGTCCTTCGTTCTCAAATCCGCGGCGCGCGCGGCGACTGCGTGATAGCCGAAAACTTAGGCGCTTGCCGCGGCCGGCGCTTGATTTGGCTCAACTCGCCGGACGCGGGCCGGATTAGAAGAACAAGGTGCAGATTTCCTTGATGGAGAGGCGCATGTACAGGAACATTCTGGTCAACGTCCCCACCGAGCGTTCGCCGCGGCCCGTGATCGATGGAGCAGTCTCGCTTGCGGCGCGCTACAAGACCCCGCTCGACGCCATTGCGGCGGGCTATGAATCCGCCGCCATACCGCTGGTTGCGGAGGGAGGCGCGGCGGTTGCAGCGATCTTCGAGGCCGAGCGCGAGAAGGCGATCGAGCGCGCCAATGCGGCTCTCGCCGTATTCGAGGCCGAAGCCACCCGCGCGGGCCTGACCCACTCCAGCCGCGCGATCGGCGCGCTGCAGGGCGAAGCCGCCGCGATCCTCGGCGCGGCCTCACGCCTTTATGACCTCACGGTCGTGCCGCAGCCGGAATTCGAGCGCGACACATTCGACAACATCCTCGCCCAGGAAATCCTGTTCCAGTCGGGCGGACCGGTGCTGTTCATCCCCTACACGTTCAAGGGCGCGTTTCAGGCAAAGCGAGTCGGCATCTGCTGGGACGGCAGCCGGCTTGCGGCGCGCGCGGTGCGCGATGCCATGCCGCTGCTGGAGCAGGCGGAAGCGATCACCATCATCACCATCAACGCGGGGAGCAGCGTTCCCGCCGATGCCTCGGCGGCGCGTCTGGTGCACTACCTCTCGCCGCTTGGCGTGCCTACGGAGATCGACAACCTGAAGACGGAGAAGGCCAACGTCCAGTCAAGCATCCTGTCGATTGCGGCGGACGAAGGCCTGAACCTGCTGGTCATGGGCGGCTACGGCCATTCCCGGCTGAAGGAGACCGTGTTCGGTGGCGTCACCCGCGAAATGCTGCAGTCGATGACGGTGCCGACCCTGATGTCGCACTGAGCAGCCGTACCAGGACAAGGAGGCAACATGCTGGCCTGGATCATTCGCTGCCTCCTGTTACTTGCAGCCCCGATCGCCGCACTGTTCGTATCGCGGGACGCGCTGAATTTTGGCATGTTCGAAATGCTGGTGGCGATCATCCTGATGGTCGGCGTTGTCCTCGCCGCAGCGGTATGGTCGCTGCGGCGAAAATCCGCTGCCCCCGATCCCGCCGGAAAATGAGGTGCCGATGCCCACCTTCGAGATCCGATACCTCAAGAAGCTGTGTGATGATTCCGGTCACGAGCACTCCACGTGCCAGTGCGTAACCACGGTGGACGCACCGACCGCGCATGAGGCGCTGCGGCTGGCCGAAATCGAGGTCTGCAGCAGCCGGCAGCTGTCCGACTGGACCATCTTTGCCGATGCCATCGAATTGCGCGCGACCTCGCCGCTCAGCCCGGTTGCCCACGGCTGACCGCGATACTTATCGGCCGCTCGGGCGGATGCCTGATTTTACGCTAAGTGTTTGAAAAGATGGCAGGAGTGGCAGGGCTCGAACCTGCGACCCCCGGTTTTGGAGACCGGTGCTCTACCAATTGAGCTACACTCCTGCAGGGAACCTGACGTCGCCGCCGGTTCGCGCCGTTTCAAGCATAGGCCATGCCCCGATTGCAAGTGCGAAGCGCCTAAGCTGCCCTGTTCATTCGATTCTTTCTGCGCCACACTCACCCTCAAACAACAAGAGCAAAGGGAGAGACCATGAACGCGCAGACCGCCGCCCTGAAATCATCCGCTCCGCAGACGCCGTCCCTGCCCCAGGCCAAGCCGGAGGCGATCGGGCTCTCCACGGCGCGGCTGCAAAAGCTGTCGGATGCGTTCAAGCGCGAGGTCGACAAGGGCACCCTGCCCGGCGCGACCGTGCTGGTGGCGCGCAAGGGCCAGGTCGGCTGGTTCGACGCCATCGGCCGGCAAAGCCCGGCCGCATCGGCGCCGATGGCGCATGACACCATCTTCCGCATTTTCTCCATGACCAAGCCGATCGTCTCGATCGGCATCATGCAACTCCTGGAAGACGGAAACTTCCTGCTCAACGATCCCGTCGCCAAATTCATTCCCGAATTCGCCAACACCAAGGTCGGCGTCGAGAACAACGGCAAGCTCGAGCTCGTCCCGACCAGGCGGCAGATGACGGTGCAGGATCTGCTGCGCCACACCTCGGGCCTGAGCTACGACCACACCGGCGACGGACTGGTGCAAAAACTCTACAGGGAGTCGCGGCTGCGCAGCCGCAAGATCACGAACGCCGAGCACGCCGTCATGCTCGCGGGCATGCCGCTGATCTGCCAGCCCGGCGCGGAATGGAATTACAGCCGCTCCACCGACATCCTCGGCCGCATCATCGAGGTCGTCAGCGGAAAATCGCTCGGCGCTTACCTCACCGACCACATCCTCGCGCCGCTGCAGATGGCGGAGACCGCCTTCCACACCGGCGAGCAGAATGCCGGCCGTCTCGCCGAGCCGTTCGCCAAGGACCCGTGGAATGGCGAGGAGGTAAAGCTCTTCAACATGCTGGAGAAGCCCGCGATGGAATCCGGCGGCGGCGGGCTGGTTTCGACCACCATGGATTATGCGCGCTTCTGCCAGATGCTGCTCAATGGCGGCGCGCTCGACGGCAACAGGATCATCGGCCGCAAGACGCTGGAATTGATGGCGTCAGATCACCTGTCGCCGGACGTGGTGATCAAGGGCGATCTGGTGCCGGCGGGCCACCGCTTCGGCCTCGGCTTTGCCGTGCGAACCGAGCCCGGCATCGCGCCGTTCCTCGGCTCACAAGGCCAGTTCTTCTGGAGCGGCATGGCCGGCACGTTCTTCTGGATCGATCCCGCGGAAGAACTGTTTGCCGTCTTCATGATGCAGGGCCCCGGCCAGCGCCAGCACACCCGTTCGCTGGTGCGCAACCTCGTGTACGCGGCAGTAGAGTAACGGAGAGATCGCTGCGGGGCGCGCGCGACGCGAGCCCCGCAACATCGCCTCAGCTGATCGTCGCGCCGCCGTCGATCACCATGGTCTGGCCGGTCATGAAGTCGCCGGCGGCCGACCCCATGAACACCGCGGCGCCCGCGATCTCGTCGGGAATGCCGATGCGCAACAGCGGCGAGCGCGCGGTCGAGGCCTTCAGGTTCTCCGGATTGTCCCACAGCGCTTTCGCGAAGTCGGTCTTGATCAGGCCGGGCGCGATGCAGTTCACGCGGATGTTGTGCTTGCCGTACTCGCAGGCGAGATTGCGCGCGAGCTGCATGTCGGCGGCCTTCGAGATCGCGTAGGCGCCGAGGATGGTCGAGCCCTTGAGGCCGCCGATCGAGGAGACGATGATGATCGAGCCGTCCTTGCGCTCGATCATCTGCGGCACCACCATCGAGATCAGCCAGTTATTGGCGACGATGTTGTTGTCGAGGATCTTGCGGAACTGGTCGTCGGAGATGCCGGCGAGCGGGCCGTAATACGGATTCGAGGCGGCGTTGCAGACCAGCACGTCGATCCTGCCGAAGGCGCGATTGGACTCGTCGACGAGGTTTTGCAGATTTTCCTTGGAGGAGATGTTCGCTGCGATCGCGACCGCGGTGCCCTTGCCGTGCTTGTCGTTGATGGCCTTGGCGACCTGCTCGCAGACGTCCGCCTTGCGCGAGGAGATCACCACTTTCGCGCCGTGCTCGGCCATGCGTTCGGCAATGGCGAGGCCGATACCGCGCGTCGAGCCGGTGATGACGGCGACTTTACCCTTCATGTCGAACAAGCTCATGCGTCTCTCCCTGCTGTATCTCTCGGCGTTGCGCCGG
Organism: Bradyrhizobium sp.; assembly: GCA_021732175.1. Lineage (GTDB taxonomy): Bacteria > Pseudomonadota > Alphaproteobacteria > Rhizobiales > Xanthobacteraceae > Bradyrhizobium. The sequence goes on from JAKFVP010000031.1 coordinate 13,299, forward strand.
TTTTGTTTAGGCGAGTTTGGTCTGGGTAACTTCGGGACCTGCCGGCTGATGCATCGCCGCGTGGGCGGCGTCGGCCATCCAGGGCTGCTGATTGACCATCGGCAGCCGCCAGACGCTGCGCCCAGGCGCTGCGAAATGATCGAGCCGCGTCACCGAGCAATTGTCGATGTCGAAAGCCAATCCGCGCTCCGGCAATCCGCCGAGCGCTAGCCCAACCGCCGCCTTGATCGTGCCGCCATGGCCGACCGCGATGACGTCCCTGCCCG
>JAKFVP010000039.1 GCA_021732175.1 Bradyrhizobium sp.
GCGGCACATCTGATCGCGGCGCAAAACGGCGCCAAGATCATCCGCGCCCATGACGTGGCGGAAACCGTGCAGGCGCTGCGGGTGGCGGCTGCGATCGAGGACCAGAAATGACCGATACCATCTTCGTCAAAGGTCTCGTCATCCACGCCCGCCATGGCGTGATGGATCACGAGACCGCGGTCGGACAGCGGTTCGTGATCGACCTCGAGCTGTATTCGGACCTCTCGGAATCCTCGCGCACCGATCACCTGTCGGATACCGTGTCCTACGCCAACGTGGTGACGACCGCGGTCGCGGCGTTCAAGAACACCAACTACAAGCTGCTGGAGCGGGCGGCCGGCGCAGTCGCCGACGCCATTCTTGCGGCCTTCCCGCGCATTCGCGCGGTCAAGGTGACCGTGCACAAGCCGCACGCGCCGATCGCCGCAATCTTCGAGGATGTCGGCGTGGTGCTGACGCGCACGCGGCACCCGCCCTCCCAGGGCTAGCGTGAAATGGCCAGCGTCCTGATCGCGCTCGGCGGCAACCTCGGCGATGTCCGCACCACCTTTCGGAAGGCGGTCGCCAATATCTGCGGCATGACGCAGGGCGCGCTGGTGGCGCGATCGTCTGACTATCTCACCCCGCCCCTGGGCGACCCGCAGCAACCGCACTACGTCAATGCCTGTATCGAGATCGAGACAAGGCTCGATCCCCACGCGCTGCTGTTCACGCTGCACAAGATCGAGAAGAAATTCGGCCGCGACCGCGCCCATGAACAGCATTGGGGCCCGCGCACGCTCGATCTCGATCTGCTGGCCTATGACGACGTCCGGCTAGGCAGGCGCGAGCTGACCCTGCCGCATCCGCGCATGTTCGAGCGCGCCTTTGTGCTGGTTCCGCTAGCCGAGATCGCGCCGGACCGTGTCATCGCGGGACGCCGCGTGCGTGACGCCCTGACGCAAGTCTCCACCGACGGTATCGAGCGGCTCGCCGATATGCCAGACCCCGCCTGAAAAGGACCAAAACAGCATTTGGCTTGGGCCGCCCCGCATGGCAATTTCCAGCCAAACAAAAGAACACCTGTCAGGGAACGATGACCTCCTCCACCGAAGATTTGCGACTGGCTGCGGACTTTCCGCCGGCGACAAGGGATGACTGGCGCAAGCTGGTCGACGGAGTGCTGAAGGGCGCGCCGTTCGAAAAGCTTGTCAGCAAGACCTATGACGGCATCAAGATCGACCCGATCTATTCGCGCGCCAGGGGCGCCGCACTGGTCGCGGGACGCTCCGCGGCTGCACCGTGGCAGATCATGCAGCGGGCCGACCATCCCGATCCCGTGCAGGCCAATGCGCAGGCGCTGCTCGATCTCGAGAACGGCGCCACCGGACTGACGCTGGTGTTTGCCGGCGCCAACGGCGCCTATGGGTTTGGCCTCGATCCCTCACCGGAAGCGATCGCAAAGATCCTCGACGGCGTCTTCTTCGATGCCGGGATTGCGATCGAGCTGCAGATCGGGCCGCAGTCGCGGATGGCGGCGATCCATGTGGCCGAGCTGGTCAAACAGAAAGGGCTTTCGCCCGCCGACTGCAACATCCGCTTCGGCCTCGATCCGCTTGGCGCCGGCGCCGTGTGGGGATCGAGCCCCTATGCCTGGGCCGAGATCGTGCCGGCCGTGACCGGCGCCGTGCAGGGCCTCGCCGGCATGGGCTTCAAGAGCCCGATCGCCGCTGCCGACGGCCGCGTCGTGCACGATGCCGGCGGCTCCGAAGTGCAGGAGCTTGCCTTTACCCTGGCGGCCGGCCTCGCCTATTTGCGCGCGATCGAACAGTCGGGCATTGCGCTCGATGCCGCACAGGGCATGATCTATGCGCGGCTTGCGGCCGATGCCGATCAGTTCCTGACGCTGGCGAAATTCCGCGCGATGCGGCTGTTGTGGGCGCGTGTCGAACAGGCCTGCGGGCTCACGCCAAAGCCGTTGTTCATCGCTGCGGATACCTCGTGGCGCATGCTGACCCAGCGCGATGCGTTCGTGAACATGCTGCGCGCGACCATGGCGACCTTCTCCGCCGGGCTCGGCGGCGCCAATGCCATCACCGTGCTGCCGCACACGCTGGCGCGCGGCCTGCCCGATGCCTTTGCGCGGCGGGTGGCGCGCAACACCCAGCTCGTGCTGCTGGAGGAATCCAACCTCGCCAAGGTCAGCGATCCCGCGGCCGGCTCCGGCGGCATCGAGACATTGACGCGGGAGCTGTGCGAGGCGGCCTGGGCGCTGTTCCAGGAGACCGAGAAAGCCGGCGGGCTGTTCGCCGCGCTGGAGCAGAACATCATCCAGCGCAAGGTCGCGGCAACCCGCGCGGCGCGCGAGGCCAACATCGCCAAGCGCCGCGACGTACTGACGGGCGCCAGCGAATTCCCCAATCTGCACGAGAGCGACGTCGCCGTGCTCGACGCCAAGCCGATCGTGCTGCCGTCCTATGGCGAGGCGAAATACAAGTTCGATCCGCTGCCGCCGATGCGGCTCGCAGCACCCTTCGAGGCGTTGCGAGACAAATCCGACGCGGTGCTGAAGAAGACCGGAAAGCGCCCGAAAGTCTTTCTCGCCAATCTCGGCACGGCTGCCGATTTCACGGCGCGCGCGACCTTTGCCAAGAGCTTCTTCGAGGCTGGCGGCATCGAGGCGGTCGACAACGAGGGCTTTGCCGATGCGGGTGCACTTGCCGCGGCGTTCAAGGCTTCCGGCGCTACGCTTGCCTGCCTCTGTTCCAGCGACAAGACCTATGCGTCCCATGCCGTTGCGGCCGCGCAGGCCCTTCAAGCGGCCGGCGCAGAGCATATCTATCTGGCAGGCCGGCCCGGCGAGCAGGAAGCCGCCTATCGCACCGCAGGCGTCGGCGATTTCGTCTTCGCGGGCGGCGATGCGCTGGCAACCCTGCGCGAGGCCTACAAGCGGATGGAGTTGATATGACGGATGCGCCAAAGCCCGTTCTGACCGGCGGCTGCCAGTGCGGCGCCATCCGCTTTGCGATGTCGAAGGTACCGGCACGGGTCAGCATCTGCCATTGCCGGATGTGCCAGAAGGCGACTGGCGCACCGTTCGCCTCGCTCGCGGATATCGAGCACGAGAGTTTTGCGTGGACGCGCGGCAAGCCGTCCACCTTCCAGTCCTCCTCGATTGCCTTGCGCGACTTCTGTGCCGCCTGCGGCACGCCGCTGAGCTACCGCCTGATCGACGGCCCCAAGATCGAGGTCATGACCGGGACCTTCGATCGCCCCGACCGGGTGATCCCGACCCGGCAGTTCGGCAGCGAATCCCGGCTCGGCTGGGTCGTCGGCATCGCCAACCTGCCGAGCCAGACCACCCAGCAGAATTACGGCCCGGAAAAGATGGCGACCATCACCAGCCACCAGCATCCGGATCACGACTAGAGGCAAGACGATACGAGATGAGGTGGGGCATCAATCTTCGAGGCGACCTCGCGAAGCTTAGTGATGAAGACATTGCTGCCAGATTTGAAAGTCTGGCGGACGAGCGCGAAGCCCTGCTTCCCACCCTGTCAAATGACGGGCTCCAGAAATCCGCCTATCAGCATGGGCTGACGCTCTGGTTCGGCAGAGGTCCGCTGCATGCCCGCATCTTCTACGAGCTGTATGCGCTCCTGAGCTTTGGCCCATCTTTCAAGATGTTTAGGAAGTACGACCTGCGCCCCCTTTACCTGCTGGACTGCGAACTGAAAGACATCAGCGATGAGATCGCGCGCCGGGTAGCGCAGAAAAAAGCTATACCGGGCATGTAGTTAGGTATGCCAATTAGCCCCTTACCACGGGCTGCGGCCATGGTAGAATTCGGAATGTTTCGGTTCCTGTTCGAGGCCCTGACACAGACGACAGTCGAGAATTTCTTCACCCGCACGATGTCTGATGACAACGCGCGGGCAATGCTCGATGACCCCGTCTACAAAGAGAACGTTCAGAAGCTGATCGAACGGAATCGCAGGTTTGAGGAAACAAGGGAATGACGCGCATTCCGAACTTTGCCGATGTTGCCTTCGAAGCCGTGGCACCTACCGCACCGGCCGGCAGCGCCGAGCCGTGGCTGACGCCGGAGGGCATTCCCGTGAAGCCCGCCTATGGCGAGACGGATCTTGCCGGCATCGATTTCCTCGAGACCTGGCCGGGCGTGGCGCCGTTCCTGCGCGGCCCCTATCCGACCATGTATGTGAACCAGCCCTGGACCATCCGGCAATATGCAGGGTTCTCCACGGCGGAAGATTCCAACGCCTTCTATCGCCGCAACCTCGCCGCCGGGCAGAAGGGCCTGTCGGTCGCCTTTGATCTCGCCACCCATCGCGGCTACGACAGCGATCATCCGCGCGTCTCCGGCGACGTCGGCATGGCCGGTGTTGCCATCGATTCCATCTACGACATGCGGACGCTGTTTGCCGGCATCCCGCTCGACCAGATGAGCGTGTCGATGACCATGAACGGCGCCGTGCTGCCGATCCTCGCGCTGTTCGTCGCCGCCGCCGGCGAACAGGGCGTGCCGCCGGAAAAACTCTCGGGCACCATTCAGAACGACATTCTGAAAGAGTTCATGGTGCGCAACACCTACATCTATCCGCCGGCGCCCTCGATGCGGATCATCTCCGACATCTTCGCCTACACCTCGCAGAAGATGCCGAAATACAATTCGATCTCGATCTCCGGCTATCACATGCAGGAAGCTGGCGCGACGCAGGATCTCGAACTCGCCTATACGCTGGCCGACGGCGTCGAATATCTGCGCGCCGGCCTTGCCGCCGGTCTCGATGTCGACCGCTTTGCACCGCGGCTGTCGTTTTTCTGGGCGATCGGCATGAACTTCTTCATGGAAGTCGCCAAGATGCGCGCCGCGCGGCTGCTCTGGGCGAAGCTGCTCAAGCCGTTCAATCCAAGAGACCCGCGCTCGCTCTCGCTGCGCACGCACTGCCAGACCTCGGGCTGGTCGCTGACGGCGCAGGACGTATTCAACAATGTGGTGCGCACCACCATCGAGGCGATGGCGGCGACGCAAGGCCATACCCAGTCGCTGCACACCAACGCGCTCGACGAGGCGCTGGCGCTGCCGACCGACTTCTCCGCCCGCATTGCCCGCAACACGCAGCTGTTCCTGCAGCAGGAGAGCGGCACCAACCGCATCATCGATCCCTGGGGCGGCTCCTACTATGTCGAGCGGCTGACCCGCGACCTCGCGCAGAAGGCCTGGGGTCACATCCAGGAAGTCGAGGCGCTCGGCGGCATGGCGAAAGCCATCGAGGCCGGCGTACCGAAACTGCGCATCGAGGAAGCGTCCGCCAAGACGCAGGCCCGCATCGACGCGGGGCGGCAGGCGGTGATCGGCGTCAACAAGTACAAGCCGACGGATGAAGCGCCGATCGATATCCTCAAGGTGGAAAACTCCACCGTGCGACGGCTGCAGATCGACAAGCTCAAGCGCCTGAAGAGCGAGCGGAACCAGAAGGAAGTCGACGACGCCCTGGCCGCGCTGACGCGTTCTGCCGGCGAAGGCAACGGCAATCTGCTGGCGCTTGCCATCGATGCCGCGCGCGCCAAAGCCACCGTCGGCGAAATCTCCGACGCGATGGAAAAGGTGTTCGGCCGCCACCGCGCCGAGATCAAGTCCATCACCGGCGTCTACAAGCGCGAGGCCTCCGCGATGTCCAACAACAAGGTCGAGAAAGTGCAGGCGCTGATCGACGCCTTTGAAGAGGCCGAGGGACGCCGCCCGCGCATCCTCGTCGCCAAGATCGGCCAGGACGGCCACGACCGCGGCCAGAAGGTGATCGCGTCCGCCTTCGCCGATGTCGGCTTCGACGTCGATATCGGGCCGCTGTTCGCCACCGCCGACGAAGCGGCGCGGCAGGCAGTCGAGAACGACGTGCATATTCTCGGCGTCTCCTCGCTGGCCGCGGCGCACCTCACCGCCGTGCCGGAGTTGAAGGCCGCGCTGAAGAAGCACGGCCGCGAGGACATCATGATCATTATTGGCGGCGTGGTGCCGCCGCAGGATTATGATGCGCTGTACGAGGCGGGCGCCGAAGCGATCTTCCCGCCGGGCACCGTGATCGCCGACGCCGCCGAGGAGCTGATCCACAAGCTCAACGCCCGCCTCGGGCATAGCGAGGCGGCGGAGTAAGGTGCCCGTCTCTGCAGACTGTGCTAGGATAGCGCCATGAGCACGATCGCAGAAATCACGATACCCGAGATCGTTTCCCGATTGCGCAACATTGCGCCTGCGATCAGGGCCGCCGGTGTGACCAGGCTTGCACTGTTCGGCTCCCGCGCCCGCGGCGACGCGCGGCCAGACAGTGACCTGGACGTGCTGGTTGACGCGACTCCACATGGACAAATTCCACCCTTTGACCTGTTCAAGGTCATGCAGCTGATCGAAGACGCTACCGGACTTCGGCCACAAATATCGATGCGGGATCTGCTGAAGCCGCGGATGGCCGAGCGGATTGCCGACGACCTCACCGAGGTGTTTTGAGTGCCACCAACCACCCAGGACCGGTTGCTCGACATCCTTGAGTCGATTTCGTCAATTGAGAAAATAATTCAGGGAAGGAATCTGGAGCAATTTGCTTCCGACACAACGTCGCGGTTGGCGACGGAACGACTGCTAGAGATTGTTTGCGAGGCGTCGAGAAGGCTTCCCGACGAAATCAAGAGATCCGAGCCGACAATAGATTGGCAGAAGATGATCGATTTCGGCAACGTATTGCGGCATGCATATCACGCCATTCGAGTCGATATCGTGTGGGATATCGTCCAAACCGATCTTCCGGTGCTAAAATCCTTTGCGCTTCGCGGCGTCGAGCGCAGCTGAAGATTTCGCATGGCTTTTATATTTCCCGGAACGTTTGCTCGATACCCCACCAAATATGGCATTTTCCTTGCTGGCATGTTGGCTGCTCTGCTCGCCTCTCCCCTCTCTGCCGGTGAGCCCAGGCCTGACGCCCAACTCAAGAACAAGATATTCGACGGGCAGGTCTATCTCGACGACAAGGTCAGGGCCGATCCAGCGCTCGCCGCAGACAACCTCGCCGAGGGACGGAAGTGGATCGGCCCGGCGGCGGCGGAAGCGGAAAAGGCGCGCAAGCAGGACCCGCAGTTGTTCCGCGGCAGGTACTGGGCGTACGAGCGGCGCTACAATTTCCGTTCGCTTGTCGACGGCCACTACGTCAGCATCGTCAGGAACGACTACATGGACACCGGCGGCGCCCATCCCAACAGCGACGTCAACACCATCCTGTGGGACTCCACTGCCAAGAAGCGTATCAGCATCCGCCCCTTCTTCACCGAGACCGCCGATGACGGCCCGGCGCTGAAGGCGATGCAGAAAGCCGTCATCGCCGCGCTCAACGCCGAGAAGAAGAAGCGCGACGCCACGGGGACCGCGACCGCCGAATGGTACAAGGAGCTGAAGCCGACCCTGCTCAAGATCGGCGCTGTGACGCTGGCGCCGTCGACACAGGCCGGCAAGAGCTCCGGCCTCACCTTCCACTACCCGCCCTATGCGGTCGGCCCCTATGCCGAAGGCGAATACGTCGCCTTCGTGCCATGGGAAACGCTGAAGCCGTATCTGTCGGCGGAAGGCGCGAAGATCTTTGGCGGTGCACGCCCCAAGGGCGATCTCGACCCCTAAAGCGCTGTTTCCCACGACACTCCGTCGCCTTGCGACCGCGACGCAAAGCTGCCTAGAATGCCCGCATCATAAGAGCGCTGGTCTCACCGGCGCCGCGGGAGGAACATTATGTCCAAGATCACGCGCCGCGCTTTCGCGGCTTCCACTGCCGCCGCTGCCGCCGTTGCGGGGCTCGGCCTCAAGCCGGCATCAGCGCAAGCCTATCCGGCCCGCCCGGTCACGGTGATCGTGCCGTGGGGCGCGGGCGGCGGCACCGATGCGACCGCGCGCATCGTCGCAGCGCTGCTGGAGAAGGATCTCGGCCAGCCCTTCAACGTGGTCAACCGCACCGGCGGTTCCGGCGTGGTCGGCCATTCCGCGATCGCGACCGCTGCGCCCGACGGCTACACCATCGGCATGCTGACGGTGGAAATTTCGATGATGCACTGGCAGGGACTGACCGAGCTCGATCCGAAGAGCTACACGCCGCTGGCGCTGATGAACGAAGATCCGCCCGGCATCCAAGTGTCCTCGACCTCGCCCTACAAGACCGTCAAGGAACTCGCCGACGCCATCAAGGCCGCGGCTCCAGGCAAGTTCAAGGCTTCGGGCACCGGCCAGGGCGGCATCTGGCACCTTGCGCTGGTCGGCTGGATGCAGGCGATGGGCCTGCCCGCCAACCAGGTCGCCTGGGTGCCGTCGAACGGTGCTGCGCCCGCGATGCAGGATCTTGCCGCCGGCGGTCTCGACCTCACCACCTGTTCGCTGCCGGAAGCGCGCGCCATCATCGAGGCCGGCAAGGCGCGCAGCCTCGCCGTCATGGCGCCGGCGCGCAACAAGATCTTCCCTGATGTGCCGACGCTGAAGGAATCGATGGGCATCGACTACGCCACCGGCGCCTGGCGCGGCATCGCCGGCCCGAAGGGCCTGCCTGCCGACGTCGCCACAAAACTCACGGCTTCCCTGAAGAAGGTGTTCGACTCCGCCGAGTTCAAGGATTTCATGAGCAACCGCGGCTTTGGAACGGTGTGGGGTAACGCGACCGAATTCGCCGCCTTCATGGACAAGGGCGATGCCGCGATGGGCGTTGCGATGAAGGCCGCCGGCCTCGCCAAGGCCTGATCGGTCCCGGGGTAGCTCAGAGCAGGCGGGGCTGGTTCATGCGTCTTCCCGATCGCGTCACGGGATTGTTTCTCGTTGGCCTCGGCGCGGCCGCCGCCTATGGCGGCTGGAAGCTGCCGCCGGTGCCGGGCCAGCCGGTCGGCCCCAACGTGTTTCCGCTGGTGATCGGCATCGGGCTCGCGCTGTGCGGGCTCGCGATCGCGTTCGGCATCGGACATTCCTTCGAAGAAGAGGAAGAGATCGTTCCGTTCGAGGGCGGCGCGGCGCCAGCGCCGCAAGGCAAGCTCTACGGGCTGCGCGCGCTGCTGCCGCCGGCATTGCTGCTGTTCTACGTCGTCGTCGCCGAGCGCGTGGGCTTCATCCTGACCGCGGCAATCATCGTCTATGTCACGGCAACCGCGCTCGGCGCGCGCTGGAAGCTGGCGCTTCCGCTCACGATCGGGGCGCCCATCGTCATCCATCTGATCTTCAGCAAGCTCCTGCGCGTGCCGCTGCCGATCGGCCTTTTGCCCATGCCCTGGTGAGACATGCTCGATACCCTTATCCAGGCCTTCGGCCTCATCACCACCTGGGAAGTCATCGTCGCGATGCTGGCGGCATCGGTGTACGGGCTCGTGATCGGATCGCTGCCAGGCCTGTCCGCGACGATGGCGACCGCCCTGCTCGTCCCCGTCACCTTTTATCTGTCGCCGATCGCGGCGATCGCCACCATCGTGGCAGCTTCATCCATGGCGATCTTCTCCGGCGACATTCCCGGCGCGCTGCTGCGCATCCCCGGCACGCCGGCTTCCGCGGCGTATGCGGACGAAGCCTATGCCATGACCCGCAAGGGCGAGGCGGAGCTCGCGCTCGGCGCGGGCGTGTGGTTCTCCGCGGTCGGCGGCATCGCCGGCACGCTGTCGCTGATGATCCTGGCGCCGCCGCTGGCGGAGATCGCGCTGTCGTTCTCGACCTTCGAATATTTCTGGCTGGCGCTGCTCGGGCTGATGTGCGCAACACTCGTCGCGCGCTCCTCGCCGGTGAAGGCGATCGCCGGCATGTTCATCGGCCTCCTGGTGTCGTGCATCGGCATCGAGAATCCCGGCGGCGTGCCGCGCTTCACCGCTGGGCTGACCGACCTGCTCGGCGGCATCGAGCCGATCCCGGCGCTGGTCGGCGTGTTCGCGGTGGCGCAGGTGATGCGCGCCATGCTGACGCCGGAGCCGCCGCCGATCCCGCGGCGCAAGTTCGGGAGCATTTTGGCGGGGCAATGGACGCTCACCAAAAAATACAATTGGCAGATGTGGCGCGGTAATATCATCGGCATCATCATCGGCGTGCTGCCGGGCGCCGGCGCCGACATGGCGGCCTGGGTCAGCTACGCCATGTCCAAGCGCTTTTCGAAGCAACCGGAGAAATTCGGCACCGGCCATGTCGAGGGCCTGGTCGAGGCCGGCGCCAGCAACAATGCCAGCGTGGCATCGGGCTGGGTGCCCTCGCTGCTGTTCGGCATTCCCGGCGACACCATCGCGGCGATCGCGATCGGCGTGCTCTACATGAAGGGCCTCAATCCGGGCCCGACGCTGTTCACCGAGAAAGCGTCGAGCATGTACGCCATCTACCTGCTGTTCATCATCGCCAACATCATGATGATCCCGCTCGGCATCGTGATGATCAGGCTTGCCAGCTATGTTCTGCGCGCGCCGCGCTCCACCGTGATGCCCGTGATCATGGTGTGCTGCGCGGTCGGTTCGTTCGCGATCGGCAACAATCTGTTCGGGGTGGTCACGGTCGCGGCCTTCGGGGTGATCGGCTATGTCATGGAGGCCAACGGCTATCCGGTCGCCGCCATGGTGCTCGGCATCGTCATGGGCACGATGGTGGAACAAGCCTTCGTCACGTCGCTGATCAAGTCGGACGGCAGCATCCTGCCCTTCTTCGACCGGCCGATCTCCGCGATCCTCGCCACCATGGCGATCGGCGCGTTCGTGTGGCCGGTGCTGGTCTGGCTGTGGCGGCGGCTGAAGCCGGCAGCCACCGCCGCGGCCACACCAAGCCGTTGATCCAGTCGTTGATCAAGTCGTGATCTCTTGGGCAGGCCCCTCGCCTGCCTCGCTTGGCCGTTGTAAAGCAGGGCATGAGTTCGACCCGGATTCCCCTCAATATCAAGGCATTGGCCAAGGACCTGCGCACCGGCAGCCGCGCCGGGCTGGCGCGCGCGATCACGCTGATCGAAAGCCGCCGCGCCGACCACCAAGCCTCCGCCCGCGACCTCGTGCAGGCGCTGCTGCCCGCCACCGGCAAGGCCGTGCGCGTCGGCATCACCGGCTCTCCCGGCGTCGGCAAATCCACCACCATCGATGCGCTCGGCATGTACCTGATCGCGCAGGGCCACAAGGTGGCGGTACTGGCGGTCGATCCCTCTTCCGCACGTACCGGCGGCTCGATCCTCGGCGACAAGACGCGGATGGCGCGGCTGTCGGCCTCCGATCACGCCTTCATCCGCCCCTCGCCCTCTTCGGGTACGCTCGGCGGCGTCGCGGCCAAGACGCGCGAGGCGATGCTGTTGTGCGAGGCCGCGGGCTTCGACGTCGTGCTGGTCGAGACCGTCGGCATCGGCCAGTCCGAGACCGCGGTCTATGACATGACCGACTTCTTCCTGGCGCTGATGCTGCCCGGCGCCGGCGATGAGCTGCAGGGCATCAAGAAGGGCCTTGTCGAACTCGCCGACATGATCGCGATCAACAAGGCCGACGGCGACAATCTCAAGCGCGCCAATGCGGCGGCGGCCGAATATCGCAGCGCGCTGCATATCCTCACGCCGCGCTCGGAGCACTGGCATCCGCCTGTTGTGACCTACTCGGCGCTGGCCGAAACGGGCATCGCCGAGCTCTGGCAGAAGGTGCTCGAGCATCGCACCGCGATGAACGCCTCGGGCGAATTCGCTGGCCGCAGGCGCGAGCAACAGGTCAAGTGGATGTGGTCGATGCTGGAGAGCCGCATGATGGCGCGGCTGCGCTCGGATGCAGCGATCCGCGCCAAGGTGAAGAAGACGGAAGCGGAAGTCGCTGACGGCCGGATGACGCCGGCGGTCGCCGCCGAGCAGATCGCGGAGTGGCTGAAGTGAGCCTGCGCGTGCTCATCACCGGCTTCGGCCCGTTTCCGGGCGCGCCCTATAATCCCACCCAGCCGCTGGTGGAGCGGCTGATGCGGCTGCGCCGCCCGGCGCTCTCAGATGTCGCTCTTTCGAGCCACATCTTCCCGGTGACATATCGGGCGGTCGATCAAGAGCTGCCGCAACTGCTGGCCAAGCTGCGGCCGCAGGCGCTTCTGATGTTCGGCCTCGCCGGGCGCACCGCGCATGTCCGCGTCGAGACCCGCGCGCGCAATGCCGTCACCCTGCTGTGGCCCGACGCCGCGCAGACCCGCGTGCGCAAGGGCAGCATCGGGCTCGGCCCCGATGCCATGATGTTCGGACCGCATACCGCAAAGCTGCTGCGTGCCGCCCGCGCCACCGGCATCGATGCGCGGCCCTCGCGTGATGCGGGGGCCTATCTCTGCAATTACCTGAGCTGGCGCGCGATCGAACACGCCGGCACGGACGAGCACCTGAAGCTTGCGGCCTTCATCCACATCCCCCTGCTCGCGCGTGGCGCGCCATCGCCGCGCGGCCGCATCACGCTGGAGGAGCTGGTCGATGCCGGCGAAGCCATGCTGATGGAAATGGTGAAGCAGGCACGACAGGCGGTGCGTGAAATGCCCTAGGGCGGATCACTAAATGTCGAAAACAACCCCATGCAAAGTAGCGCGTAGGGCGTATTAACCCTACCCCGAAACATCCGCTTGTTCCCTCCGCGCATTCACCATGCGGCGCCGCATTTCTGCGCTACCTGAATGCCATGGACGTCAACCGCCGCCATCTCATGGGTGCTTCCGCCGCCGGAATTGCCGGCGCGCTGGCGATGTCGCCTGAGCCTTTGCGGGCGGCGCCCCTCACCTCCACGCTCGGCCGTGACGCCACGCAGTTTGGCGTCAGGCCCGGCAGCCCCGATGACCAGACCCGTGCGCTGCAGCGCGCCATCGACGAAGCCGCGCGCGCGCAGATGCCGCTGGCGCTGCCGCCGGGCGTCTACCGCACCGGCATGTTGCGACTGCAGAACGGCTCGCAGCTCGTTGGCGTGCGGGGCGCCACGAAGCTCGTCTTCACCGGCGGCGCCTCGATGTTGTCAGGCGAAGGCGCCGGCCGCGTCGGCCTCACCGGCCTCACCCTTGACGGCGGCGGCATCCCGCTGCCGAAGCGGCGCGGCCTCGTGCACTGCCTCGGCGGGCGCGATATCCGCATCAGCGAATGCGACATCGTCGCCAGCGGCGGTAACGGCATCTGGCTCGAGCAGGTCTCCGGCGATATCTCGGGCAACATCTTCACCAATATCGCCACCACGGCCGTCGTCTCGTTCGACGCGCTGGGCCTGATCGTCGCCCGCAACACCATTATCGGCACCAATGACAACGGCATCGAGATCCTGCGCACCGCCATCGGCGACGATGGCACGCTGGTGCTCGACAACCGCATCGAGGACATCAAGGCCGGCCCCGGCGGCTCCGGTCAGTACGGCAACGCCATCAACGCCTTCCGCGCCGGCAATGTCATTGTGCGGGGAAATCGCATCAGGAACTGCGACTATTCGGCAGTGCGCGGCAACTCCGCCTCCAACATCCAGATCGTCGGCAACAGCGTCAGCGGG
>JAKFVP010000546.1 GCA_021732175.1 Bradyrhizobium sp.
GGACGATCGGACTTGAAGTGGAAGGCGATGGTGTGCTTGCCGGGGCCGAGTTCCGGCCCCGACCAGATCGTGCGCTTGAGGTTGAGCAGGTTGTAGAGGAACACGGGCTTGCCGGAACGGAAGCCGGCCACACCCTTGCTCAGGAAGAGGCCGTAGCCGCCGAACCGCCCGCCTTCGGTGACGATCATGCCTTCGGCCCCACCCTTGGGAATCGTGACCTCGGCGGTGATGGTGTAGGACTTGTTCAGGATGCTCGGCGCGGCGCTTGCCGGCACGCCGCTCAATTCGCCCGAGTAAGTGAAGACCGTGCGTCCGGCCGTGAGGCTCGGGCGCGGTGCATTCCAGCGCGGCAGCGTGGTGTTATCGAGCGGCAGCACGTTGTATTTCTTCGCCTCGGCATCGAAGATGGCCTGCAGCTCCTTGACCTTCTCCGGCATCTGGGCGGCGAGGTCGTTGTACTGGGTGGGGTCTTCCTGGACGTTATAAAGCTCCCACTTGTAGCCGGTGATGACATCTGGAGCCGGGGCGCTGCTCAGCTCCCACGGGAGAGTTATCGGCGTCGTCGACGCCATCCAGCCATCGTGATAAATGCCGCGATTGCCCAGCATCTCGAAGTACTGCGTCGTGTGCCGGGTTGGAGCGTTCGCGTTGGCCTTGTCCCACGTGTACGCCAAGCTCACCCCTTCGATGGGACTTTGCTTGATGCCGTTGACGATCTCGGGCTGCGAAATGCCGGTCGCTTCGAGGATGGTCGGGACGACATCGATGACGTGGTGGAACTGACGGCGGATGCCGCCGACGTCCTTGATATGTCCGGGCCAGGAGATGGCCATGCCCTGAGCCGTTCCGCCGAAATGCGACGGCACCTGCTTCACCCACTTGAACGGAGTGCTCATCGCCCACGCCCATGGCGCGGCAAAATGCGGGAACGTCTTGTCCGATCCCCAGAACGGGTACCAGAGGTATTGGGCCTTCACCGGCACCGCGACGCCATTGAAGGTGGTGAACTCGTTCGGCGTACCCTGAAGCATGCCTTCGGCGCTCGCGCCGTTGTCGCCGCTGATGTAGATGATCAGGGTGTTGTCAAGCTGGCCGAGGTCTTCAACGGCCTGAATGACCCGGCCGATCTCGTGATCGGTGTAGGCGAGATAGGCGCCGTAGACATCGGCCTGCTTGATGAAGAGCTTCTTCTCCACCTCACTGATGGAATCCCACTGCGGCAGTTCTTTCGGCCACGGCGTGAGCTTGGCGTAGTCGGGCATGATGCCCAATCGCTTCTGATTGGCGAAGATCGTTTCGCGCAGCTTGTTCCAGCCCTGATCGAACAGCTTCATGTCGCCGATCTTCTTGATCCACTCCGGCGTCGGATGATGCGGTGAATGCGTACCGCCCGGTACGTAGTAGACAAAGAACGGCTTGTCGGGCGCGATCTCCTTGAGCTGCTTCATGTGCTGAATGGCATCGTCAGCCATCGCGGTCGTCAGATTCCAGCCGGGATTGTCCTGGAACGGATAGATCGCTGTAGTATTGCGGAACAGGTTAGGTTGCCACTGGCTCGCGTCGCCGCCGACGAAGCCATAAAAATACTCGAAGCCCATTCCGTTGGGCCACTGATTGAACGGCCCGGCCTGGCTCGATTGGAACGAAGGCGTGTTGTGGTTCTTGCCGAACCACGAGGTTGCATAGCCGTTTTCTTTCAGGATCGTACCGATGGTGCCTTTGTCGATCGGGATGATGGTGTCGTAACCCGGAAACCCCGTTGCCAGTTCGCCCACCACGCCGGTACCCACCGAGTGGTGGTTGCGTCCGGTGATGATGGCTGCCCGCGTCGGCGAGCAGAGCGCCGTGGAGTGAAAATTGGTGTACCGCAGCCCTTGCGCCGCGATACGATCGAGCGCCGGCGTAGGGACTACGCCACCAAACGTTCCCGGCGCACCGAAGCCGGCATCGTCGGTCATGATCAGCAGCACATTGGGTGCGCCCTTCGGCGGCACGACGCGCGGAGCCCACCAAGGCGTCGACTCCGAAGCCTTCTCCTTGATCACACCGCCGAAATTCGGTTCGGGGGGTGGCAGTTGTTTTCCGTCGATCGTGGTGGTCGCACCGGGCGAGCCCGGGACACCTGTTATCTGCTGAGCCAATGCCGGAACGCAACCAAGGGCAAGAAGTCCTGCGGCCGCGAACATGCTGCGACTAACCTTCATGGCGCATAACTCCCGGCTAGTAGCTGCATTTTGTAGAGGCGCGCGCAATTTTCAAAAGGATGGGCGTGTCCAGGTGCCCTATGCTTGATTCAGGTCAAGCCTTGCCCTTGAAAAGGTCGGGACGGTTGCGGTGCAGTGCAGCCGCGGGATACCCAAAATGGGCCATTTTCAGATCTGAGCGAACTCGTGCACCCAGAACACTAGCGATCCTGTGGTGTTGGCAATCGGCGAAGATCGTCAATCAGCTTCGCTAGAACGGCGTCATTTGGCGCGAACTTTGCGAGACGCTCGGCGTATTCGAGCGCACTCTTGATATCTCCGGCTTCGCGGCTGAAATTGATCATTGCGGCCAGCGACTCCCGATCGTTGGGATGGCGCTGCAGATTGGCCTTCAGAACCGCGATTGCGTCGCCGCGACGCCCGGCCGATTGCAGGCCTACGGCATAGACATAGGCGTAACGCGCTCGCCCGGGGTCGAGTTCTGCGGAGCGGCGCAGTTCATCAAGCGCGGCGTCGGACTGTTTCAAGCGGACGAGCGTCAGGCCCAGCGCGTGATGAAGGGAGGCGTCCCGGTCCGATCTTGCAATCGCCTCGCGCAACACTTGCTCGCCGTCGCGGTCCCGGCCCCTGCTTCGATAGAGATCGGCAAGGTTGATCGCGGCAGCCGAGGAGAAAGGGTCGAGGCGAAGCGCGGCACGGTATTCCGTCTCGGCTTCGCCGGCATTGCCCTGCCGCGCCGCGAAGTTGCCGAGTGCCGTGCGCGCCTCCGGCCGGTCCGCATTCAGCCGTTGCGCCGCCACGAACTCGGCCGCGGCGCGGGCGAAGGCTTCGCGATCCGTCTTCGCCAGGCTCACCGACGGTGCCGGCGCCAGCAGTTCGGCGGCACGAATGCGCACGCCGCGGACGGGGTCGGCCAAAGCGGGCCCGGCTATCGGAAAGAGCTGGTCGGCCGGCAGTCCCTCGAGCATGTCGAGCGCCCCTATCCGTACCATCGGATCGGGATCAGCCAGCGATCGCCTGGCCAGTTCGATGTCCGGGCCCGGAAGCTCTGCCAGCGCGCTGGCGCGGACATAGGCCGAAACTTCCGCCGAGGACGCGGCTGTCATGAGCAGATGTTGGGCGTCCGGCTGATCTGTCCACGCTGCATGAAAGGCGGCGATGTAGGTGCCGCGATCCGGCTTCCGCTCGCCGAACCAGCCGGCGACCTTTTCGGCAGCCCACTGCGCCGACTGGTTCTTGTGGCAGTCATTGCACGCATTCGGCGTTCCGAATTTGACCGAGAGATCGGGCCGCGGAATTCGAAAACCGTGATCGTGGCGGCGGTCGACCACCATGTAATTCCGCACCGGCATGTGGCACGAAGCGCAGTTCAATTCCGTGCCGGCATGCCGGCGATGCGCAACCGCCTCGTATCTGGCGGGCGCATGGCACTGTCCGCAGGTGGCATTGACCGAGGCCTTCAGCTTGCCGCTGTGCGGATTGTGGCAATCGCTGCAGGTGACGCCGGCGGCAAACATCCTGCTCATCCTGAACGGCGCGTAATTGTAGGTTTCCTCGTCGTCGCGCATCTGGCCGTCGGCATGGAACAGCCGGCGGTCCATGAGCGAGACCTGGTGCGTCTGCGACAATGATTGGCCGGGCTTCCAGTCCTCCGCGAGTGGCCCGCGCCGTGCGTGGCAGAGGCCGCAGGTCTCGACTTCCTTGCGCAATGAGGCGGGCGGTGCGCTGCGCTGCGGCAACGAAATTACGGGGTCGGCGGTCCACGACACCCCGATCCGTTCGTCGAATCTGACCGGCAGGCCCTTGAGGGGATCGCCGCGTCTGCCTTCCCTCGCCCACGCCACGTGGCTTGAGCCTGCACCGTGGCACGACTCGCAGCCGACGCTGATTTCCGCGAAGCTGGTCGCAAATCGATCTTCCTTCGCATCATAGTTCTTGTGCACGCCCGTGGAGTGGCATTCCGCGCACATGAAATTCCAGTTCTGACGCAGCTTCGTCCAATGCAGGGGAACTTCGTGCGTGACACCGCCGTCGGGATAGAGATGAAACCAGCGCTGGCCGCCCTGCTCCTTCGGCCGGCTGTCCCACGCGATCGACAGCGCTTGCAAACGGCCGTCCGGAAACTCGATCAGATATTGCTGCAGCGGATCGACGCCGAAGGTGTATTTCACCTCGAAAGTCGCAAGCTTGCCGTCTGCTCCGTCGGTCTCGACAAGGAACTTGTCGCCGGATCGCAAGAACCGCGAGCGCGTGCCTTGATAATCGAAGACGGCATCGTTGAAGTCGCCCCGCACCGACTGCGCACTGGCATGAGCCATCGCGTCCTTGTGCTGCGACGAACGCCACAACCGCGCTTCGGATGGATGGCAGTCCGCACATTTGTCGCTGCCGACAAAGCCAGCGCCGGCCGTCTGTAACGGACGGCCAGCATCGCGGCTACGGCTCAGGAACAGTCCGCCGCCAACCAGCAGGAACAGAAGGCCCGATGCCAGCGCGAGCAGGACAACGCTCCGGAAGCTCATGAGAGGTGCGGCGCTCCCGGAATCGCCTTTGGGCCGGGTCGGCTGCTTTGCCTGCCTGACCTTCTTCCGCCCGGGCCGCTTACCGGAAGCCTTTGCCACGCCGTCGGTCCAACCGAACGTTCGAGTACCTCACCATGATTACATTCGAAGATCGTTGTCGTGAAGCGCTATTCTCGTCTCGCGGGCGAGATCAATCAAGGAAAGGCAAAACAGCAGAAGCGCACCAATAAACAGTACCGCCACGCCATACTCATGCGCCACGTGCATCAACGCACTGATGAATGCGACGACAATGATCAGCGCCGTGAGGATGGCGGCGACAACAGAGCAGAACAGCGAGCGATTCAGCAGGGCCGCGCGACGGCGCAGACGCGGGATATCGGCCTTGAGATAGGATCGAGCGTTGTCGCCTTCACCAATGCCATGAAGGAATTGCGCCCGATCGATCACACGATTGATCCGCGACATCAGCACCGAGATGAACGCCGCGACCGCCCCGAGCAGGAACGCCGGCGCGGCGACATTGCCGATGATGCGGCCGAGTTGGTCAATCGACGGCGTCACCGGCAAGAGCTCGATCACGCTCTGCATGCGATGCCCCTCCCACGAGACGGATGAGCAGCGAATGGAGCATTGGCCGCCATGTTGGACGCTCGGCTTTCTACGAGACGCGCTTCACGCCGGGTGGCTGCCAGGTTCCTTTGCCGACGGGAAGGATCGACGGCTTCTCGGTCCTGGGCCAGTACAGGCGCATCGCCAGATAGATCGGACCATCCGGGGCTGGCAGCCAGTTGGCTTCCTTGTCTGCGCCTGGCGACTTGTTCTGGATGTAGATCGTCAGCGACCCATCCGCGTTCTTCTTGAGACCGGGCAGCATCGGCGAGTTGACAAGATAACGGTTGATCGGATTCTTGATGAGCAACTGCGTCTTGCCATCATACATCGTCACAGACCAGAACGCGTTCACCGGCGGCAACTGACCTGCGGCAAAAGTGATCGTGTAAGCGTACTTGCTGCCGTCGAGCTTCTGCCCGTCGCTGTCGACGCGCGACATGGGATATGTCGCCTCCACGGCATCGTTGCCATAGATTCCGCCCTTGGCACCGGCCGCACGCAGCAGCCAGTTGCCATTGTAGAAGGCACTGTCGCCGAAGTAGGACGCGACGCGCCAGCCGTTCATGTCCGTGCCGGCCTTGGCGAGATACTCGTCCACCTTGCGCTCGCCCTCCTTCATGCCCAGGGCAATCTCCGCCTTCTGCTTCAGCGGAAGATCCTTGAAATTGAATGTCTTGCCGGCGCCGATGCCGATGCGCGCGAGCTTGGCACGAATGTCCGCTTCCACGGGCTGAGCCGGCGCAAACTGGAGCGCAAAGTCGAGATATTCGAAGAAGTTCGTCTTCACCAGTTCCTTGTTGATCTTCGGGAACTTGATCTCCGGTGCACGCGGCGGCGGTGGCTGGTTGAGATATCTCGAAAGCGGTTGCACCTTGTACCCGGCCTGAACCTTCTTCACGTTTTCCATGTCATCCGGACCGAACAGCTGGGTGCGATAGGCCGCGGCGGAGAACTGCGTGGTCGACCTGAAGATCTGCTTGATGCCGGCGGGCGTTTCGCCTTTCCAGTCCGGTCCGGCGACCATGTAGTCCCCGGCTTCGCTTCCAGTCGCCCGACTTCCGATATAGCCGTAGTTGTAGCAATTGGCGTCGCAGAGCATGACTGAATAGTAACGCTTCGGATCGACAGCCGGAACGGACAGGATGATCGGCTCGGCCCGCAAATCCATGAACAGCATGGAATAAGGCGTGTCGCTGTTTGGCGTGATGACCGCCGTATCCTTGTAGGTGAAGACTCGCGCCTCGTTGCTGATCTGATTGAACGGCGCCTTGAACTGGCTCGAGGAACGGTCGATGGCATACTCGTACATCACGGCGTAATTCATCACGATCGGCAAACCGTAGATGAAGCCTTCTTCGGCGATGTCCTTTGCTGCGAAGAAGCCGGGCTTAGGTGTCTGAGCAAGTATCTGATTGGGTCTGAATGATGCGGCAGCGATTGCAGCCGCTGCGCCGGAACGAAGGAATACACGCTTCGTCAACATTGTGATCTTTCTCCAGGGGCATGAATGGCGCTCTGACAAGGACGGCGGGAAACGATGGTTTCCCGCCAATCTCATTCACGCCTCGCTAGCGGGCCATGGCGGCTTCCTTCCGCGCCTGCTCGAGCTTCTTGATGTCTTCCGGCGAAAGCTTCGGCCGGTCGATCGTCAGGCTGAGCTTGTTGAGCTTGCCGGTAAAGGCAAACGGCACCTGATAGTCTGCGTCGTTCACCGGCGTGCCGGTATCGGAGCCGATGTCGAACGATTCGTCCCATTGCAGGATGAACGGAAGCGTATGCTCCATCTTCTGGGTGGCTACCGCGGTGCCATCGACCTTGAGCGTCCCGGTCCCGCCCTTGCCGATGCCGCTGTAGTCTTCGTACACCATGGTCGCGGCGCCGAGCCCGTCATATTTGAAATCGAACTCGATCACATGCTTGCCGGGCGCCAGCTCCGGTCCTTCCCAACGCACGCGCTTCAGGTCGACCAGATTCCAGAGAAACACCGGCTTGTTCTTCAGGACGTAGAAGCCGTAGCCGCCGAAGCGCCCGCCTTGCGTCACCAGAATTCCCTCGGCACCGCCGGCGGGAATGTCGACCTCGACCTTGTAGTTGTACGAGCTGTTGAGCAGGCTCGGCGCATCGCCATTCGGCGTACCGGTCATCGGTCGTGTCCAGACGAAGTTGGTGCGTCCGGCGCTGAGGCTCGGACGCGGCGTGATCATCCGGGCCGCGACCGTCGAATCCAGCGGCAGCACCTGGTATTTCTCCGCCTCCTTGTAGAACAGCGCCTGCAATTCCTTCAGCTTGGCCGGATTCTTGGCTGCGACATCCTCGTACTGCGTCCAGTCGTTGCGAAGATCGTACAGCTCCCATGGATAGTCCCCCGGGGCCGGCAGCTTGGCGATGGTGACCCACGGCGGCCGCAACACCTTGGTGCTCGCGATCCAGCCGTCATGGTAGATCGCGCGGTCGGCGAACATTTCGAAATATTGCGTCTTGTGCGTAGTCGGCGCGTTCGCATTCTTCTTGTCGAACGTGTACGTCATGCTGACGCCCTCGATCGGGCTCTGCTTGATGCCGTCGACCATGGTCGGCTGCCTAATGTTCGCCGCTTGAAGAATGGTCGGCACGATGTCGATCACGTGGTGGAACTGGTGGCGAATGCCGCCCTTGTCCGTGATCACCTTCGGCCAGGAAATCGCCATGCCCTGGCGCGTGCCGCCGAAGTGAGACACGATCTGCTTGGTCCAGGAGAACGGCGTATCGAACGCCCAGGCCCAGCCGATCGACATGTGGTTGTAAGTCTTGTCGGTGCCCCAGACGTCGTAGAAGAGCTTGAGCTGCTCCTCGACGGTCGGGGTGATCTGGTTGAACATCGCCACTTCATTGGGCGTGCCGGTCGGCTGTCCTTCCGCGCTGGTGCCGTTATCGCCCTCGATATAGATAATCAGGGTGTTGTCGAGCTTACCCATGTCATCGATGGCCTGAATGACCCGGCCGATCTCGCTGTCGGCGTAGGCTGCATAGGCGGCAAAAACCTCGGCCTGGCGGATGTACAGCTTCTTCTCGTCGGCCGAGAGCTGATCCCACTCCTTGATCAGGTCCTTCGGCCACGGAGTCAGTTTCGCGTTCTGCGGAATGACGCCGAGTCGCTTCTGGTTCTCGAAGATGGTGTCGCGGAGCTTGTTCCAGCCCTGGTCGAACAGCTTCATGTCGCTGATCTTCTTGACCCACTCCGGCGTCGGATGATGCGGCGCATGGGTGGCACCAGGCGCAAACTTCACGAAGAACGGCGTTTCCGGCGAAAGCGCATTCATGCGGTTGACATAGTCGATCGCATCGTCCGCCATTGCGGTCATCAGATTCCAGCCGGGCTTGCCGACATACGGATAGATCGGCGTGGTGTTGCGCACGAGGTTGCCGGGCTCCCACTGGTTGGTATCGCCGCCCATGAAGCCGTAGAAGTATTCAAAGCCCATGCCGGTCGGCCATTGGTCGAAGGGACCGGCCTGGCTCGCCTGATATTCCGGCGTGTTGTGGTTCTTGCCAAACCAGGCGGTGCGGTAGCCGTTGTCGGTCAGGATGCGGCCGATCGTTGCCTTGTCCTTGGTGATGATGCTGTCGTAGCCGGGATAACCGCTCGCCTGTTCGGCGATCACGCCAAAACCCGCGGAATGGTGATTACGTCCGGTGATCAGCGCGGCGCGCGTCGGCGAGCACAGCGCGGTGGAGTGGAAGTTGGTGTAGCGCAGGCCGTTGCTGGCGATACGATCGAGCGCCGGCGTCGGAATGACGCCGCCGAACGTGCTCGGGACACCATAGCCGGCATCGTCAGTGATGATCAGCAGAACGTTCGGCGCACCCTTGGGCGGCACGACGCGCGATGGCCAATACGGCGTCGACTTCGTCGCGTCCCGTTCGATCTTGCCACGGAATTTTTGCGGAGGCGGTGGAAGCTGATCACCCGGGATGGTGATGGTGGCCGCCGGCGATCCCGGCGTGCCTGTCGCACCCTGTGCAAGCGCGAAGGTGCAACTCGCAACGAGAATTACTGTAGCGACGGCCCCGATTCTGATCGTACTCATTTCACCACTCCAAAAAAATGCAAACAAGAAAATTCGCTCCAAAGAATAATTGGTACTGCCGCACGGCGCCCCCAACTTGACCTGAATCAACGAGTCAGCGGTTGGCGCCTCCCATGCGGACAGTAACACCGCCGCCACGAAGAAATATCTTGCAGTGCTCTTCGTTGTTCGCGAGCCTTTAACCGCAATCTCAACGGAAAACGACTTCGCCAGGTCAGCGATGCTGTCCGTTTTTCTACGGGCGCTCGAAGCAGCGGCGGACCTTTAGTGTCTCTACGGCAACATGCGGAGCTGAATCTGACGAGGTCGCTAGCTTGAAGGGAGACATTGAACACGGATCGATACACGTTCACTTATCGATTGCAATTCGGAGATAAGCAGATGATGCGATGCCCGTCCAACCCAAAGTCTCATCGCCAGCTTCTTCGCGCAACGATCGGTCTGGCAATCGCGTTGACCGGACTCTTGTCCGACGCTGCATATGCCGACGAGGACGGCGTTTCCTACTGGCTTCCGGGTCGTTTCAGCAGCCTTGCGGCAGTCCCTGCGGCCCCCGGCTGGTCGATGGCCGAGGTCTATTATCACACCAGCGTGTCGGCCTTCGGTAACGTGGCCGCGGCAAGGGAAATCCGCATCGGCCGGATTCCCGCCAACGTCAATGTCGACTTGAATCTGCATTTGAATGCGCAGGCCGATCTTGTCCTGCTCAATCCAGCCTACACGTTCGCAACGCCGGTGCTCGGCGGACAATTAGCCATCGGAATCACCGGAGTGTTTGGCCGGTCCGCCGCGTCGCTCGACGGAACGCTGACGACGGCGGTCGGGCCCTTCGTGACCACCCGCACGGGTACCCTCTCCGATTCAATCACCTCGGTGGGCGATCTGTATCCGCAGGCAACGTTGAAGTGGAACGCCGGCGTCCACAATTTCATGACCTATCTGACCGGCGACATTCCAGTTGGCGCCTACTCGCCAACCCGTCTTGCCAACCTTGGCATCGGTCACGGCGCGATCGACGGCGGCGGCGGCTACACCTACTTCAATCCGCAGTCGGGGCACGAATTCTCGGCGGTCGCCGGCTTCACCTACAATTTCAAGAATCCCGACACGCAGTACCAGAATGGCATCGACTTCCACATCGATTGGGGCGCTTCGCAGTTTCTCTCGAAGCAGCTCTTCGTCGGACTGGTCGGCTACTACTATCAGCAGATCACGGACGATTTTGGCCAGCCGCCGATCCTCGGTGGTTTCCGGTCGCGCGTGGCTGCAGTCGGTCCCCAGGTCGGATACCTCTTTCCAGTGGGTGACCTGCAGGGATATCTGAACCTGAAAGGATACGGCGAGTTTGCCGCAGAAAATCGGCCGGCCGGCTGGAATACGTGGCTGACTTTCTCGCTGTCGCCGATGATGCCGACCAGCACCGTCGCACCGACGCGAAGGATCGTGACGAAGTAGGCATCGCGACGGGCTGTGGCGCGGCACAGCGGAATGGCTGCAGGCGGGCCAAGCAGCAGGATGGTCTCAGCGCGGCCCAATATCGCCAGCGAGCGCACGCCGCAAGCGGGATCGATCGCTATCACAAGCGGTGGGCGGAGTCCCACGACGTGGGATGATTGCGGGACGTGGTCGCGCCACCGCCGCGATGTTGCAACGACAAGCGAGCCCCATCATACTGCCAGCGCGTTCGACCGATCGAGCGCGCGTTTCCTGCGCGTTCGCAATTTCCTCAATCGATCGGTCACCAGGCTTCAACGTTCAATCAAAACAACCATAAGCGAGTCATGAGCCAGGAGGAAACACCAATGAACAAAGCCGCCGAGATTGCCGCCATCGCAAGCGTAGCAGCCGCTGCGTTTGCCGGCTCTGCAAACGCACAGAATTCGCCTGCCACTTCAGCCCTCGACGCCGGCCTGCGCGGCGCGATCGAGCGCAAGGATGTGCCGGGTGTCGTTGCCCTCGTCACCGACCGCGAGCGCGTGCTCTATCAGGGCGCGTTTGGCGTCGCCGACGTTTCAACCGGACGCCCTCTCGCCCAGGACTCGATGTTCCGCATCGCCTCGATGACCAAGCCGGTCACGTCGGTCGCCCTGATGCAGCTCGTCGAACAGGGCAAGATCGGCCTCGATGATCCCGCCTCGAAATACCTGCCGGAGCTTGCGGAGCTGAAGGTTTTCGAATCCTTCGATCCCGCGACCGGCGCCTACAAGCTTCGCCCGGCATCGAAGCCGGCCACCGTCCGGCACTTCCTGACGCACACGTCGGGATTGGCCTATCCTTTCACCAGCCCAATCTGGCGCGACTTCAAGCCGGCGGCCGGCGAGACCTATCCGTTCGGCGGGCCGCTGCTGTTCGATCCCGGCGAGCGCTGGCACTACAGCACCTCGACCGACGTCTGCGGCAAGCTGGTCGAGGCGGTCTCCGGCAAGAAGCTGGAGGATTATTTCCGCGAGAACATCTTCGTGCCGCTGAAGATGACCGACACGTCCTACAACGTGCCGGAAGCCAAGGGACCGCGCATGGTCGCGCAGCAGCAGCGCGCCGGCAAGGAAATGAGGGGCGACATCGAACTGCAGAATCCGCAGCTCGGCCTCACCATCGCTTCCCCGATCGGCGGCGGCGGCCTTGCCTCCACCGCCGGCGATTACGGGCGCTTCATGCGGATGTGGCTCAACGGCGGCGAGCTGGAAGGCGCCCGCGTGCTCAAGGCCGAGACGGTGAAGCTGATGGGCCAGAACCACATCGGCGGGGTGTCGGTGCCCGCGCTGAAGAGCGCGCTGCCACGCAGCGCCGACTTCACCTTCATCGCAGACGGCCGCGACAAATGGGGCCTCGGCTTCCTCATCACGGCCGATCAGGTGCCCGGCAAGCGCTCGCCCGGCAGCCTGAGCTGGGGCGGCATCAACAACACCTTCTTCTGGATCGACCCGACCCAAGGCATCGCCGGTGTCATCATGATGCAGTACCTGCCGTTCGCCGATGCCAAGGCGCTCGCCACCTACGACATCTTCGAACGCGGCGCCTATCAGATCGTAAGCGCCGGACGGTAGAGGACTCGTGTAGCGCTGAAGAAGTTCCCCGCTTCGGCGAGGAACCTCTCAGCTGTCGCTTTGTTACCACTCCTGAAATGACGGAGTGAACCATGACGAATGACAACGCAGGCAATGTCGAGCGCGCCTGGGAACTGATGAAGAAGATCGGCTTTGCGATGCTCGTGACGCGGGACGGCGACAAGCTGCGTGCGCGGCCCATGAGCGCGTATCTCGAACGCGAGAAGAACGAGATCTATTTACTGACGGACGCGCGCCGCCACAAGGATGAAGAGATCGCGCGCAATCCCGGCATCAATCTCAGCTTCGCCGACGCATCTTCCCAGAAATACGTTTCATTGACGGGTACCGCCGTCGTCTCCAACGACCGCGCCAAAATCAGGGAGCTGTTCTCCACGCCCGCCAAGGCGTGGTGGGATAGCGCTGACGATCCGAATATCCGCGTGCTGAAGATCACCCCTGATGACGCTGAGTTCTGGGACTCGCCGGGCACCGTCATCTCTTATGTGAAGATGGCAGCAGCGGCCGTCACCGGCACAAGGCCCGATATTGGCACCAACCGGAAGGTTTCAATGTAAGTCTTCGTTCTCATTCGAGCTGCATGCGGACGCCCTTGGCGCCGTTGAGCAGGCGTTTGAGATGAAAGTTGGCAAGCGGGTCGTCGGCATGCGCGCCGACCAGCGCGGCAAAGGCCGGCATGGCGCCGGCATCGCCGGCTTCGAGCTTCGCAAAGGCCTCTGCGTATAGCGCCGCCGCCGGCCCCGCAGCGTCCACCAGCGGTTCGTAAGCGCGCAGTGGCTCGCTGCGCCCGCGCAGCATGAGATCGCCGACCGGCCGTCCCTTGAATCCGCTGGCCGCGTTGGCCACCGCGGCGCTGACGCAGATGCG
>JAKFVP010000362.1 GCA_021732175.1 Bradyrhizobium sp.
GTCAGCAGGTCAGGCGCAGCGCGTGGCGCTGGCGCGCGCGCTGTACGGCAATCCGTTCCTGATCGTGCTGGACGAGCCGAATTCCAATCTCGACGCCGAAGGCGACGAGGCGCTGACGCGCGCGGTGCGCGGGGCGCGCGAGCGCGGCGCCGTCGTCATCGTCGTCGCGCACCGTCCGGTCGGCATCGAGGGCGTCGACCAGTTGCTGGTGCTGAAGGACGGCCGCATGCAGGCATTCGGTCCGAAGGAGCAGGTGCTCGGCCAGGTGTTGCAGCGCGTGCCGGCGCCGTCGCCGATCAAGGTCGTCTCCGAAGCCGGGGGCAAGAAATAATGGGCAGCGAGGACCTCAAGAAGTCGCAGCGCTCGATTCGCAAGCACCTCATCGCAGGACTTGCTGTTGTGATCCTGCTGGCCGGCGGGCTTGGCGGCTGGGGCGCGACCGTGCCGATTTCAGGCGCGCTGATCGCGCCCGGGCAGGTCGTGGTGGAATCCAACGTCAAGAAGGTGCAGCACCCGACCGGCGGTGTCGTCGGCGAGGTGCGCGTGCGTGACGGCGACCTGGTCAAGGCCGGCGACATCGTGGTGCGGCTCGACGAGACCGTGGTGCGCGCCAACCTCGCCATCGTCAACAAGACGCTTTACGGCCTGTGGGCGCGGCAGGCGCGGCTCGAGGCCGAGCAGCGCGGTGCCGACAGCGTCAAGTTTCCGGCCATGCTGCTTGATCACAGTAGCGAACCCGAGGTTCGTGACATCATCGCGAGCGAAACGAAACTGTTCGAGGTGCGCGTCAACGGCCGCGCCGGACAGAAGGCGCAGCTGCGCGAGCGCGTCGCCCAGCTCAAGGAAGAGATCGAGGGCCTCACCGCACAGGAGACGGCCAAGGACAAGGAAATCGTGCTGGTCGAGAAGGAGCTGGTCGGCGTGCGTCAGCTCTACGAGCAGCGGCTGGTGCAGATTTCGCGCCTGACGGTTCTGGAGCGCGATGCAGCCAGGCTCAATGGTGAACGCGGGCAATACATCGCCGCACGTGCGCAGGCCAAGGGCAAGATCACCGAGACCGAGTTGCAGATCATCCAGGTCGACAAGGACATGGTCAGCGAGGTCTCCAAGGATTTGCGCGAGACCACCGACAAGATCGGCGAGTTCATCGAGCGCAAGGTCACCGCCGAGGATCAGCTGCGCCGCATCGACATCCGCGCGCCGCAGGACGGCATGGTACTGCAGTCGACCGTGCATACGGTCGGCGGCGTCATCACCGCGGGCGACGCCATCATGATGATCGTGCCGCAAGCCGACGATCTCTCGGTCGAAGCCAAGGTCAATCCGCAGGATATCGACAAGCTGCAAATCGGGCAGAAGACGGTGCTGCGCTTCACCGCCTTCAACCAGCGCACCACGCCGGAGCTGGAGGGCAGGGTGACTCGCGTTTCCGCCGACGTCACCACTGACCAGCGCACCGGACAGAGCTATTACACCATCCGTGTGTCGATGCGGCCGGAAGAGATCGCCCGCCTGGGCGAGGCCAAGCTGGTGCCGGGCATGCCGGTGGAAGCCTTCGTGCAGACCGGCGAGCGCACGATGCTGTCCTATTTCATGAAGCCGCTCAGCGATCAGTTGATGCGCTCGTTCCGCGGGAAGTGAGTGCGGCGGGTTTACCGCGGTGCGCCGCGATATTGCCGACGCTGTTGCCACACCCTCGATGTCGTCCCGGCGAAGGCCGCGACCCATAACCACAGGGTCGAGTTGTTGGAACAAGCTGGAGCCACAGCCTTTGCAAAACTATTGCCTGTGGTTATGGGTCCCGGATCGCGCTCGCTTTGCTCGCTTGTCCGGGACGACATCTCACAAATTATTCAGGAGTAACCCCAGCGCCGCCTTCGCGAACACCTGCATGTTAGCTTGCCGGTCGCCGCTGCCCGTCTCCAGCGTGATCACCTTCTCCACCGGGCCGGCGATGGCAAGGCAGGAATGGCCGGCGGCATCGCCATAGCGGTTGCCGGTCGGGCCCGTCGCGCCGGTCTCGGACAGGCCCCATGTGGTGGCAAAGCGGCCGCGCATCTGCCGCGCCAATAGTTGCGCGTAGGGCTCGGACGACGAACGATAGCCTTTCATCTCGGCATCGCCGATGTCCATCAGCAGGCGCCGCGCATCGCGGGTGTAGACGACGGCGCCACCGAGGAAATAGGCGGAGGCGCCAGGCACCGACAGCAACGCCGCCGAGATCAACCCGCCGGCGGAAGACTCCGCAACCGCAATGGTCTCCTTGCGCGCGATCAGTTTCGCCGCGATCTGCTCGGCAACGCCAACCAGCTCTTTCATATTCCGTTTTCTCCCCGGTTTTGCCAAATCCCTAGCACAGGAATGCATGGCTTGCCGAGTTGCGGGGGCAGGGCGGGCCTGCTTGAATGCAGGGCAACAGCGCCGCGAGCGCGCGGAGGAAACCGACATGACGTCACCGGTCCCGGGCGGCGTGGATTGCGACCTGCATCCGGCCGTGCCGCATCTGACAAGCCTCCTGCCTTACATGAACGACTACTGGCGCGATCAGGTGACGACGCGCGGCATGGTGGACCTTGTCTCCCAGTCCTACCCAACGAATTCGCCGATCTCGTCGCGGCCGGACTGGCGGCCCGCGCAGGGCAAGCCTGGCTCAAGCTTTGACGAAATGAAGCGCCAGGCGCTGGATCGCTTCGGCGTCGCCTATGGCATCTGCAATCCCCTCTACGGCGTGCAGATGGTGTTCTCCGAGGACATGCAGGACGCCTTCTGCCGCGCGCTCAACGACTGGCTCGTCAAGGAGTGGCTCGACAAGGACGCGCGGCTGCGCGGCTCGATCGTGATCCCGACGCAGAGCGTGGAAAAATCCGTGGCCGAGATCGAACGCTGCGCCAAGGACAAGCGCTTCGTGCAGGTGCTGATGCTGGTCATGGGCGATGTGCCGCTCGGCAAGCGCGCGCTGTGGCCGATCTATGCCACAGCCGAGAAACACGGCCTCACCGTCGGCATTCATGCCGGCAGCGCCTACCACAACCCGCCGACCTCGGTCGGCTGGGGTTCCTATCATATCGAAGACTATGTCGCGCAAGCGCAGGCGTTCCAGACGCAACTGACCAGCCTGATCGTCGAGGGCGTATTCGCCAAGCATCCCAATCTGAAGATGGTGATGCTGGAATCCGGCTTCACCTGGCTGCCGGCCTTCCTGTGGCGGCTGCACAAGTTCTGGCGCGGCGTGCGTATGGAAACCCCCTGGGTCGACCGCGCGCCGCTGGAAATTGTGCGCAGCAACATCCGCTTTTCGCTGCAGCCGGTGGACGCTCCGCCGGAACCCGAGACGTTAAACCGCCTGTTCGACCATATGCAGTCGGACGAATTGATCCTATTCTCGACCGACTATCCGCACTGGCAGTTCGACGGCGATGAGGTGCTGCCGCAGGGGTTATCTCCGGATCTTGTGCGCAAGATCATGATCGATAATCCGATGGCAACCTATGGCCGGCTAAGGCAGGGCGCGACGGCGGCATGATCCCCGAAAAGCGGACACCGGTTTTCGGACAAGGATCATGCCCAAAACAACAACGGAGATGACGCGATGAACGTGCAACTGCGCGACCGTCCGGAAGCTGCGTCAACCACAGTCATCAAGGCCGCGATCGCCGATTGCGACATCCATCCGGCGCGCGCGACCAAGGACGAGCTGTATCCCTGGCTGGAGAAGCGCTGGCATTCGCATCTGGAAACCTATGGCGTGCATGCCTATCAGGGCATGATGGAAGGCCCGCCCTATCCGAAGGCGCAGCCTAATGCCTCGCGCCGCGATGCTTACCCACCGGAAGGCGGCCAGCAGGGCTCCTCGCTTTCCTTCATGCAGAAGCAGCATCTCGATCCCAACAATGTCGTGCTCGGCGTGCTCAATCCGCTCGGCGCCACCGGGCAGGGCATGCGCAACCACGATCTTGCCGCGGCGCTGGCCAGCGCCATCAACGACTGGCAGATCGAGAAATGGACCAGCAAGGACAAGCGGCTGAAGGCCTCCGTCGTCGTCGCCAATGAAGACGGCGTGACCGCGGCGAAGGAAATCCGCAAGCGCGCGGGCGATCCGAATTATGTGCAGGTGCTGCTGCTCAGCCGCAATGTCGAGCCGCTCGGGCAGCGCCGCTACTGGCCGATCTACGAGGCCGCGGAAGAAGCGGGGCTGCCGATCGGCGTGCACGCCTTCGGCTTCGGCGGCAATCCGATCACCGCGTCGGGCTGGCCGAGCTATTACATCGAGGAGATGGTCGGCCACTCGCAGTGCCAGCAGACCGCGCTGGCGAGCCTTGTGCTGGAAGGCGTGTTCGAGCGTTTCCCGAAACTGAACATGGTGATGGTCGAGGCCGGTTTTGGTTGGGCACCGTCGCTGGCCTGGCGGTTGGACAAGGTGTGGGAGAAGCTTCGCAGCGAGGTGCCGTATCTCAAGCGTAAGCCGTCGGAATATATCAAGGATCACATCTGGTGGACGACGCAGCCGATGGAAGATCCGGAGCGGCGCGAGCATCTGTTCCAGCTGATCGAATGGATCGGCTGGGACAAGCTGTTGTTCGCCACCGACTACCCGCATTGGGATTTTGACGAGCCGTCGCGCGTGCTGCCCGCGGGTGTCAGCGAAGAGAACAAGCAGGCATTTTATCTCGACAATGCGCGCAAGGTTTACGGGCAATTCTAGATGGCGCGGCATGTGGTGGCGGCAGTGAGCGAACTGCCGCCGGGGACGCGAAAATTTCTCGAAATCGATGGCCGGCCGATCGCGGTGTTCAACATCAAGGGCGAGTATTTCGGCCTGTTGAACCGCTGCCCGCATCAGGGCGCGGCGCTGTGCGAGGGCCCGCTGATCGGGCTCGCGCAGTCAGCTACCCCCGGCGAGATCGAATACACCAAGCTCGGCGAGATCATCCGCTGCCCCTGGCATGGCTGGGAATTCGACATCCGTACCGGGCAGTCCTATTGCGATCCCCGCCGCTTCCGCGCGCGGGCTTACCCTGCGACCGTCGAGCCCGGAGCGGCCGTCGTGAAGGGCCCGTATATTGCCGAGACTCTCGCCGTGTCGGTGGAGAGCGATTACGTCGTGGTGGATTTGTAGAGTTGCGGGAAGAGGCACTGTCATGAATGACGGATCAATCAACGGCGGGCAAACGCCGAAGCCAATGCTGTTCGAGCCGTTCAGGATTCGCGGCCTCACGCTGAAGAACCGCCTCGTCGTGCCGCCGATGGTTCACTATCGCTGCGACCCCGGAAACACCTGTGGCACCTTTCATGTCGTGCATCTCGGCCGCTATGCGCTCGGCGGCTTCGGGCTCGTGTTTGTCGAGGCGACCGCCGTCGAGGAGGTCGGGCTGATCAACGAGCATGACCTCGGCATCTGGAACGATGCGCAGGTCGAAAGTTTCAAGCCGCTGATTGCCTTCATGAAGCGCCAGGGCACCGCGATCGGCATCCAGCTCGCCCATGGCGGCCGCAAGGCCTCGTCGCAGACCGCCATGCAGGGCATGGGGCCGCTCACCGAAGAGAATTTGAAGGCCGGCGCCAGGCAATGGCAACCGGTCGGACCGACGGCCGAGCCGGTCGCCAAGGGCTGGCTGACGCCGCGGCAACTGACGACCGCCGAGTGCAAGGCGATGGTCGGCACCTGGGCGGCCGCCGCCAGGAACGCCGTCGCCGCGGGTTTCGACACCATCGAGATCCACACCGCGCACGGCTATCTGCTCGCCTCGTTCCTGTCGCCGGTGTCCAACACGCGCAATGACGAATATGGCGGCGATCGTGCCGGGCGCATGCGCCTGCCGCTCGAGATCGCCGAAGCCGTGCGCAAGGAAATGCCGGCTTCGATGCCGCTGTTCGTGCGGGTCTCGTCCGTCGACGGCACGCAGGAAGGCTGGAATATGGACGACACGGTCGTGTACGCACGCGAACTGAAGGCGCGCGGCGTCGACGTGATCGACTGCTCCTCGGGCGGTATCTCCGGTGCGGCCACCGCGGCGCAGGTGACGCGCAGCCTCGGCTTCCAGGTGCCCTTTGCCGAGCGGGTTCGCAAGGAAGCTGACATTCCGACCATGGCCGTCGGCATCATCCTCGAAGCGCAGCAGGCCGAAGCCATCCTGCAGGACGGACAGGCCGATCTGATCGCGGTCGGCCGCCAGTCGCAGTTCAATCCGAACATCGCATTGCACTGGGCGCATGACCTCGGCATCAATACGCGGTTCGAGGACTGGTCGCCCGAATATGGCTGGTGGCTGGAGAAGCGGATCAGGACGCTGGAAGGCTTTGCGACGCCGACCGGGATTGTGACACGGCGCTGATTGTGACACGGCGCTGATTGTGACAACGCGCTGATTATGACACGGCGCCCGCGCATTTCGTTGTGGCGTCACACACGATTTCGCTCTATGTAGCGTTTATGTAGCAAATGTGACGGTGTCTCACCCGCGTCGGGGCGAATCGATGCGGGATGGAATATGAGCGCACGACATCCGCGACCGTCCAACCTCATTTCAATCAGTGCCATGAACAGCCAGATCGTATTGTCGTCTCATCGCGAGTACCGGTTTTACCAGGGGCTGCTCGCATCCGGCGTCGCCAACCTCATTCAGGCCGCCAACTTTCTCGGCGATCGCTTCCTTCGAAAATATCGGCTGTCGGCGGCGATTGACGAACTGTACCGGCATTCGGTCGGCATGGCGTTCTCCGAGTCGGAAGCCTTCCTCGTCACGGGGGCGCCTCACGCGTCGGCCTATTACCCGCGCGATTTTGCCTGGTTCTATCCTGACGTTCTCGATCCCGAAACCATCATCGATTCCGATGATGCGATCCGCCGGGTTCGGCTGCTCGAGAAGAGCGTCCGGCTGATGCTGGAGGCTGTGCGCGCCGACGTCGTGACCACGACGATCGTTCCGGCCGGCCGCGACCGCTATATCGGCATCAACTATTTTTCGCTGCCATCGGACACCCTGCTGGGCATCCTGGCCGGTCTCGACCAGATCGTGAGTGCGGACCAGAGGCCGTCTTCCTATCTGGCGATGTCGCAGGGCGCGCATGCCGGCCGCCTGTTGCTGGCCGGTTATAGTGGCGACCTGAGAAGGGCAATACTTGAGCTCGCCAAATCATTGCAGCCGTTCGTTCACAACGGCCTCAGCGCGTTGCTGTGCGACGCCTCGGCGCCTCGTTCGGCCGCAACCGACACCCGCGCCGAGCGCCGGCGCTTCGTCACGAACGCCTGCGTCTACGCGACGTTTCTGCGAGGGATCCGCCTTGGCGTCGTCGAACAGGCCGAACTGGAACGGCTGCTCGGGCGCGGTCTTGCGCAATATAAAAGGGAATTGCTGCGTCTGTTCGGCCGGCATGGCTATGTCAGCCACGCCCTGGATTTCGACAACGAGCCGCCGGCGTCCTCCATCGCGCTCGACTTCGTCAATGTGCATCTGGGATTCTGGGATTTGAACGAAGCGAGCGAACGCGAATTGTTCGCAGCCACGACCGACCTCGTTCTGGCCGAGCCGCGGTTCCGCATCCCGGAGACGTCACACTTCCTGGTCTCGCTCGATAATCCGCAGAACAAGATCATCCACAAGATCGCCGCTCCCGCCTATCAGGGACGATCCTGCTGGCCGACGTTCAATGTCGAATTTGCCGACCGCATGCTCGACTATGATGAATGCTCCGGCACGGATACCTACCGGTCCAATGCGCAAGCCATCTTGCGCGACATTCGCCGCGCCACCGAAGTCCACGGCGGCTATCAGGAGCTGCTGTCGGAAAACGGCCAGAAGTACCAGACCTGGGCCTATCAGAGCGCGGTCGCTCATTCCTGGTTTCCGCGCTTCCTGACGGTCTGGAAGCGGGCGTTCGGGACTTCGTTGCTGTCAGGGAATTAGCCTGCCGTCGCTATCGTTCTTGCGACACCGACCGGTGCGGTGATACGGCGGCCGTGACGGCGCGGCATATTGTCCATGTGCCGGTCGATCGGTAGCAGGCGGAGGCTCGCCCGGTTGCTTTCTTCGGCTTGTCCATGTTGAAACGTGGACCTGATCCGCTCATCCCGGCGGTAGTTGAGTGGGCCCATATTGTTCTTTCCAGCGGACCTGACCTCGTTCATCGACCTCATTCGCCAGCACGGCGATGTGGCCTATGGATTCATGTTTGCCTATGCGGCCGGGCACAGCCTGCTGCTGGCGCTGTTCGCCGGCTCCGCCGCGCATTCGGGTGCGCTGGGTCTGGGAACGCTCATCGTGATCTGCTGGTTCGGCAGTTTCGCCGGCGATGTCGTTCGCTTCTGGATCGGTCGACGTTACGGCGCTCGCCTGCTGGAACGGTTTCCGAGATTCGAGCGCATCGTCCAGACCGTGATCCGTCTGGCGGATCGTCACTATGCCTGGATGATCCTGTTTCATCGTTTCCCGAACGGCATCCGCGGGCTCGCGGGATTTGCCTACGGCATGTCGCGGTTGCCGTGGTCCACCTTCCTGGCGCTCAACTTCGTCGCGGCGGGGCTTTGGTCCGGCGTCGTCGTCTCGGCGGGCTACGCCTTCGGTCAGTTCTCGGAGAAGGCGATCAACGACGCCTCTTCCGGTTTGGGCGCGGTGATGCTGATCGCATTCCTCGGCCTTTCCTGGTTTCTCAGCAAGAAGCTCGAGCAGATCGTCGAGCGGTACTGAGAGTTACTCGCTCGCCGCCCCATGCCCCATCATGCGCCGCTCGCGCGCGTAGCGCACCAGCGCGACGAAGCGGTAGATGCCGTGGACGAATTTGCCGTAGGGCATGGTCAGAAACAGCGCGAACACCACGCCGAGATGCAGCGCCAGCAGCGGGCCCATCGCAGACGTTTCGCGCAGCAATAGCAACGCCATGCCGGTGAGGCTGGTGAGGAACAGCATCGCGACGAACGCGGTGTCCATTCCCATTCGCGCCTGATCGACCAGCACGGGATCGCGCTTCCATTTCTCCGCCAGCAGTCCGATCGGCCCGACCAGGAGGCCGATGCCGCCGAGCGAGCCGAGCACGACCGGCGCGTCCCACCACGCGTAGGGCGCTTCGCGCGCCAGCAGATAATGGTAGAGCGTCGCCACTGACGTGGACGCGAAGCAGAGCAGGAACCCGTAGAAGGTGAAGTGGTGATACAGCTTTCGGCGATCGGTCGGGCGGTCGTCCTCGTTGAAGCAGCCAACACCGCCGCCGTCGAGATAGCGCAATTCACCGGCATCGCGGATCGCCTGCCATAGCGAAGCCGCGTCCGCCTTCATGCCGATGGGCTCGCCAATGTCGCGCCAGAACGCGCGCACGCCCATGATCAGCGCCACGACGGCATAGGAGAACACGGCGCCGAACAGCGCCGCCATCGCATTGTGCGGCATCAGTTTGTAGAACGCGCCGGGACCGGTATGGATGCCGAACAGGATCTTGCTGTCGTGCCAGGCGGCGAAGCCGAAGATGAAAGCCGCGACGCTGAACGCTGATATCAGGCTGATGACGAGGCCGTTGCGCGCAAAGATGCCGGCGAAAGCGCGCGGCCACGCGTAGGCCGCGTAGGAATCGGCGCGCGCGATCGCCAGCGTCTGCGGCACGTTGACGTTGAACTCATGCGGCGGCGAGAACTGGCAGTCGGTGTAGCAGGCGCCGCAGCTATGGCAGAGATTGGCGAAATAGTTGAGGTCTCCGTCGGAGAACGAGCGGCGCATCTCCATGGCCGGAAACACCGCGCACAGCCCCTCGCAGTAGCGGCAGGAATTGCAGACCGTCATCAGACGGTCGGCCTCATCGAGAATTCGCGTTCCGTGCATGTGCTATGCTTCTATTCTCGTCCGGTGCCCATTCTCCCTCTCCCCGCTCTTGCGGGGAGAGGTGAGGTGGGTGCGCGGCGGTCAGTTCTTCGCATTTCGCGCCGCTTCCCGTCCGGCGACGCGGCCGAACACGCTGCCGATGGTCATGCCGATGCCGGCCGCATAGCCCTTGCCGAGCACGTTGCCGGCCATGATCTCGCCGGCCGCGAACATGTTGGCCGACGGCTTGCCGTCCTTCATCAGCATCCGCGACTCCCTGTTCACGCGGGTGCCCAGATAAGTGAAGGTAATGCCGGGGCGCACCGGATAGGCGTAGTAGGGCGCCGTCTCGATCTTGCGCGCCCAATGCGTCTTCGGCGGCGTCAAACCTTCGGTGCGGCAATCGTCGAGGATGGTGTGGTCGAAGGTGCCCGGCCGCACCGCGGCGTTGAACTCCGCGATCGTCTTTTCCAGCGCGGCGGCATCGAGCGTGAGCTTTCCGGCAAGCTCGGCAATCGTGGCCCCCTCGATCGGCGGAAACAGCGTCGGCATGAAACTGTGGCGGACGCTGGCGTCGAACACGATGTAGGCGATCTGGTCGGGCTGCGCCGCGACCAGCCGGCCCCAGATCGCATAGCGCTTCGGCCAGATGTCTTCGCCCTCGTCGTAGAAGCGCTGCGCGTGCTTGTTGACGACGATGCCGAACACGACGGAGTCATGGCGCGTGATGATGCCGCCGTCGAATTTCGGTGCGCGCGCATCGATCGCCACCGCATGGCATTGCGTGGGATCGCCGACTTCCTGCACGCCCTTGGCCAGCAGTATCTTCAGGATCGAGCCGCGGTTGTAGGGCGTGCCGCGGATCAGGAAATTGTCGGCGGCCTCGCCCCAATATTCTTTCAACCATTCGATATTCGCTTCGAAGCCGCCGGCCGCTGCGACCAGCGCCGAGGCGCGGATCTCGCTTGCGCCGTTCACGGGCTGCTTCAGCCTCGCAGCAAGGAACATGCCGTCTTCAACGACGAGATCGGTCACCTCGGCATCGTAGAGAATCTCGACGCCGAGCTTTTCGGCGGTGAGGTAGAGCGCATTCAGCATGGCGCGCCCGCCGCCGAGGAAGAACGAGTTGGTGCGGCCGAGACTCAGCGTTCCGCCGAGCGACGGCTGCCAGCGCACGCCCTGCTCGACGATCCAGTCCAGGATGTCCTTGGACTCCCGGATCATGAACTTTGCGAGCTCTTCGTCAGTCTGCCCGCCCGTGATGCGCAAGAGATCGTCAAAGAATTCCTGCTCGGTATAGGGGCCGGTCAGGATATCGGTGGCCGCATCATGGGCGCAGCGCATGTTGCGGGTGTGGCGGGTATTGCCGCCGCGATAGAACTTCGGCGCGCCTTCCAGCACCAGCACGGACGCGCCGGCGCGCCGGGCGGCGATTGCAGCGCACAACGCGGCATTGCCGCCGCCGATGACAAGCACGTCGAATTTGCGGGAAAGATCCACCATCGAGACGTCTTGCCAAGTTTAGGCGGCAATCACAACTGCTGCCGCCGCATGGGCATCGTCGCTTCCGCCAAGGGACCTGCCAGGGCTTCCGGCTTGGCTTTCACAATGTCGGATAGCCATTTGCGGAACGCGGAAAGCTTTGGCGAGTCGGCCTTGGCTTCCGGCGATACGAGATAGAAGCCGGCGTCGACGGGCAGTTCGATCTCGAAGGGCACCACCAGGCGTCCCTTGGTGATGTCGTCCTGCACGTAGGAGGTGCGGCCCATGGCGACGCCAAGGCCGTCGATCGCGGCCTGGATGGTCATGAAGATCATGTCGAAGGTGACGCCCGGCTGTTTTGACAGGTCGTACGGCAGGCCCGCCGCGGTCAGCCACAGCCGCCAGTCGTCGTCATTGCTGGCGGAGGAATGCAGCAGCACGTGGTCGGCGAGGTCTTCCGGCTTTTTCAGCGGCTTCTTGCCCTTGAGCAATTCGGGGCTGCACACCGGAAACATCTTGTCGGCCATCAGCCAGTCGGCGCGCAGGCCCGGCCATTGGCCGCGGCCGTAGCGGATCGCGGCATCGACGCCGTCGCGCTTGAAATCCACCAGCGCGGTCGACGTGGTGATGCGCACGTCGATGCCCGCATGCTTTTCCTGGAAGTCGGAGATGCGCGGCAGCAGCCATTTGGCGGCAAGCGAAGCCAGGGTCGAGACCGTCAGCACATTGCCGTCGTCCTTGCGCAGCAGCCGGTCGGTCGCAAGGCGCAGGTCGTTGAAGGCGGCGCGGATGCCCGGGAGATATTCCTTCGCCTCAGGGGTGAGCGACAGCGCGCGGTTCTGCCGGATGAACAGGCGGATGCCGAGTTCCTCCTCCAGCCGCCGGATCTGATGGCTGATCGCGGTCTGCGTCACGTTCAGTTCGGTGGCCGCGAGCGTGAAACTCATGTGCCGGGCGGCGGCCTCGAAGGCCCGCAAGCCGTTCAGGGAAGGTAGCCGTGCTGCCATCTGTCGCCAGTCCAATTCATGAGTTTATATCATCTGAAGCGGGACAAAGTGTCGTTTGATGCAGTGCCGAAATGCAGCGATATTAGCGCCAACAGCCTAGATATAGGAGCTCAAAATGAGCGTTTTCACCCACGAATCGATGATAAATCATCATGGACATAGCGTTTTTTCGCAGCTGTCCGAGACCTTGCACACCTGGCGCGAGCGCTATGCGATGCGCCGCGAGCTTTCAAAGTGGTCTGAACGGGACCTGCACGACATCGGCGTGTCCTCCGCCGACGTCGCCTACGAACTCGACAAGCCGTTCTGGCGGGCCTGATGGACGCCATCCCCCGGCGCCGCCTGCTCACAGGGGCGCCGGTTTTCCTTTGACCCCGTGGAGCCGTGTCATGACTGCGCTGCGCCTCGATGATCTCCAGCAGTATTCGGATGTGCTGCGTTCGAAGAGCGGCGAGTCCATCACGGTGCGCTTCGTCGAACCGCGCGATGCCGAGACTATCCAGAACTACTTCCGCGGACTTTCGACGCGCTCCCGCTACAACCGCTTCTTCGGCGCGATGAGCCAGCTGCCGCCTTCCCTGCTGGAACGCTTCATCCATGTCGGCGAGGCCGATCAGTTCAGCGTGGTCGCTACCATGCAGATCGACGGTCAGGAAACCGTTGTCGGCGAAGCGCGCTATGCCTTCGATTTCCAGACCTCGAGCTTCGAGTTCGGACTGTCGGTCGACGACCGCTGGCAGGGTCATGGCATTGGTGCTGCGCTGATGAAGAACCTGGAATGCCGTGCGGCGGCCTTTGGCGCCGCGAACCTTTACGGCGACACATTGCGCTCCAACGAGGCAATGCTCGCCGTCGCGAAGAAGGCCGGCTACGTCTTCGGCAACAGCCCCGGCGATTGGAAGCTGGTGCGTTTCTCGAAACAGATCAACGTCGCCCCGCACGAGATTCCCTGCGCGAGCAGCCTCCAGCTCGCGCAGGGAATCTCGTGC
>JAKFVP010000360.1 GCA_021732175.1 Bradyrhizobium sp.
GCTCGGCGAGATAGACGGCGGAACGGATCGCCGTGACCGTCATAAGATCGTTGGGATCGCGTGCGCTTCTTCGGCGAGTTCGCCAAGATCGAGCGGCTCGCGGTGCGGCATCAGTTCCGCCGCACGCGGGTGTCGTTCAAGCTAGTGCAGGCTGCCGTCGAATACATCAAGCGCAAGGGTTTTCGGAAGATTTACGGCCTGGCGCAGGATCGCCTGGTGAACTTTTGGGCGCATTTCGGCGGGCGTCCGCTCGAAGGCGGCCGCAAGGTCACCTTCTCCGATTTCTCCTACACCGAGATGGTGTTCGACATCGAGCCGGGGCCCGATGCGATTACGATCGGCAGCGATCCCTACATGATCATCCGCCCCGAGGGCGATTGGGATCGCCCGGGCGTACTGGATAAGTCAGCCGAGCGCGAGGTGACATCGCCGCTGCGCAATGCGATGGCGGGCACATGACAACGGGCGGCCCTGCGCTGCGCCCCGATGATCCACCGATCCTCGTGTGTGCCGATATGCAGGCCCAGAATCTCGGCGAGGAGTGTATCTCCGCCCGCGAAGCCGCACGCTGCATCGCTCTGCTGGAGCTCTGGCGCACGGAGCTTTGGCCCGTGCTGCACCTGAAGCGGGTCGCACAGGCCGCATGGTTCGACCCCGAGCCGAACCTGACCGATTGGGCTCCGGCGTTCCGGCCACGGCCCGGCGAGATGGTGTTCGAGCATCCGCTGCCGTCGGCCTACAGTTCTTCGCGCTTCGCCGAGTTCATGGCCAGCATGCGGGGCATCCATTGCCTGATGGCGGGGTGCTCGCTGGACGAAACGATCCTGGCGACCGTGGTGGAGGGGTTTCACCGCAGCCACCGCTTCGCAATTGTCGGCGATGCCGTGTTGTGCGCGCCACCAGGCGCAGGCGATCCCGAGCGCTATCGCGCCGCGATGACGCACGCGCTTGGCAAGTTCGCTGGCATCAGGCAGAGCGGCAGCTTGATCGAAGCCGCAGCCAGCGCGGCGTGAGGATCTAGGTCCGGTCGACCCTGATGACGCGGCCCTTCTCGATCGCGAGCGCCAGCTTGCCGTGCTTGAGCGACAGCGCCGCCTCGCCGAACAATTCGCGGCGCCAGCCGTGCAGGGCGGCGACGTCGGCCTGATCGTCGGCCGCGATCTGCTCGAGGTCGTCGACGGTGGCGATCACCTTGCTCGCCACCGCATGCCGTTCCGAGGTCATGCGCAGCAGCACCTTCAGGAGTTCGACGATCGCAGCGCCATTGGAATTATTGCGCGGCTTTTCCAGCTTCGGCAGCGTGTGCGGATCGCGGGCGAGCCCGCGCTGCACGGCGGCGATGATGTCGGTGCCCCATTTCGAGCGATCGAAACCCTTCGGCAGCGAACGCAGATTGGCGAGCTTCTCCAGCGACGTCGGCGCATGCGTCACGATATCGCCGACGGCGTCGTCCTTCAGCACGCGGCTGCGCGGCACGTCGCGGCTCTGCGCTTCCTTTTCGCGCCAGGCCGCGACTTCCATCAGGACAGCCAATTCCTTCGGCTTGCGCACCCGCGTCTTCAGCCGCTCCCAGGCGCGCTCTGGATGGAAGTCGTAGGTGCGGGGCGAGGTGAGAATTTCCATCTCCTCGCTGACCCAGTTGTTACGGCCGCGCTTCTTCAGGTCGGCATCGAGTCGGGCGAAGACGTCGCGCAGATGGGTGACGTCGGAGACCGCGTAATGCATCTGTTCCTTGGAGAGCGGACGGCGCGACCAGTCGGTGAAGCGGTGGGTCTTGTCGGGCCGGTGGCCGGTCACGCGCTCGACGAGCTGGTCATAGGCGATGCTGTCGCCATAGCCGAGCACCATGGCCGCCACCTGGGTGTCGAAGATCGGGTGCGGAATGATGTTGGCCTGGTGAAAGACGATCTCGATGTCCTGGCGGGCGGCGTGGAACACCTTCAGCACCGCTTCGTTCGACATCAGGTCGAAGAAGGGCTTCAGGTCGATGCCCTCGGCGAGCGCGTCGATGACCACGGCCTCGTCGGAGCTTGCCATCTGCACGACGCAGAGCAGGGGGTAATAGGTCGACTCCCGGAGGAATTCGGTATCGACGGTGATGACGGGATGTTTGGCGAGCCGCCCGCAGACGTCCGCGAGCTCGGTAGTCGTCGCAATCAGATGATCCATGCACAGTCCATGACGTTCCCGGCCGTGCCGATCGATCCACCGTCAGCGCCCGCAATAAGCGGGCTCGGGACGGTCGGATCAAAAGGCAGCGCCGGAATTTTGCCTGTCTGTGCCCAGCGGTTTCCGAAACTCGTCCCGTCTTGGGGCGGGCTTCGGAAACCGGGGCACAGGCCCAACGCGTTCGGCCGAAAGCGCTGCTAAGTCAAGGGCCAAGTGGGATATTTGCAAGTTGCAATCGATCCGGCCGGCTTCTGCCAGGCCGGTTTGATGTCCGATGCATCACGACCGCCGATCGGCGGCCGCACTTTTTGCGGAAGAGGACTGGTTTTTTGGGGATCAGTAGTGGCGCACGTGCTTGGACGGGCGGCGCCCCGACGGGACGGCCAGCACGGCAAGGCAAAGCGCGATCATCATCAGACCCATGAATTCGAAGGCAAACGCGTCCATGAAGAAATTCCCCCAACAGCCACTAGCCTTGTCGGGGTCGCGTTGAGCGTTTCTTAATTTGCGGAAACCTCGCCGGGGCATGCGATGAGATGGTGCACGGGCGCTTAACAAGCGCAGTTAACTTCAGGTGCCGCAGAAGGTCTGCGTCACCCGCTGACTTGGCTCCGGCGGCTCGGAATAGGCGGCAAAGTCCGGCTGTTCCTCGAACGGTTTTGAAAGCACCGTCAGGAGTTCCTCGAAGGGGGCGTAGTCGTCGTTGTTCACGGCGGCCTGGATCACGGCCTCGACGCGATGGTTGCGCGGGATGAAAGCCGGATTGACGCGGTGCATGGCTTCGCGCCGCTCGGCTGGCGATTGAGGCTCCAGCGCCGTGCGTTGCCGCCAGCGCGACGCCCATTCGTCGAACATGGTGGGATCGATCAAGAGGCCGCGCACCGGCTCGTCATGGTCAGGCCCGAGCACGGCATCGCCAAGCCGGCGGAACGTGTTGGTGAAGTCCGCCTGGTTCTTGGTCATCGCGTCGAGGAGATCCTGCACCAGCGCTTCGTCGCCCTCAGCGGTCGTGAACAGGCCGATCTTGGCGCGCAGGCCGGCCTGATAGGCCGCGGTGAATTTTTCGGCGAATTCGCCAAGCGCAAATTGCGCCTGCTCGATCGCCTTGTCCTTGTCGTCGGAGAACAGCGGCAGCAGGCACTCGGCGAGCCGCGTCAGGTTCCACAGCGCGATCCGCGGCTGGTTGCCATAGGCGTAGCGGCCCATCTCGTCGATCGACGAGAACACGGTCGAGGGATTGTACTCGTCCATGAAGGCGCAGGGGCCGTAGTCGATGGTCTCGCCCGAGATCGAGGTGTTGTCGGTGTTCATCACGCCATGGATGAAGCCGACCAGCAGCCAGCGCGCGACGAGATCCGCCTGCCGCGCGATCACGGCGTCCAGCAGGGCGTGATAGGGACGCTCGACGCTTGCAAGATGCGGGTAGTGGCGGCCGATCACATGGTCGGCGAGGCGGCGCACGCCGTCGGTGTCGCCGCGGGCGGCAAAGAACTGGAAGGTGCCGACCCGGATATGGCTTGCCGCGACGCGGGTGAGCACCGCGCCCGGCAGCACCGTCTCGCGCATCACGCTTTCGCCCGAGACCACCGCCGCGAGCGAGCGCGTGGTGGGAATGCCGAGCTTGGCCATGGCTTCACTGACGATGTATTCGCGCAGCACCGGCCCGAGCGCGGCGCGGCCGTCGCCCCGCCGGGAGAACGGCGTCGGACCTGAGCCCTTGAGCTGGATATCGCGGCGCACGCCGTCGCGGTCGATGACCTCGCCGAGCAGGATGGCGCGGCCATCGCCGAGCTGGGGCACGAAATGGCCGAACTGGTGGCCGGCATAGGCCATGGCGATCGGCTGGGCGCCCTCGGGCAGGCGCTTGCCGGACATGATTTCGGCGCCCTCTAGGCTCGAAAGCTGGTCCGGATCAAGCCCGAGCTGGACGGCAAGCTCCCGGTTCAGCTTGATCAGCCGCGGGGCGGCGACCGGGGTCGGCTCCACCCGGGCGAAGAAATTCGCCGGCAGGGCGGCGTAGGTGTGCTCGAACGGGAAATGCAGCGTCATGGTCCCAAGATAGGCTCGCGGAGGGCCATTTTCGAGCCCAAAACAGCGCCCTCATTTGGTTGCCGCACACCGTTCCCTCGGGTAAACCCTCCCGCAATTCGGGACGGGCCTTGGCCCCCGATTCGACCCCTCCGACAGCTATTTTCTGGAAATTCCATGCATCGTTACCGGTCCCACACCTGCGGCGCGCTCCGCGAGAGCAACATTGGCGAA
This sequence comes from Bradyrhizobium sp., assembly GCA_021732175.1. GTDB lineage: Bacteria > Pseudomonadota > Alphaproteobacteria > Rhizobiales > Xanthobacteraceae > Bradyrhizobium. The sequence continues at coordinate 4,432 of JAKFVP010000360.1, forward strand.
CAGGTCCGCCTGTCAGGCTGGTGCCACCGCATCCGCGACCATGGCGGTGTGCTGTTCATTGACCTCCGCGACCATTACGGGCTGACGCAGGTCGTCGCCGACCCGGACTCGCCGGCGTTCAAGACCGCCGAAAAGCTGCGCTCGGAATGGGTGGTGCGGATCGACGGCAAGGTGCGCCGCCGCCCCGAGGGTACTGACAATCCGGAACTCGCAACAGGAACGGTCGAGATTTACGTCAGCGAGATCGAGGTGCTGGGCGCCGCGGACGAACTGCCGATGCCGGTTTTTGGCGACCAGGAATATCCTGAAGACATTCGGCTCAAATATCGCTTCCTCGACCTGCGCCGGGAGAAGCTGCACGAGAACATCATGACGCGCGGCGCCGTGATCGATTCCATTCGCCGCCGCATGAAGGAGACGGGCTTCTTCGAATTCCAGACGCCGATCCTAACGGCGTCCTCGCCGGAGGGCGCGCGCGACTTCCTGGTGCCCTCGCGCATCCATCCCGGCAAATTCTACGCGCTGCCGCAGGCGCCGCAGCAGTACAAGCAGTTGCTGATGATGTCCGGCTTCGACCGCTATTTCCAGATCGCGCCGTGTTTCCGCGACGAGGACCCGCGCGCCGACCGCTTGCCGGGCGAGTTCTATCAGCTCGATGTCGAGATGAGCTTCGTCACGCAGGACGACGTGTTCGCCGCGATGGAGCCGGTCGTGACCGGTGTGTTCGAGGAATTCGCCAAGGGCAAGCCGGTGACAAAAGGCTGGCCGCGGATTCCCTTTGCCGAAGCGATCCGCAAATACGGCTCCGACAAGCCCGACTTGCGCAACCCGATCGTGATGCAGGAAGTCTCCGAGCATTTCCGGGGCTCCGGCTTCAAGGTCTTCGCGCGCATGCTGGAAGACCCGAAGAACCAGGTGTGGGCGATCCCCGGCAAGGGCGGCGGCTCGCGCGCGTTCTGCGACCGCATGAACTCGTGGGCGCAAGGTGAAGGCCAGCCTGGCCTTGGCTACATCATGTGGCGCGAAGGCGGCGAGGGCGCTGGACCTCTCGCCAACAACATCGGACCGGAGCGCACGGCCGCGATCCGCGACCAGCTCGGTCTGAAGGAAGGTGACGCCGCGTTCTTCGTGGCCGGCGATCCCGACAAGTTCTGGAAGTTCTCCGGTCTTGCCCGCACCAGGCTCGGCGAGGAGTTGAACCTGATCGACAAGGATCGGTTCGAGTTCGCCTGGATCGTCGACTTCCCGATGTATGAGTACGACGAAGAGAACAAGAAGATCGACTTCTCGCACAACCCGTTCTCGATGCCGCAAGGCGGCCTCGAGGCGCTGCAGTCGCAGGACCCGCTCTCGATCAAGGCGTTCCAGTACGACATCGCCTGCAACGGATATGAGCTCGCTTCCGGCGGTATCCGCAACCACAAGCCGGATGCGATGGTGAAGGCGTTCGAGATCGCAGGCTATGGCGAAAAGGAAGTCGTCGACCGTTTTGGCGGCATGTACCGCGCGTTCCATTACGGTGCGCCGCCGCATGGCGGCATGGCGGCCGGCGTCGACCGTATCGTGATGCTCCTGTGCGGGACCACGAACCTGCGCGAAATCTCGCTTTTCCCGATGAATCAGCAGGCCGTGGACCTCTTGATGGGTGCTCCCTCCGAAGTCACGCCGAAGCAGTTGCGCGAGCTTCACATCCGGCTCAATCTGCCGCAAAACTGAGACAAACCGCCGATATCTGATTTCGGGGGTGGAGGAAGCCCGCGGGGGAAGCGTGCATGTCGTCCAATTCTGAAGAGCTCCACGCTGCGGCACTGGCCTACCACCGCCTGCCGCGGCCGGGAAAACTCGAAATCCAGGCGACCAAGCCGCTCGCCAACCAGCGCGACTTGGCGCTGGCCTATTCGCCGGGCGTTGCTGCTGCTTGCACCGAGATCGCGCAGAATCCGGCGGAAGCCGCGTCCCTGACCGCGCGCGCCAACCTCGTCGCCGTCGTCTCCAACGGCACCGCGGTGCTGGGCCTCGGCAATATCGGCCCGCTCGCCTCCAAGCCCGTGATGGAAGGCAAGGCGGTCCTGTTCAAGAAGTTCGCCGGGATCGACGTGTTCGACATCGAGATCGCCGCCGACACCATCGAGCGCGTGGTCGAGACGGTGGCTGCGCTGGAGCCGACCTTCGGCGGCATCAATCTCGAGGACATCCGCGGACCGGAATGCTTTGAGATCGAGGCGCAGCTCAAGGCGCGCATGAAGATCCCGGTCTTTCATGACGACCAGCACGGCACTGCCATCATCGTGGCGGCTGCGGTCGTCAACGCCCTGCAGCTCAACGGCAAGAAGCTGGCCGACGTCAAGATCGTCTGCTCCGGCGCGGGCGCGGCGGCCATTGCCACGCTGAACCTCCTGGTGTCGATGGGTGCGCAGCGCAAGAACATCTGGGTCTGCGACATCGACGGCGTCGTGCATGAGGGCCGCAATACCACGATGGACCGCTGGAAGGCGGTCTATGCGCAGAAGACCAATGCGCGCGTGATGGCCGACGTCATTCCCGGCGCGGACATCTTCATCGGCCTGTCGGCGCCGAACGTGCTGAAGCCCGAAATGGTCAAGCAGATGGGCGACAAGCCGCTGGTGATGGCGCTTGCCAATCCCAATCCGGAGATCATGCCTGATGAGGCGAGGGCGGCGCGGCCGGACGCGATGATCTGCACGGGCCGCTCCGACTTCCCGAACCAGGTCAACAACGTCCTCTGCTTCCCCTTCATCTTCCGCGGCGCGCTCGATGTCGGCGCCACCGCGATCAACGAAGAGATGAAGCATGCGGCGGTCGATGCGATTGCCCAGCTCGCGCGCGATCCGCCGTCGGATGCCGTCGCCCACGGCTTCGATACCGGGGAGACGCAGGGTTTTGGCCCGGGCTCGCTGATCCCGAGCCCGTTCGATCCGCGGCTGATCCTGCGCATCGCACCGGCGGTGGCGAAGGCCGCCATGGATTCCGGCGTGGCCACGCGGCCGATCAAGAATTTCCCCGAATACTGCGCCCAGTTGCAGCGCTATTCGTTCCGCTCCGGCCTCACCATGAAGCCGGTGTTTGCGAAAGCGAAGACGCAGCCGGTGCGCGTGATCTACGCCGAAGGCGAGGACGAGCGTGTGCTGCGCGCGACACAGGTCGTGCTGGAGGAGAAGGTCGCCCGTCCGATCCTGGTCGGCCGTCCCTCTGTCGTGGAAACCCGCATCAAGCGCTTTGGCCTGTCGATCAAGGCCGGGCGCGATTTCGATCTGGTCAATCCCGAGGACGATCCGCGCTACCGCTCCTATGTGCAGTCCTACATCGAGGTCGCCGGCCGCCGCGGCGTGACGCCGGAGGCGGCGCGCACGGTGGTACGCACCAACAACACGGTCATCGCAGCGCTGGCGGTGGCGCGCGGCGAAGCTGACGCCATGTTGTGCGGCGTCGAAGGCCGCTACATGCACCATCTTCGCCACGTGCGCGAGATCGTCGGCTTCCTGCCGGGTATCAGCGAATACGCGGCGCTGTCGCTGTTGATCAGCACCAAGGGCGCGCACTTCATCGCCGACACCCAGGTGCGGCCGAATCCGAGCGCCGAGGAGCTGGCGGAAGTCGCCTCGCTCGCCGCGCTGCATGTGCAGCGTTTCGCCATCAAGCCACGGATCGCGTTCGTGTCGCATTCCGACTTCGGAAGCTACGATACGGACTCCTCGCGCAAGATGCGCCGCGCCACGCAACTGTTGAAGGACAAGCATCCGGAGATCGAGGCCGACGGCGAGATGCAGGGCGACACCGCGCTGTCGGCAACGGCGCGTAATCTGGTGCTGCCGCACTCCGATCTCGAAGGCGACGCCAACATCCTGATCATGCCGAACCTCGACACAGCCAACGTTGCCTACCAGATGATCAAGTCGCTCGCCGACGCGCTGCCCGTGGGGCCGATCCTGATCGGTCCGGCGCGGCCGGCGCATATCCTCACCCCCTCGGTGACGGCGCGCGGCATCCTCAACATGACCGCCGTTGCCGCCGTCGAGGCCCAGGAGCGGGCCGGGCGCCAGCAGCCCAGCCTGTTTGGCTAAGCAGGCCGACGTGGGGTAAGGACTCTCGGATTTATTGATGATTTGAAAAGCGGAAGCGGAACGACCATAATCCCGCCGCGCGGTCCGCTTTTGGATTTTGAAGGGTTCCTGTCATGCCAGCGTTGATTACTTTCGGGCGGATATTGTTCGCCGTCCTGTTTGTCTACACCGGCGCCACAAAGCTCTTTGCCATCCAGGCGACCTCCGAATTCATCGCGGCCAAGGTAACCATCCCGGCACTGGTTGCGCCCTATATGGGGCAGCTCGAGAGCATGACGGGCATGACGACACCGCAGATGCTGGCGATCGGCGTCGGCGCCTTCGAGGTCATTGCTGGACTGATGATTGCGCTGAATGTGCTGGCGCGGTTCTTTGCGATTCTGATGATCATCTTCGTGCTGCTGGCGACGTTCTACTTCCACGATTTCTGGAACCAGTCGCCGCCCGACAACGCCAAGACGCTGATCGATGCGTTGAAGAACCTCTCGCTGATCGGCGCGCTGTTCATCATTGCCGGCTACGGCAAGGGGCCGCGCTCGGTCGAGCCGGCCTACGGGGACGTGTAGCGATTAGCTACGCCGCCACGGCGTGACGGTCACGCCGTCGGCCGGATCGAGCATCTCGGCTTCGCCTGCCTTCAATCCGTGCGCCGCCAGGATTTGCTGCGGCGTACGCGGGCCGACGCCCGGAAAGCACGGCTCGCCGCCGGGCAGCTTCACCTTGGGCGCCTCCGACAGCCAGAAGGTGTCGTAGCGGTCCATGAACATCTCGAACACGCTGGGACCGCCGATGATGGCGACTGTCCCGGCGCTGACGCCGGCTCGCTGGCTGGCTTCCTCGAAGGGCGTGCGCGCGGGGTTCCAGAGCAGGGCGTTCGGGGTCGAGGGATCCGGTTCGACGGAAGCGACCTTGCGGGTCAGGATGATCCGCTTGCGCCTCGGCGAGTTCGGCTGATCCTCGTGGGAATGCCGGCCGTGCACGATCAGGGCAGCACGATCGAGGGCGGCGGTGAAGAAACGCTTGTCGCCCTCGAATTTCAGCTCGTCCGGCATGACGTTCTGCGCGTTCGCCAGCATGCCATCGCCGGAGACGATGACGTAGCCTTCGAAACGCAACGTCGACACGGCCGCTTTGGCGCTAGTTCGAAACGTCCGTCACCACGCTAGAGAGCGGGCGGGAGCTCATGGTCGGCAGCTTGAGCTCCTTGATGACGGCCTCGTCATACTGCGGCAGCGACTGTACTGGCGCCTTGGCGCGCATCGCGACCACCTTGTAGCCGCCGGCCTTCAGCTTCTTCAGGAGCTCGGGCAGGAATTCCGCGGTGTGCTTCTGATAGTCATGCATCAGCAGAATGCCTTTGCCCTTTTTCTCGAGCCCCTTCATCACGAGGTCCATCGGCTTGGTGCTGCGGTACTTGAAGTCGAAGGAGTCGATGTCGCAGGAGAAGCTCGCGACATTGCGCTCGCCGAGATAGGTGAGCATTTCCGGCGGATGCTGCAGCGCCGGGAAGCGGAAGAACGGCGCGGGCGCGACGCCACCCAGCGCCCATTTCACGGCGCTGATGCCCTTCTCGATCTCCTCCTTGCGTTGGTCCTCGCTGAGCTTCTTGTTGACCAGCGCGACATGCGACCAGGTGTGGGTGCCGACCGTGTGGCCGGCCGCGTATACCTGCTTGATGATTTCGGGGTAGTAGGTCGCGTGCTTGCCGATGGTGAAGAAAATGCCGGTCGTGCATTCCTCGGCCAGCGCTTTGAGCACCGCGGGCGTGTTGTTGAGCCACGGACCGTCGTCGAAGGTCAGCACCACTTCCTTCTCCTTGAGGAAGTCGAGCTCCTTGAAGTGCTCGAAGCCGAAGCCGGGACCACCGGTCGTGTCGATCTCGACGGTGCGGGCAACACCGAGTGCGTTCGGATTGGTGCAGGCGGCGCGCGCCGGCTGCGGGGGCTGGGCGGCTGCCGCCGGGGCAGGAGCCGCGGCGGCGGCCGGTGCTGCAGCGGCCGGTGCTGCAGCGGCCGGCTTGGCCGGCGGGGTCTGCGACCACGCCGCGCTGGACATGAACAGCGAGAGCGTGCCCGCAACAATGATTCCTGCCGCAATACGCATGTTGTTTTCCCTGAAGTTTTCCCTGCAACCCGGACCGGTCCACGCCTTGTTCGGGTCAATCCCTGCCCCTGTCGAACAATACCCTAGTTGGAGCGGGGCCGCCAACGCAACGACGCCGAAGACACACCGGCAGATTTGTCGCCGGACCGGTTAATTGCGGGGCCTACAAGGCCGCCAGTGCCCGCGCGATCGCGGTCTTCACCCGCGTATCGGTCGGCTCGACGCTTTCGGCAAAGACCTCCGAAATATATCCCTCACGGCCGACCAGGTATTTGTGGAAGTTCCACCTAGGAACCTCCTTCGGCCGTGCCTCGGCCGCCCATTTGTAGAAGGGATGCGCATTCGGTCCCTTCACGACCACCTTGCCGGCGATCGGGAAGGTGACGCCGTAATGATGCTGCGCGGTCTCGGCGATTTCCTTGGCGCCGCCGGGCTCCTGGCCGCCGAAATCATTGGAGGGCACGCCGATGATGACGAGGCCGCGTTCGCGAAACTCGCTCCACAATTCCTGCAAGCCTGCATATTGCGGGGTGTAGCCGCATTGCGAGGCGGTGTTGACGACGAGCAGCGGACGGCCGGTGAATTCGGCGAGGCGGATGTCACCGCCCGACAACGCCGGGAACGAGAATGCGTAGGCCGAGATCTTGCTCATGCTGGCTTGCGCCAGCACGGTGCGGGAGCAGGATGGCTGGCCGGCCGCCACGACGAAGGCTCCGGCAATCAGTGTCCTGCGGTCGATCATGGCCGTTCCCCCGAAGATGCGCTCGATCAAGCATAGCGCGACGCCGCGCCTTGCGGCTTTCAACAAGCCGTTATGACCGCGGCGGGCACCAGGGCAGCGGGAGCAGGGGCATGTAGTGCTTGTTCCATTCGCAGATCGACTCCGGCCCGGTTTCCTTGAAGGCGTATTTCACCGGCTCGGCCTGGCCGACGACGAGGTAGCAGGCGAGCAGCGTCACCGCGGCCGGGTGGGTCCATTTGGCGAAGCTCAGGTCCGGCGCGAAGCGATCGAGCAGGACCGCGCCTGCGAGGATGATCAGGGGGTCGGTGAAGATGAAATATTCCGTCTTCAGGCCGCGCCGCACGCCCAGCGTATCGATCCCGGCGGCGGCCAGCAGCAGCATCAGCGCCTGAACCGCAACGAGACGCTCGCCGCGCCTGAAAGCCACGACGATGCCGGGCACGATCAGCCAGATCAGGAACACGGTCGGACGCGCCGAAGGCTGCAGCACGAATGTGTAGCGCGCGAGCAGGGAGCCGATGTCGCCGAGCAGCAGCGCCATGAGCCGCGAAATCCCTCCGCCATTGGCGACGTCGGTTGTCGCCGCGTCGGCGAAGACCAGCATTTTTTCGATCGGATTGGCGATCGCGACCATGTTGCGCTCGTCGTAGGCGACATACAGCACCAGCAACGCGAGCGAAGCGCCCAGGATCACCGCAAACATCGATGTCAGCGTCTCGACCGTGCTGACGCGCCAAAGCACCGCATAGGCGATCATGCAGGCGGCAATCAGCATCATCAGCGCCAGCTGATAGAGGCCAAAGCGTCCCATCAGGAAAGGCCGCAACTCGGCGGCATTGATCAGGGTGAGGTCGAAGCCATCGAGCAGCAGCGGCCAGCCGATTCCCAACGCAGCCCCGGAGGCGATCGCCATGACGGCGGTGATGGGCCACGCAGCCGCCCTGTTGCGCCAGAACGCAACGCTGGCGCTTTGCTCGCCGCCGAACGGCAGGATGACGAGCGGCAGCACCGCGATCAGCAGGATCGCTTGCACCTTGCTCTCCAGACCGAGGACGCACAGCGCCGCCGCCAGCGCCAGTGCGGCCGGGCGGAAACGGCTGGCCCGCCGCCCGGCGATGATGAGGATCATCAGCGCAAAGATTACCGGCATCGCGGCAATGAGCTCGCTGCGCAGGATGCGCGAATGCACGGCGACGCCGCCGGAGAAAGCGAATGCCTGCGCCGCAAGCAGCGCGACGCGCCAGTCGCGCACGATGGCGCGCATCAGGCCGGCAAAGACCAGCATGCTTGCGGCCGCGATCAGAAACACCAGGACACGGCCGGCGCGCACCGCGTGCGTCATCGCCGCGTCGAACGCGGCGACATCGGAAGCCGGCGGCATCGACGACAGCGACCATGCATCGAGCAGGCCGACGCCGTGCAGCAGCTTGAACCAGTATTTGACCGAGAGGATCGAAAGGTACGCGGTGTGGTCGAAGAATGCCTGCTGCTTGCCGTCGTTCATGGCGAGCGCGCTATAGATCACCATGAAGTCCATATCGGCGTTGCGCCAATAGATCAGGGCGTAGCCGAACACGAAGAACGAGAACGCCATGCCGGCGATGAGGGAGAAAAGGCCCCACGGCCACCCGGTGACACTCAGCCGGTCGAAAGCATCCTGGCGTTCAGCCGCTGTGGCAACGGGGCGATGCGTTTCCATGGCGGCGATCTAGCACACCGCCAGACTGGGCCTAGCGCAGCCTGACGATGAAGTCGGTGCCTTCGCCGGTCTCGCCCTGATTGATGCCCTGGTCGGACACCACGATCGAGCCGCCTGAGGTCAGCGCCTCCGCGATCTTGGCCATCACCTCCGGCGGGAC
>JAKFVP010000168.1:0-10304 GCA_021732175.1 Bradyrhizobium sp.
AGGCGATCCAGCATCCGACCGGCGGCGTGGTCGCCGAAATTCCCGTGCGCAACGGCAAGCGCGTCAATGCCGGCGACCTCCTGCTGCCGCTCGATGCGACGCAGGCGCAGGCGAGCCTGCAGGTCCTGACCAAGCAGCTCGATGAGTTCCGCGCCCGCGCCGCCCGGCTGGTCGCCGAACGCGACGGCCTGGCGCGGCCCGACCTGCCCGAGGAGCTTGCGCCGCGGATGGGCGAGAGCGCGGTGAAGGCGTTGCTGTCGGCGGAATCGACGCTGTTCCAGGCCCGTGCCACCGCGCGCGAAAGCCAGAAGGGACTGCTGCGTAACCGCATCGCGCAGCTCAACGAGGAAATCGCGGGAATCGATGCGCAAGTCGCTTCAAAGGCCAAGCAGATCGAGCTTATCACGGGCGAATTGGTCGGCGTGCAGGATCTCTACGACAAGCGCCTCGTGCCGCTGCCGCGGCTGACGGCGCTGCAGCGCGAGGCCGCGCGCATCGAAGGTGAGCGCGGCCAGTTGATCTCGTCGATCGCCGAGACCAAGGCCAAGATCAGCGAGGCGCAGTTGCAGATCGTCCGCACCGACCAGGATTTTCGCACCGACGTCGTCAAGGAACTGGGCGAGGTCCGGGGCAAGGAAGCCGAACTGGTGGAACGCGCGGTCGCCGCGCGCGACCTGCTCGACCGCATCGAGATGCGTGCGCCCACGTCGGGCGTCATCCACCAGCTCAATGTGCACACCATTGGCGGTGTGATCAAAGCCGGCGACACCATCATGGAAGTGGTGCCCGATTCCGACGATCTGCTGATCGAGGCGCGGTTGCAGCCGGCCGACATCGACCAGGTACGTGTCGGGCAGAAAGCATTCACGCGCTTTCCGGCGTTCAACCAGCGCACGACGCCCGAAGTCGCGGGTGTCGTCAGCTTCATCTCCGCCGACACCACCCGCGACCAGAGCAACAATGCCAGCTATTTCACCGTCCGCGTGACGCTCCCTGATGAGGAGCGGCGGCGGCTCGTCGGTCTGCAGCTCGTCTCCGGCATGCCCGCCGAAGTGTTCATGCAGACCGGCAGCCGCACCATGCTGAGTTATCTGTTCAAGCCGATCACCGACCAGCTGCAGCGCGCCTTTGTCGAGCGCTAGTTCGCCGCGGCGGTCGCGCTACTTGAGGTGAGCGCGCCGGCCATTGCCTCGATCTCGGACACCACCAGATCGGGCGCGGCATACTGGATCATGTGGCCGACGCCATTGAGCACGATCAGCTTGGCGTTCGCGGCGGTGCTGGCGAGCGGCTGCGAGTGGATGTGGGTCGAGACGGTCTTGTCGACGTCGCCAGCGATGATGGTGATCGGCGCGGTGATGCTGCCGTAGCGCGGCGCCTGCTCGGCCATCGCGGCGCGCAGCGTCACGAGGTCCCAGGCATTGGCGACGAATTCGCGCGGCCGCAGCAACAGCCGAGTCGCACTGTCCTGCACGAAATTGTTCGGCATGGCCTGCGGCGCAAACACGCTGCGCGAACCGGAATCGGCGAGCAAAAGTCCAAGCGGCAGCGTGATCGTGTGCGCCAGCAGGCCGCCGATCACCGGCGCGGTGACGGCGTAATTGTACTGGCTGACGCCGCCGGGCCAGGGATAGGCAACCGGCGCCAGCATCACGAGGCCCGCCACGCGATCGGGGTGATCGAGCGCGATGCGCAAGGCCAACGCACCGCTCCAGGAATGCGCCACGACGATCGCCTGACCGAGGCCGAGCTTTTGCAGCGCCTCCGCGATCATGCGGGCTTGCGGCTGCGGCGTTGAATCGGAGAAACTCTCGCGCGTGCTCCAGCCATGGCCGGGCCGATCGAGCAGGATCACGCGATGCGTTCGCGCCAGGCGCTCGGCGAGCGGACGCATCACTTCCAGATTGGAGCTCGCGCCGTGCAGCATCACGATCGGCACGCCGCGCTGCGGCCCGAGTTCGAGGACATGCAGCCTCGCACCGGCGACATCGACGAAGCGCCCCTGCGGCGGGTGGGCGCGCTGCACGAGCACGACGCCGGTCCATGTGACCAGCGCCAGAATCGCCAGCGCAGCCAGCAGGATCAGCAGAAACATCGAAAAGGTCCGGGCGGAATGGGGCACAGAAAAACTACGAGCATGGCCTGACCGGGTTTCGCTGCGGAAGGGCGAGTTTTCCACAGTCCGTCTGACCTGTGGATAGCGGGTTCACATCACCGTAATTACCCGGTGCTTAGGTTGCCCGGCGGCATTTCTGCCACCTCAAGGCCGCACCGGATAGACGTGTCGTCGGCACGGCCTGTCCCCGCAATGCACAGGAACCGGCCTCACGGCAAAGCGTATAAGGCGAATAACCGGAGGGATTTCAATGCGTACCCTAAGCGAAGCAGCGATCGACAAGATCGTGGAGACCTGCAACGGCGACCTGCGGGGGGCGCTGAAGGCACTCTTGCTCGTCAACGAGCAGTTGGAAGCGGAACTGGCGCAGCTCTACGCCGTCGTCTCGCCCGGAAGCCCTTCCACGCGCAGCCACGCGCTGCACTGATCGGACCGGCCGAAAGGCCGCCTAATCATCCTTTGCCTTGTCGTCGGTCGCTTCCGACGACGGCGGGCAGGAACTGATGGTGGACCTCGCCAGCTTGGCGTCGTCGAGCGACTGATACGGGCCAGACGTCCACGACGTCCGGTATGCGGGGTCGGTGCTGCCTTCATAGGCCGGCAGGCTAAAGGTGATCGGCTGGCTGGTCGTGATGTTGCATCCGCCGGAGATGCGGTCACCGGAAACCCAGTACTGGTCGGCATGGCCGGCGGTTACGAACATGATCGACATGACACCGGCGATCAGCAGGGATTTCATGGTCGTGCTCCGTTGCGTGGGCCTCGCGATATAGGTCGCGCCTGGCCGGCGAACCTTCCAGTCCGCGAATCACCCATCGCACACCGCGGTTAACGACGGCTTCCAAGTGACGGTCACATTCTAGGAAAACCGCTGCCAACCCGGGCAGGAACGGCGCCCTTTGGGGCCGGATTGCGCCTCAGATATCCCGTCCCTCGACCTTTTCGGTCAGCGACTTCACGAGATCGGGAACCTTCTCGAGATACGGATTGATCGCCAGCGCCTTGCGGAACGCGTCCAGCGCGCGCTTGTCGTCGCCGAGGTCCTGCATGATCATGCCGAGGCCGGCCAGCGCGCCGAAATGGCGGGGTTCGCGGCTCAGCACCTGCTGGATGTCCTGGATGGAACGCTCGTAGTCGTTCTTCAGATAGTACAGCGTCGCGCGCCGGTTCCAGGCTTCGATGTAGTCGGGCTTCAGCCTGATCAGCGAATCCAGAAGTTTCAGCGCGACGTCGGTCTTCTGGGCGTCCATGGCCGCTTTCGCACGCGACATCAGCAGCGCCGCGGTGTCGCTCGGCGTCTGCAGCCACGTCGCCCAGATCCGCGCCTCGACATGGCGGGCGCTGGCTTCATCGGGCGCGGCCTTCAGCGCACCGAACAGGAAGTCGAGCCCCTTGGTGCGGTCGTTGCCAACCTTGGGCAGCTTGGCGGGGGCTTCCGGAAGCTTCTTCTGGGAACCCTTGGGTGGAAGCACGCGGGGATCGGACTGCGCAAAGGACGCAGCCGGCAATAACGCAAGCGTGGCTGCGACGAGCACCGCCGCGCCTGCCTGATGAAGCCGAGGGAATCTGAAACCCATGGCGCAAGTCTAGACGCGAAAAATCGCGCTGCAAAGCAGCGCGATCCTCACACCGGAGTGAAACGGGGTGGCCGAAAGGCGGCCTTCAGCCAGCCTTCAGCTTAGCCCTGACGGGCCTTGAAGCGGCGCTGGACCTTGTTGATCACATAGACTCGGCCCTTGCGGCGGACCAGGCGGTTGGCGCGATGGCGGCCGCGCAGCGATTTCAGCGAGTTACGGACCTTCATGGGACAATCCTAAGTACGTTCAAAGGCCGTGGCTCGCGCCCGAACCTGGTAGCTGCCAAGATTGGCGAATTGGGATTTTGCCCGGCGACAAAGCCGCCCGGGAACGGGGCGGTTTCTAAGGCATCTCAGCCAAATGTCAACCGAAACGGGCCGTTTCCGGCCCCTTTCGGCGCGCTGGAACCGCTAAAACCGCAGTCATTCCGGGGAGATGCGAAGCATCGAGCCCGGAATCTCGAGATTCCGGGCTGGGTCCTGCGGACCGCCCCAGAATGACGGGTCCCAATCACAGGCAGAACAGGTCCATCGGGAATTCGACCATGGCTTCGCCTGTGGCAACCTTCTCGCCAAGCTGGTTCTTCACCACGACGTCGATCAGCACCCAACGGGATTTGGCGGTCGATTGCTTGGCCTTGATGATTCCGGTGGGCTGGATCAGGTCGCCCGGCTTCACCGGCTTGACCCATCTTGTCTCGAGCCGGCGGTGGATGGCGCCGGCGGGGTAGGCCCAGTCGGTGATCATGCGCGAGATCAGGCCAAAATTGTTCATGCCGTGCATGATCACGCCGCCGAACTGGGTCTTGCCGAAGCTGCCCTTCATGTACTCGTCGTCGAGATGCAGCGGATTGTAGTCGAGCGAGGCGTCGCAGAAGAGGCGGATGGATTCCCGTGTCACCGCGAATTTCGGCCCGTCGATCGCATCGCCGGCAGAGAGGCTGTCGAACGTCGTCGTCATCTGATCGCCTCCCCTCACATCGGCCGAATCGTCCAGCCGCGGCCGGAACAGATTACGTCGCCCTTGGCGTTGAAGAAGACGTTGTCGTGAACCACGAACAACCTTTCGCGCTTGATGAACTTGTCGAGTGCGCGGGCCTCGAGGGTGATCACGTCGCCCGGGCGCGCCGGGATGTTGTAGCTCCAGGATTGCCCGGCATTGACCGTGCCGGGCGAGCGCATCCAGTCATCCGCCGGCGTGCAGGAGAACATCAGGAGGATATGGATCGAGGGCGGCGCGATCAGGCCGCCATAGCGCGTGGTCTTCGCAAAGGCCTCGTCGAAATAGACCGGGTGGGTTTCGCCGACCGAGCGGCAATAGAGCTCGATCGCCTCTTTGGTCAGCGTGTAGGGGATGGTCTTGCGCGGCACGCCCGGGACAATCTCGTCCCAGCTCTTTCGCAAATTGGCGTCTTTCCAGAAATCGGTCTCGAAGGCCTGCGCCTCGGCCATGCCGTCCTCCCATTTTCGCGGGATAATCCCGTCTTGCGAAATTTGTTATATAGTATAATCAATTTTCCGGAACGATAAATCAAGCCGCCCGCCGGCCGAGGAAACCATGCCCAAGCTAAAACTGCCCGACATCGAGAAAGTCGTCGCCATCGACATCCACACCCATGCGGAAGAGCCCTGCGGCCTGCATGCCGACGACGGCTATGACGATTTCCAGGAAAAGATGGCGGAGTACTTCAAGTCGCCGAACAAGCATCCGCCGACGGTGCCGGAGACCGCGGCCTACTACCGCTCCAAGAACATCGCCGCGGTGATCTTCCCCGTCGATGCCGAGCGCGAGACCGGTTTCCGCCGCTACAACAATTACGAGATGCTGGAAGTCGCCTCCGATCATCTCGACGTGCTGATCCCCTTCGTCAGCATTGATCCGCACAAGGGCAAGCTCGGCGTGCGCGAGGCGCGCAAGCTGATCGAGGAATACGGCGTCCGCGGCTTCAAATTCCATCCGACCATGCAGGGCTTTTACGCCAACGACCGCATGGCCTATCCGCTCTATGAGGCGATCAACGAGGGCGGCGCGATCGCGCTGTTCCACACCGGGCAGACGGGTGTGGGCAGCGGCATGCCCGGCGGCATGGGCATGCGGCTGAAATATTCCAACCCGATGTACATGGATGACGTCGCCGCCGATTTCCCGGACCTGAAGATCATCCTCGCCCATCCCTCCTTCCCCTGGCAGGAGGAGGCGCTGTCGGTCGCGACCCACAAGCCGAACGTTTACATCGATCTGTCCGGCTGGTCGCCAAAGTATTTCCCGCCGATTTTGGTGCGCTACATCAACTCGATCTTGCAGGACAAGATGCTGTTCGGCTCGGACTGGCCTGTCATCACGCCGGACCGCTGGCTGTCGGATTTCTCCAAGCTCGATATCCGCGAGGAAATAAGGCCGAAGGTCATGAAAGCCAACGCGAGGAAGATTTTGGGCATCTAACGGGGTATAGTCGGCGGTGACCTGCGAGGTGATCCATGAGACCCTTCGCCAGATTTTCCGCCGCCCTGCTCTTTATTCTTATTCTTGCCGGCACTTTCGGCAATGCGACCGCGCAGCCCATGGGTTCGGTGGTCGAACTCGAAAGCCCTGTCGCGACGTCGCGGGCGCTGCAGGGCCTGCTGCGATTGCCCGTTCGCACCGGCACCTCGCCAGCTGTCGTGCTGCTACATTCCTGCAACGGCAATTGGCGGCGGCTCGACGAGCGCTGGGGCCGCGTGATGGCGTCATGGGGCTACGTCACGCTCACTGTCGACAGCAGCTTGAATAGCAACTGCCGCATCGCCGCGATCGAACTCGCGCAGGATGCCTATCGAGCGCTGAATTTCTTGGTGCGGCATCCCGCCGTCGACCCGGACCGCATCGCCGCGCTCGGCTTCTCGCAAGGCGGCTGGCTCGTGTTGTCTTCGGTCGAACGCGGTTCAATCGAGCGGACCGCAACGAACAAGTTCCGCGCCGCGATCGCCTTCTATCCGCCATGCCGACAGTTCAAGGACAATATGACCGTGCCGACACTGATCCTTGTCGGCGAGCTTGACGACTGGTCAACCGCACGCGAGTGCCAGAATCTGGTTGAAGGGCGCGACGATTACGGGATATCCCGTGATCCGGGTCAGGGGATTCCAATCAAGCTGATCGTCCTCCCCGGGGCCTATCACGGCTTTGACGCACCTAACAACGCGGCCGCGGTCAGTTTTCTCGGGCACCGTCTCGAATTTAGTCAGGCTGCAACAGACCAGTCGGTTGCAGCACTTCGCGAGTTCCTTACACTAGCGATGGGCGACGAGAAAATAGCCAAGGAAACTGCAAAGTGAACGTCAAAGCCGTCGTGTTCGATGCCTATGGTACGTTGTATGACGTGCAGTCGGTGGCCGATGTCACCGAGGAGACATTTCCTGGCTACGGAGAGATCATCACCCAGGTCTGGCGTATCAAGCAGCTCGAATACACCTGGCTGCGCTCGCTGATGGGGCAGTACCGTGATTTCGCCACCGTCACGCGCGACTCCCTCGCCTACACGCTGAAATGCCTGGGGCTGGAATATGACGATGCGTCGTTCGCGCGCATCATGGAGAAATATCTGCATCTCGATCTCTACCCCGACGCCATGCTGGCGCTGGAAGCGATGGCCGAGAAGAAGCTCGCGATCCTTTCCAATGGCAGCCCGGATATGCTCAATGCGCTGGTGCGCAACAGCGGACTGCGCCCGATTCTCGATGCCGTGATCAGCGTCGACGCCAAGGGCATCTTCAAGCCGAGCCCCGAGACCTACTCGCTGATCGAGTCCACGCTGAAAATTCCGCCGCGCGAAGTCCTGTTCATCTCGTCGAATCCCTGGGACGCCTGCGGCGCAAAATCGTTCGGACTCAATGTGGCCTGGATCGAGCGGGTGACGCCGGAGGCGATGGCGCTGGCGTGCCTGGAGAGCGAGACGCTGCCGCCATCAACCATGTTCAAGGCGATCCGCACCCAGATGGACGAACTCGGCTTCGAGCCCGATTATCGCATCCACTCGCTCGCCGAATTGCCAAAGCTGGTTTCCCAGAGGTCGTAAATTCCCATGAGCATCGAATCGGTCCGCGCCTTCTTCGCGGAGAAGGCGCCGGAGATCACTGTGATCGAGTCCGACATGAGTTCCGCGACGGTGACGCTCGCTGCCGAAGCCTATGGCGTCGAACCGGGCCGGATTGCCAAGACGCTGTCCTTGCGCGTCGGCGATCGCGTGGTGCTGATCGTCACCGCCGGCACGTCGCGGATGGACAACAAGAAGGTGAAGGCCGTCTTCGGCGGCAAGCCGAAGATGCTGGGCCTCGAAGAAGTCGCAGATATCACCGGCCATGAAGTCGGCGGCGTCTGTCCGTTCGGATTGAAGACGCCGCTGCCTGTCTATTGCGATGTCTCGCTCAGGGCGTTCGACGTGGTGGTGCCGGCGGCCGGCTCGACGCACTCGGCGGTGCGCATCACGCCGCAGAAGATGGCAGAGCTCACCAACGCCGAATGGGTCGACGTCTGCCAGACGCCGGCGGAAGCGCAGGCCTAGTCGTCATACCAGGGATTGGACGGCCGCTGGGCAGCTTGCGGCCGCGCGGGGGCCGTCGGGGATGCAGCCCGCGCGCGCGGCAGTGGTTGCTGCGGAACGGCGCGCGCCGTCTCGGTCGGCGCCGGCGGCCCGCCTTCGTTGGCGTCGAAGGCCGTGCGGCAATTGCCGGAAAGCTGCGAATAGTTCGCTCGCAGGCACGCGGTAATGCGGCTGACACTCGGAATCTCGCTGCTGCAGAGCCGCCACACATCGGGCGTGCAGGCCATCTGCTGTTCAGGTGTTCCGCGATTTTCTTGCGACCACGCTGCGCCGCTGGCTACGATCGAGAGCGCGCAGGCGAGGACGATCCGCTGCATTCGCATGCTGGGGTCCTTTCTTCGGTTACGGTCATTTAGCTGCTGGCAGCGCAAGTTCCAGCTAACGTTCCCGTGAAGCCTCGCAAAGGAATGAGGCTGCGTAGCGTTCGTTGTATACAACTAAATGTGAGATGCGCGGGTGTTACTCCACCTTGCCGATCTTCTTCACCGCCGCAATCAGCCGTGCGCTGTCCTCGGCAACGAACTTGGAAAACTCCGGTGCGTCGAGATAGGCCACCGGACTGCCGGCGTTCTCGAACGTCTTCACCACTTCCGGCGTCTTCACCGCTTCGGCGACCGCCTTGCGCAATTGCGCCATGATCGGTGCGGGCAGCGCGCTCTGCGCGAACAGGCCGGCCCAGATGTAGAATTCGACATCCTTGTAGCCGAGCTCCTTGAAGGTCGGCAGATTCGGGAAGCTCGGGATGCGCTCGGCGCCCCAGTTCGCCAGCACGCGCAGCTTGCCGTCGTCGACCTGCTGCTTCAGCACGCCGGGCGCGGAAGCCAGTGCCTGCACGGTATCGCTTAGCAGCGCGGTCAATGCAGGCGCAGCACCGCGGAACGGAATGTGCTGGAGCTTGATGCCGGCGCTCGCGGCAAACATCTCCATTGCGATGTGCAGCGTACCGTAGGGACCGGAGGAGCCGTAGGGGATCTGCCCCGGGCGCGCCTTGGCGTCTTCGACGAAATCCTTGAGCGTCTTCCAAGGTGCGGAAGCAGGGACCGCAAGGATTGTGGGATCGGCGAGCACGCGCGCCACCGGCGCGAATTGCGAGACCTCATAGGCCACGGGCCGGTCGAACAGCCGGTCGGCTTCCGGCAGCACGGCAAGCGAGGACAACGTCATCAGCAGCGTGTAGCCGTCGGGCTCGGCGCGGGCGGCTGCGGCATTGCCGACCGAACCGCCGCCACCGCCGGCGCGGTTGTCGACCAGCACGGGCTTGCCGAGGATCTTTTCCATTGCCAGCGCGACCGGGCGCGCGGCGAGATCAGCCTGCCCACCGGCCGGGAACGGCACGATCATGGTGATGTTGCGGGAGGGATAGGCCGCGCCCTGCGCCAGCGCGAGTGTGGGGAACGCGGCTGGCGCCAGCGGCAATGCGGCAGCAGCCTTCAAAAGTTCGCGGCGGTTCATTGTCTCTCCCCTGGCGCTTCTTGTTTGGTTGGAGACTAATCTAAACCGGAAACGCGTTGCCACGCAAAACGTCGCACACGGGCCGTCACAACACCACCGGGGCGTCCGGCAATTCGTTGCTGCCGCCGGCCTGTTTCGGGAAATGCTGCGCCATCAGCCGCGAGACTTCCTGGATGCCCTTGATGACGCCATGTTCGAACAACCCGGCACGGAATTCCTTTTCCAAGCCGGCGCAAATCCTCTCCCACTCGGCCTTGCCGACCTTGCTGTCGATGCCGCGGTCGGCGACGATCTCGATGTCGCGGTCGGCGAGCAGCAGATAAATCAGCACGCCGTTATTGTGCTCGGTGTCCCAGATGCGCAGCCGCGAGAAAACGTCGAGCGCGCGCTCGCGTGCCGGCTGATTGCGGAACAACGGTTTGCCGTCGAGCGCCCCCTCCACGACAAAGCGGACCTGACCGGAATGCGTTGCTTCACCGGCCTTGATGGCCGCTTCGATGCGCGCCAGCACCCTTGGCGTGAAGATGCGCCGCTCGCGCCAGCGGTGTTCGACGAGGTGTTTGGCGATCCGCTTGATGCC
>JAKFVP010000168.1:10314-13104 GCA_021732175.1 Bradyrhizobium sp.
TGCTACCAGCTCCCCGACGCGCCGCCGCCGCCAAAACTGCCGCCACCGCCGCTGAAACCGCCGCTGTCGCTGGAACTGCTGCCGCTGCTCCAGCTGCTGCTGCCGCTACTGCTGCTGCCGCCCGACCAGCCGCCGGTGCTGGTGCCCCCGCTCCCCGAGGACGCGAAGTCGATCAGCATGGTGAAGATGGCGGCCAGTATGCCGGCAAGGACAGCCAGCAGGACATTGGCGAGCAGGAACCAGGCGAGCCCGGCAACGAACACGCCGGTCAGGACGCCGCCGACCAGGCGGCCGAGCGTGCTGCGCAGGATGCTGCTGACCACGAAGGCGAAGAACAGCCAGAATGGATTGAAGTCTTCCGGATTGAAATTCGAGCCCTTATCCCAGTGCGGGGCTGCCGGCTCGGGCAGCTTCTCGCCATTGACGAGGCCGATCATGCGATTGACGCCGGCGGAAATGCCGCCGGCAAAATCGCCGCTCCTGAATTTCGGCGTGATGATCTCGTCGATGATGCGCTTGACAGTAACGTCGTTCAGCGCGCCCTCGAGGCCGTAGCCGACCTCGATGCGCAGGCGGCGGTCGTTCTTGGCGACGACCAGCAGCGCGCCGTCGTCGATCTTCTTGCGGCCGATCTTCCAGGCTTCCGCCACGCGCAACGAGAACTGCTCGATCGCCTCGCCATCGGTGGTCGGCACGATCAATACCGCGATCTGGCTGCCCTTGCGCCGCTCGAGATCGGCCAGTGTCTGCGTCAGCTGCGCGACGTCGCCGCTCGACAGCGTTCCGGTCTGGTCGACCACGCGCCCGGTGAGCTGCGGCACCGCCACCAGCGCGAGGGCGGGCAGCACCCAGCTCAACAGCAGGGCGAGCAGAACGGCACGGATAGCCTTCATCTGGATAGCCGCCTCGTCGGCCTATTTCGTCGGCGCAGGCGCGGGCGTCGGGCTGAAATCGACCTTCGGCGCGACCGAGATTTCCTTCTCGTTGGCGACCGAGAAGTTCGGCTTCTCCTTGTAGCCGAACACCATCGCCGTCAAATTGTTCGGGAAGGTGCGGATGCCGACATTATAGTCCTGCACCGACTTGATGTAACGGTTGCGTGCGACCGTGATGCGGTTCTCGGTGCCTTCGAGCTGGGCCATCAGGTCCTTGAACAGCGCATCGGATTTGAGCTGCGGATAATTCTCGGTGACCACCAACAGCCGCGACAGCGCGCTGGAGAGCTCGCCCTGGGCCTGCGTGAATTTCTGGAAGGCGGCGGGATCGTTCAACACCTCGGGCGTTGCCTGGATGCTGCCGACCTTGGCGCGCGCATTGGTGACGCCGAGCAGCACGTCCTTTTCCTGCTGCGCAAAACCCTTCACGGAATTGACGAGGTTCGGCACGAGGTCGGCGCGGCGCTGGTATTGGTTGACCACCTCCGACCAGCTCGACTTGACCTGCTCGTCATTGGTCTGGATGGCGTTGTAGCCGCAATTGGTCAGGCTGAGGCAAGACAGCGTCGCCAGAATGGTCAAAAACTTACGCATGGCAATCTCCCGGTATGATTTGTCGCAAGGCTAGCAGAATGGGTTCACCGCGTGTGCAAGTTTCTCGCTTTCAGTCATGGTCTTGCGCCTACTGGGCGCGCCCGGAATGACACGTTGAGCGATTTGCATTACTTCGCCCTTGCCTATCATTTGCCGAAATAACAACATGGCCGGATAAAAGTTCAGGGAGACGACGAGGGCGCCATGGAGTTCGAGACCATTGTAGTGGAGCGGCCCGACCCGCGCATTGCGCGGATCGTGATGAACCGGCCCGAGGCGCGCAACGCGCAGAATTTGCAGATGACCTACGATCTCAATGCCGCCTTCGACCAAGCGGTGCAGGACGATGCCGTCAAGGTCATCATTCTCGCCGGCAACGGCCCGCATTTTTCCTCGGGTCATGACCTTCGCCCCGGCGGCAAGAATGCCGCAGGCGTCGATTTCCCGCCGGTCGGAAATTGGGGCGGCTTTGCCGAACCGAACGCGCATGGCCGTTTCGCGCGCGAGCAGGAAATATATCTGCAGATCACCCGGCGCTGGCGCAATCTGGCCAAGCCGACGATCGCGGAAGTGCACGGCAAATGCATCGCCGGCGGGCTGATGCTGGCCTGGGCCTGCGACCTCATCGTGGCGAGCCATGACGCCGAATTCTGCGACCCCGTCGTCACCATGGGCGTGTGCGGCGTCGAATGGTTCGTGCACCCCTGGGAGATCGGCCCGCGCAAGGCCAAGGAAATGCTGTTCACTGCGGATGTCTGGAACGCCGATGAGGCGCATCGCCTCGGCATGGTCAATCATGTGGTGCCGCGCGCCGAGCTGTCGGCCTTCGTCATGAAGCTCGCCGAGAAGATTGCGGCAAAACCTGCGTTTGCGCTGAAGCTGACCAAGGAGGCGGTCAACCGTTCGGTCGACGTCATGGGCCAGCCGGCGGCGATCGAGCAGGCGTTCGCCCTGCACCAGCTTTGCCACGCCCACAATCTCCAGGAATTCGGAATGGTGGTGGACCCTTCGGGCCTGCATCCTTCCGTGCGCAAACCCACCTCGGCGAAACTGTAAAATGGACATCACCTTCAGCGACGAACAGCGCCTGCTGCGCGAAAGCGCCGACCGCTTTGTCGACGAAACCTATACCGCCGATCACCGCCGCAAGACGGCGGCCGAACCCAGCGGCTTCAGCCCCGCGATCTGGAAGCAGTTTGCCGAGCTCGGCTGGCTGGCGCTGCCGATCGCGGAAGAACATGGCGGGCTCGGCAAACTGCTT
>JAKFVP010000170.1 GCA_021732175.1 Bradyrhizobium sp.
AGGCCGGGCGCCGACTGCGCCCGTAGATCCCGTGCGCGGGAGCACACGGGCATCCCGTGCGCCGAAGCGCTCGGGCAAAACACTACAGGTACAGCCGAGACATCCCGGCCCTCCCCGCGCAATGGCTTTACGGCTTATACGCGCTCTCCCCGGGGAACGGCCTTTCTTGCCCCCGTTGCCGGGCCCGCACAGGCGGACCGGATAGACGCCAGGGTCGCGGCGCCAGAACCACACGATTTCGCCGTACGCTCCCGGCGTTTCGTCGGGCTCGCCGAAGCAAGCCTGACGCCGCGAGCGTCCATCGCAACCCGCGCCACGTTTCGTGACGACCGCGAAGCGCCCCTCATGGCGGCACGGGCTGGCGGTCTCTTACCGTAAATCAGAATTACGGTAAAGCAGAATATTTTTTCTAACGGGGCTTGACACGATTCCGGTGAACCGAAACGATTGAGCCTATGCCGCCGTCACCGGGCCCCGGTGAGTTGCCGCCCGGCCAATCGACCGCACGTCCTTCCACCGGCGCCCTCCTCAACGGCCGGCCTCCGGTTGCACCCACGGCGATTTCGCGCTTCGAGCCAAGGCCGTTCCGGCGGCATACTGCCTTGCCTGTGCGGTCTTCGGGCTCGGAAAGGCGGGAAAGCACCTCGTTTGGCACCGTTCAGCCGCAAATCCTCACGATTTTCAGGGCGACCATCGGTCCGTTTCCGGGACGACTGTGCCCTCCCCGCAACAGCATTTTGGCCAGACCTGCGTATAGTTGCCATGCTGACTTTGGGGAATCGGTGCGAGACGCACCTCACCAGTCGTCGAGTTCGACGCGATAACTTGAGGGTTTTAAAATGAAGAAATTGGCGCTCGCATTGGTCGCATCAGCGACGCTCGCTGGGCAGGCGATGGCAGCCGACATGGCGGTCAAGGCTGCTCGTCCCGCACCTGCTCCTATCGCCGTGGCCAACTGGACCGGCTGCTACATCAGCGGCGGCGGCGGCTACGGCCTCTGGAACCAGGAAACCACGCAGTTCGACGATACCGTAGTGCCGCGGACACGTCTGCTTGACGGATACACGATCGGTGGCCGTGGCTGGTTCGGCACCGCTCAAGGTGGTTGCGACTACCAGTTCGGTATCGGAAGCTGGCAAGTTGTTGTTGGCGCGTTCGGCGACTACGACTTCGCTGACATGAGCGGCACATTCGTTCAGCCGATCGGCAACCGTACGGGCGGCGAGAAGCTGAGCTCGAGCTGGGCGGCTGGTGGTCGCATCGGTGTGCTCATCACACCGCAGCTCCTGACCTACTTCTCGGGCGGCTACACCGAATCCAAGTTCGACCAGATCAACCTGCATGGCCTGAACGCCGTTGCTGACCAGTACCTCCCCGGACGGACCTACACGGGTTGGTTCCTTGGCTCGGGTTACGAATATGCTCTGAGCTTCCTGCCCGGCCTGTACTGGAAGACCGAGTACCGCTTTGCCGAACTCGATACCGAGAGGCTCGTGGCGCGTAACTTGATTGGTAACACCTTGACCGGCGACTCCTGGGACTCGCGCAAGTACGTTCACACGGTTCGCAGCCAGCTCGTCTGGCGCTTCAACTTCGGCGGCGCCCCGCTCGTCGCGAAGTACTGATCTCTCCCGGACGTAAAGTCTCGAAAGCCCCGGCCTTGCGCCGGGGCTTTTTTCATGGCGGGCTTCTCTTCAGGGGTTACCGATACCTGCCTTCAAGAGCTGGTAGGCTCGCAGCAACCGGCCTTCGATCTCGGTCCAGTCACGCTCCGTCATGGATTCCCGCCGTGCATCGCGAAAGGCCATCGCCTCAGCCCTGATGGTGCCGGAGGCTGCCATCGCAGGATCGTCGCCGCTCTTGCCATAGGTCAGCGCCGCGACCGCGGCGATGGTCCTCCCGTAGTCGCGCGGCCCCACCGCCTCGCGCCGTGCCTGCCACCAGTCGAGCTCCAGCCGCGCCAGCTTCTCTTCATCGAAGGCCAGCGGCGCTGCCGGCCGCAGCAGACCATAATAGGCGACGAGTTCGGGCAAGGCGGCCGCCGCCTCCCCGCGCGACCGGGTCGGCTGGAACGCCCTCGCCGCCTTTGCCGCCGCCAGCGCAATGCGAAAGCTGTCCAGCGGCGAGAAGCCGAACTGCGTCCGCGACAGCTCGTAGAGACGATAGAACAGCGCGCCATAGCGCTTCTCGTAATAGTCGCGCCACATGGCGGTTTCGATCCGCGCCATGCCGGCCGGATTGAAGGCGCGCAGATCCGCCTTGCGCGGCCAGCAGGCAAACACCGCCAGCAGCATCATCACGGCGAGCACGGTTGCCAACACGGATTTGCGGCGCATCGCGCAATCCCCCTTGCCGGGCCCGCCGGCATTGTATTCGATCACAAGCTACGGCCGGGCGGCCCACGCGTTTTTCAGCGCTGATGGCGCCGAACAAGGGCGAAAAGGGGAGTGAGCCATGCGCAAGGCGCTATTGATCGTAGGCCTTTTGGCGCTCGCCATCGGGCTGTTGTGGATCGGCCAGGGCACCGGCGCCATCGCCTGGCCGGCGCAGAGCTTCATGATCGGCAGCCTGCAATGGGCCGAGTATGGCGCCCTGCTCTCCGCCGTCGGCCTGATCCTGATCTGGCAAGGGAAACGCTGACGCGCCAAACGTCAACAAGAAAATGGAAGGCAGTACATGACCACCAACCAGTTCGATCTCACGGGCAAGGTCGCCATCGTCACCGGCGGCAATGGCGGCATTGGCCTCGGCATGGCGCGGGGCCTGGCGGATGCCGGCGCCGACATCGCCGTGGTCGGCCGCAACGAGGCCAAGTCCGCCGCCGCGTGCGACGACCTGCGCCAGCGCGGCGTGAGAGCGATCCCCGTCGCCACCGACGTGACCGACAAGGCCGCGGTGACTGCGATGATCGAGCGGGTCGGCAAGGAGCTCGGCCGCATCGACATCCTCGTCAACAATGCCGGCACCAGCATCCGCAAGCCGACGCATCTGCTCGAGCTCGACGAGTGGAACACCGTGATGGACACCAACCTGACCAGCGCCTTCCTGTGCTCGAAGGCCGCCTATCCGGCGCTGAAAGCCTCGGGCCACGGCAAGGTCATCAATATCGGCTCGATGATGTCGATCTTCGCCGGCAGCTACGCGCCGGCCTATGCCGCCAGCAAGGGCGGTATCGTGCAGTTCTCGCGCTCCTGCGCCTGCGCCTGGGCGCCCGACAACATCCAGGTCAACGCCATCCTGCCCGGCTGGATCGACACCGACCTGACCAAGGGCGCCCGACAGCAGGTGGCCGGGCTGCACGAGCGCGTGCTGGCGCGGACGCCGGCCGCACGCTGGGGCGAGATCGGCGACTTCGCGGGGATTGCGGTGTTTCTGGCCTCGCCGGCGTCCGATTTCGTGACGGGTGCGGCGATCCCGGTCGACGGCGGCTTCTCCGTGATGTCCTGATCGCCGGGACCGTGGCAAACAAAAAGCCCCGGCCAAGGCCGAGGCTTGAAGGTGCGCTTTGCTCGCGCAGGGAGAGATCAGTACTTCGCGACCACGGGGCCGCCGAACTTGTAGTTGACCTTGGCCATGACTTCGCCGGTCTCGATGCGAACGTCGCGATAGGTCTGCGAAACCACGGTGACGGGAGCGGCTACGCCTCCGCCGAGGACCGTGGTGACGACACCCGAATTGAACCGGTGCGTGCCGTAGTCGGAGTAACGGCCTTCGAGACCGAGCGTGATGTTGTTGGTCGCGGCCCATTCCACACCGGCGCCAATGGTCCAACCGGTCAAGGTGCGATCATCCGTGGCCACGACAGCAGCGCGGGTCAGCA
This sequence comes from Bradyrhizobium sp., assembly GCA_021732175.1. Taxonomy (GTDB): domain Bacteria; phylum Pseudomonadota; class Alphaproteobacteria; order Rhizobiales; family Xanthobacteraceae; genus Bradyrhizobium. Next base: position 3,821 of record JAKFVP010000170.1, read on the forward strand.
CGAGCGGGAATGCGGTAGCCGCCCAGCTGGTGTAGGAGCGCACTTCGGTGAAGGCGGCGCCGCCGGTGATGTAAAACAGGGCCCGATCCTGGGCGTAGCCGACGCGGCCGCGGGCCGAAGCCTGCCAGTCGCTGTGCAGTTCGAACTTGTCGCCGAAGTTAAAGAGGGCCGGGAAGACGGGGCCGAGCAGCGTGCTGGAAACACCCCACTTCTGGGCGTGGGCGTCGCCTTCGACGCCGAACACCCAGTTGCCGCTCTGATAGTTACAGCCGACCTGGCCGCCGCCGATCCAGGTAACATCCTCGAGCTCGCCGAGATTGAGCGACGAAATCGGCGCGTTGGCGAAGGCCGGATAGTATGCGGTGTCGCGGGTCTTGATGCCCTTGGCGCCAGCGCTGATACCGATGTAGCAGCCCGTCCAGCTATAGACCGGCACCGGCATCGGGCGGGCCTTCACGGCCATGTCGGCGGCTGAAGCTGCGCCAATGCCTGCGAACGAAACGGCGGCTGCGAGTGCCCATCCAAGCTTGCGGTACATACCCAAATCCCCTGTCGACAATGCGTCAATTCTCTGGCCAGAACTGTAGGCCTGCCGGGACCGCCGCGCGACAGGGAAACAAGCCTCGGGGAGTTGTCCAGCGCAGTTTCCGCCCGTCAGTTGCAACGGTGCAACGCTCGCAAGTCGGGATTGCACAAAATTAGGCCAATCCTGCCAATGCGCTAGGCAAGGTGGGGCTTTCGGGCGGGACTCGCGGGGGACCTGCTCAGGGCTAGCTGCGGGCGACGGGCGAATGCACATGCTCCGGACGCACGCCGAGCCCGAGGAAACGGGCGGTGATTCCCTGCAGCCAGGGGATGGCGGTGACGATGCGCAGCGGGAGAGGCGCCTTCAGTGTTTTGCCCGGCTTCAGCGCCATCGCGACGATGTTGTCCTGCCCGACCACCTGCATGCGCTGCGTCATCCGCACCGGAAATTCGCGCCGCGCCTGTACCGCGGCAAGCTCGGCCTCGCCGGGAGCGCCTTGCTGCAGCCTGGCTGCGAGCAAATTGGCAGTGGCAACGGCGTCCTGCACGGCGAGATTGACGCCGACCCCGCCCATCGGGGACATCGCGTGCGCGGCGTCGCCGATGCAGAGCAGCCCGGGCTGCACCCATTTGTCGAGCCGGTTGATCGCAACCGTCAGCAGCTTCATGTCGTCCCAGCTCTTGACGTCCGATATACCCGACTTCAGCACCGGCGCCATCCGCACGATGTCAGCGAGTAGCGCCTCCAGGCCCCTCGCCTTGACAGCCTCGTAGCCGCCTTTCGGGATCACGAAGGCGCATTGCCAATAGTCGCCGCGATCGAAGGTCACCATCATCTTGCCGGGGTCGACGCGGGCAAAAATCTTCTCGGTCTCCTCTAGCGTCTTGCCGGCCCGAAACCACAGCACGTCCATCGGCGCGCCGATTTCCTCCACCTTCAGCCCTGCGCGCTCGCGCACCGTGGAATGGCGGCCGTCGCAGGCGATGGTGAGGTCGGCCGCGATGTCGACCATGCCCTCCGGCGTCTTCGCACGGACACCGGCGATACGCGCGCCGTCGCGGATCAGGTCGACGGCTTCGGTGCGCATCATCACCTTCAGCGAGGGAAAGCGGCGGCCGGCCTCGCGCAGGAAGTTGAGAAAATCCCATTGCGGCATGAAGGCGATGAAGTTGTATTTCACCTTGAGCCGGCCGAGATCGGCGATCTGCACCGGCGTGCCGGCGAACAGGCCCTGCATCTTCTGCAGCCGCTGGTGCGGCAGCTGCAAAAAGCCGTCGATCAGGCCGAGTTCGTCCATCACCTGCAATGTCGAGGGATGCACGGTGTCGCCGCGGAAATCGCGGAAGAAGTCGGCGTGCTTCTCCAGCACCACGACGTCGACGCCGGCGCGCCCCAAGAGATAGCCCAGCATCATGCCGGCCGGCCCGCCGCCAACGATGCAGCAGCGGGTCTTGATGGATTGAGTCATGGTGATCTCCCGGACGGGAGAATAAGCCGGATTCGTCAGCGCCGGAACGTCTTGATCTCCGACACGCTGCCGTCGCGATAGGTCAGCTCCACCGAGACCGACCTGGTCGTCGGCGCGAGCTTCAGATAGGGCGTGGCGTCGTGGGGAATGACGCTGGGGTCGCGGGGATCGCAGGGCGGCATCTTCACGACCTTGTCGGGCACGGCGCTGTCGATGCCGACGCGGACCTCGCGGATGGCGCAGCGATAGGACATCAGATGCGTGTAGTAGACCAGCAGGCCGTTGAAGTCGCGGAACGACAGCCACGAGGTCGCGGTCATGTCGAGGATCTTGCGCTGGTCGCGCAACAGCGCCGCCTCAGGGTCGAAGCGGATCGGGAACGGGCCCTGCATTTCGCCCGTGGCATCGACGTAACGCACCTCGATCGTCGCCGCCTGCTGGTCGGCCGGCAGTTCGATCGACGGATTGGGCATGCGCTTGCGGGTGCGCGGATCGAGGGTGTCCATGAAGCCGGTCTCGCGGAACTGGCCGGCATCGCCGAGCCGCCAGGAAATCCCGAGCGTCGGGTCGGCGATCGAGAACACCACGCTCCAGCCGCCATTGTGGCGCGAGAAGGCGGCGATCGGCGCGTTGAGGGATTCGTTGGTCAAGGGACGCTGCACCTGCGTCAGCGCCGCGACCTGCTGCGTCTTGTCGGCGGGCTTGTCCGCAGGCTTCTCGGCGACCGCAGGCGCGTCGGGCTTGGCCGTGCCGTTGAGAAAGACGTCGTCGACCATCTGGTCGAAATAAACCGGCACCTGCTTGTGGCGGACGGTCTCGGCGGATTCGCTGACGAGACGGCGCGTGCGCTGGGCGACCTGCACGAGGTTGGCGCCGGGCTGCGTCAATTCCCTGGCAAAGATGCGGGTGAACACCGAATTGGGATTGGCGTCGTCATTGGACAGGCGATCGAGCGCGGTCTGGCGGGGGCCGGCCGAGAACACCGAGAACACGCCTTCCGGCAATTGCGTCATCGGCGCAAGACCGCCGCCGCCGGCGACCGCGCGCGTGCCGGAGCGCTCGAACGGATTGTTGCGGCAGGCATCGAACACCAGGATCGCCGTGCGCGCCTTCTTGTTCTGCAGCCGCTCGATGATGCGGTCGGCAAGGATCGAGGAATCGCGCACCAGTTCTTCCTGGCCTTCGGTCGCCGCCGGCACGTCGGTCGGCAGCAGGAAGTTCTGGCCGGCGATCTCGAAGCCGTGGCCGGCATAGAAGAAGAACGCGGTGTCGCCGGGCTCGACCGCCTTGTCGAAGGCGAGCAGCGTCTGGCTGAAGGCCTGGCGGCTCTGGTTTTCCGCCACCATCACGGTGAAGCCGAGCTGTTTCAGCGTATCGCCCATGGTGCGGGCGTCGTTGACGGCCTTCTGCAGCTTGGGGACGAACTTGTAATCGTTGTTGCCGACGACCAGCGCCACGCGCTTGGCCGCATAGGCGGGCGCGGCCACCATCATGCAGAGCGCCGCGATGCAGACCGCCGCCGCGTTCTTCCAATTCATCCGTCTCATCTGAGAAATCCCCGCCTGCGCCTGCGTGATGCAGCCCTGTCGGCCTCGCCCAATAGTCGCCGGAGGCACAGGCGAGGTTCAGCGCCTGCGTCCGGGAGGGCTGCCGATCCTTGACCCCATTTGAAGGCAAAATGACGAAAAGCCGCTTATTTGTGCGAAAACATTAAGCTTTTTCCGCTATAGGGGTGGTTCCCAGATTGACTTTGGCCGTATCGACCCTATGTTCCGGCTCAACGCGGCCCTCGGTCGAAATACGATTCCCTGGGTTAGCCGCTCGTCTGCGTAAGTCAGAACCCCTGAGCTTCCTTAAAAGCACGCCGTTTCGGGGTTGAACGCGACAGCCTTATTACTTTCGATTCCGAACGGCGGTGTCGATCAGAGGCTCAATGTCTTTTTCCAATCTCGGTTTGTCCGAAAAGGTGCTCGCCGCAGTTGCGGCCACCGGTTACACCACCCCTACCCCCATTCAGGAACAGGCGATCCCCCACGTTCTGGCCCGCCGCGACGTCCTCGGCATCGCCCAGACCGGCACCGGCAAGACCGCTGCCTTCGTCCTTCCGATGCTCACCATCCTCGAAAAGGGCCGCGCCCGTGCCCGCATGCCGCGCACCCTCATCGTGGAGCCGACCCGCGAGCTCGCCGCCCAGGTCAAGGAGCAGTTCGACAAATACGGCGCCGGCCAGAAACTCAACGTGGCGCTCCTGATCGGCGGCGTCTCCTTCGGCGACCAGGACACCAAGCTGACGCGCGGTGTCGACGTGCTGATCGCAACCCCGGGCCGCCTGCTCGACCATACCGAACGCGGCGGACTGCTGCTGACCGGCGTCGAATTGCTGGTCATCGACGAAGCCGACCGCATGCTGGACATGGGCTTCATTCCCGACATCGAACGCATCTGCAAACTGGTTCCCTTCACGCGGCAGACGCTGTTCTTCACGGCGACGATGCCGCCGGAGATTTCCCGCATCACCGAAACCTTCCTGCACAATCCCGTGCGGATCGAGGTTTCGAAGCCGGCAACGACCGCCGTCACCGTGACGCAGACACAGGTGCCCGCCGGGCGCGAAGCGCACCAGAAGCGCGACATCCTCCGCCGCCTGCTGCGCGACGCCAAGGATCTGCAGAACGCGATCATCTTCTGCAACCGCAAGCGCGAAGTCGCCGTCGTCTACAAGTCGCTGCAGAAGCACGGCTTCGCCGTCGGCGCCCTGCACGGCGACATGGATCAATCGGCACGCACGGCCGCGCTCGAACAGTTCCGCAAGGGCGAGATTCCCCTGCTGGTCGCCTCCGACGTTGCCGCCCGCGGCCTCGACATTCCCGCCGTCAGCCACGTCTTCAATTTCGACGTGCCGCATCACCCCGATGATTACGTCCACCGCGTCGGCCGCACCGGCCGCGCCGGACGCGCGGGCACCGCGATCTCCCTCGTCACCTCGCTCGATACGAAATCGATGGCGGCGATCGAGAAGCTGATCGGCCAGCAGATTCCGCGCGCCGAGGGCGACTTCGAGGTTCACGCCGATGCGGCTGAAGAGAGCGAGCATCCGCGCGGACAGCGCGGCAAGCGCGAGCATGGCCGCGACGGTTCGCGCGGCGGTCGTAAGCCGCGCCGCGAACGCGGTGAACGTTCCGGCGACGAGCGCCATACCGGCGAACGCGCTGCGAGCGAGCGTCCCTCCAGCGAACGTCCTGCCAGCGAGCGCCACGCCAACGAACGTCCTGCCGGCGAACGTCCCGCCAAGAATGGCGGCCGTCATCGCGGCGGCCAGCCGCAGCCCCAGGCGGCGTCGGGCGGGTCACACGTACCTTCGATCGGCCGTCCCGAGCCGCACCGCGCCGCGCGCGAGGATGCCGAACCTGCGGATCATTCACATCTGCCGGCGTTCCTGCTGCGGCCGGTACGCGCGCGCGTTTGATTTAGCGCGCACTGCAAACGGCCGGTTCCATGTTTACCGGCCGTTCACTCTCCTCGATTAGCGTAGCATCGATAATTTAGTAATTGCTGCTGGGCAACGGGCGGCACCGCGCGCTATTTTTGGGGACGGAACGGTGGTCAAGCCGCTCGACGAACACGAACGCACACTCGCCTTCGCCGAGATTGCGCTCGGCCAGATCAAATCGCTGCGCCAGACCGCCATCCCCCGCAATTACGAGATCTGGTACGTCTACGCGACCGGCTACAACGCCGCGCTCAACAAGATCATCAACGAGACGCTTGCGCGCAACGGCAAGCTGACCGAGAGCGATCTCGAGCAGATCTACGACACCTATCTTTCACAGCTGAAGGCGTCCGAGCGTATCGACAAGGTCGGCGCGCGCGTGATCGGCGAGATCGACGACGTGATGAAGCTGATCACGGAAGCGCTCGGCATGTCCTCGAATTACGGCGCGACGCTCGACGGCGCCAGCTCGAAGCTCGCCTCGGTGCAGACGAAGGAACAGCTCAAGCCGATCGTCGAATTGCTGGTGAAGTCGACGCGCGAGATGCGCGAGACCAACAAGGTGCTGGAAGAGCGGCTGACGCTGTCCAAGGGCGAGATCCACGAACTCCAGCACAGCCTGGAAGCGATCCGCGCGGAAAGCCTGACCGATCCGCTCACCGGGCTCGGCAATCGCAAATATTTTGATCGCTCGATCGAAGTCGCCGTGCAGGAGGCGCTGGAGAGCGGCGAGCCGCTGTCGCTCCTGATGTTCGACATCGACCACTTCAAGTCGTTCAACGATTCCTACGGCCATCTCACCGGCGACCAGGTGCTGCGCCTCGTCGGATTGTCGCTGAAGCAGACCATCAAGGGCCAGGACATCACCGCGCGCTACGGCGGCGAGGAATTCGCGGTCGTGCTGCCCAACACGGGCCTGCGCCAGGCGCTGACGGTCGCCGACCACATCCGCCGCGCCATCATGGCGAAGGAATTGAAGAAGAAATCCACCGGCGAGATCCTCGGTCGCGTCACCATCTCGGTCGGCGTGTCCATGCTGAAGGCCGGCGACGACACGGATTCGCTGATCGAGCGCGCCGACGCCTGCCTCTATGCCGCCAAGCGCAACGGCCGCAACCGCGTGATCTGCGAAGTCGATCCGGAATACGCAGCCGAAGTCCAGGGCAGCCACACCCAGGTGGCCTGATTGCTCCTCATGGTGAGGGCTTTTTCCGCGGCTTGATCTTTTTTGCTTTCTTGACGACCGCCGTTTTGACCGCGGCTTTTTTGGGTGCGGCCTTTTTTGTTGCAGCTGTCTTCGCGGACTTCTTCGCGCCCTTGCGCGCTTTCGGTCGCTTCTTCAGCGCCGCACGCTGGGCGGCCGCGAGCGCCGCCCTCGCCCACGTGCTCAATTCCTCGGTGTCGTCGAACAGCCGCGCCGGCAATTGCCAGTAGGAATTGACCGTCACCGTCCTGGCGCGGGTCTGATACGAGAACGGTTTCGAGCCCTCCGCCTCAAACTGCGGAATGGTCACTTCATCGGCGCGGAAATACAGGCCCGCGCGCAGCGCCAGCGCGAAATTGGTGCCGTCGGCGGAAATGCCATAGCCGGAAAACATCCGGCGGATCGTCACCGCGCCGAAATCGGCAAAGAGGTCGATGAGGAATTCGCGGTCCATGGTGCCCTACCCATAGCACCATCCCCTCATGGTGAGGAGGCGCGCAAGCGCCGTCTCGAACCATTGAGGCCCGGACCTTACTCGCGGCCATCCTTCGAGACGCCGCGCAAATGCGCGGCTCCTCAGGATGAGGACTGTGGGTGGGGAGAAACTACACCGTCGCCGGCTTGAGCTGCACGGACTCGCCGCAGCCGCAGGCGGAAATCTGGTTCGGATTGTTGAAGACGAACTGGGCCTGCATCTTGTCGGCCTTGTAGTCCATTTCGGTGCCGAGCAGGAACAGCACGGCCTTGGGGTCGACCAGGATCTTGACGCCCTTGTCCTCGACCACCTCGTCGGTGGGGCGGATCTCGTGGGCATATTCGACGGTGTAGGACTGGCCGGCGCAGCCGCCATTCTTGACGCCGACGCGAAGGCCGACGATCTCGGAATCGGCGCGCTTGGTCAGCTCGCTGATGCGTGACGCCGCAGCATCCGTCAGGCGCATGACCTGGGGACGGGGGCGCGGCTTCGGCTTGGCGGGTGCAACGGGTGTCATATCAGTCATTTGGTCAATCCCGGCGGCGATTCAATGCCGCTTCTTTTGAAGGTAGTTCCTAACCCCTAACGCTTACTCACGTCCGACGTGTCCAAACGCTATTGCATCACCACATATTGAGCACGAGGCGGGCCTCGTCGCTCATCCGGTCCGGTGTCCAGGCCGGATCCCAAACCAGGTTCACATTGACGACGCCGACGCCGGGGACGCTCGCCACCGCGTTCTCCACCATGGTCGGCAGCTCGCCCGCCGCCGGGCAGTTCGGCGTGGTCAAGGTCATCATGATGTCGACGCCGCGGTCTTCCTTCAGGTCGACCTTGTAGATCAGGCCGAGCTCGTAGATGTCGGCCGGAATTTCCGGATCGAACACCGTCTTCAGCGCGGCCACGATCTCGCCGCTCAGCCGCTCGGTCTCCTCCGGTGGCAGCGCCGAATGGGTTTCCATCGAAGCGGTTTTGACTTCGGCCGTGTCGGTCATGCGAACAATTCCCGCGCCTTGAGCAGCGCCTGCACGAGGTGGTCGACCTCTTCCTTCGTATTATACATGCCGAAGGAAGCGCGGCAGGTGGCTGTGACATTGAACCGCTCTAAAAGCGGCATAACGCAATGGGTCCCGGCGCGCACCGCAACGCCCTGGCGGTCGATCACGGTGGCGACGTCGTGGGCATGCGCGCCCTTCATCTCGAAGGAGATCACCGGCCCCTTGTTGCGGGCGGTGCCGATCAGGCGCAGCGAATTGATCTCGCGCAGCCGGTCCTGGGCATAGGTCAGCAGGCCGTGCTCGTGGGCCGCAATACGCTCCTTGCCGATCGAATTGACGTAGTCGATGGCCGCGCCCAGTCCGATCGATTCCACGATCGCCGGCGTGCCCGCCTCGAACTTGTGCGGGGGATCGCCGTAGGTGACCCAGTCCCGCGCGACCTCGCGGATCATCTCGCCGCCGCCATTGTAGGGCCGCATCGCCACCAGGTGCTCGTGCTTGGCATAGAGCACGCCGATGCCGGTCGGTCCGTACAGCTTGTGGCCGGTGAAGACGTAGAAATCGCAGTCGATATCCTGCACGTCGATGGCCAGATGCACCGCGGCCTGGCTGCCGTCGATCAGCACGGGAATGCCGCGCGCATGGGCGAGCTTCACGACCTCCTTCACCGGCACGATGGTGCCGAGCGCATTCGACATCTGCGTGATCGCGACCAGCCTGGTCTTCGGCCCGAGCAGCTTCTCGAATTCGTCGATCAGGAAATTGCCTTCGTCGTCCACCGGCGCCCATTTGAGCACAGCGCCGCGGCGTTCCCTGAGGAAATGCCAGGGCACGATGTTGGAATGGTGCTCCATGATCGAGAGCACGATCTCGTCGCCCTCGCCGATATTCGGCTCGCCCCAGGAGGACGCCACCAGGTTGATCGCCTCGGTGGCGTTGCGCGTAAAGACGATCTCTTCATTGCGCCGGGCGTTGACGAACTTCGCGACCTTGGCGCGGCCGCCCTCATAGGCTTCGGTGGCGGCATTGGCGAGGTAATGCAGGCCGCGATGCACGTTGTCGTATTCGCGGTGATAGGCATCGGTCATGCGCTGCAGAAC
>JAKFVP010000633.1 GCA_021732175.1 Bradyrhizobium sp.
CTACATCGCCGAAACACTCGAGGCCATCATCGACGGCCATCCCGATAGCAGAATCGAAGACCTCATGCCGTGGCGATTCCGCAAAGCGTCAAGCCAGCTCCAATAAGGGTCCCGGCTAAGCGCTTACAGTTCATCAGCGATGGGCATTTGCGTCGTCCGAACAGTCGGAGGGCTTTCCGTTTGCGCGGATCTAGCCGCGGTAAAGTCATAGATTCCCCGGCCGCCGCGTTTGGCGTCGCGCTAAACGCCATCATATCTGCGCTTCGTGTTGTCCGACGAAGGGGCCAGGCTGAGGCGGTCTTAACTTTCTGATGGCGACTGTTCACGCGCGGGCGTTGAAATGGCTTATCAGGATGGCAATCCCGATCACCACCACAAGTCCGACCAAACCCATAATCACTGCCGATAGCATGGCTCCCCTACCGCCTATTCGACGCCAAGCTCTTTAATGGCGAGGGGGATAATTGTTTCGCGTCGCGAACGCCGCGCTGACCAAGTTCAATAACTATTTTGGCGATCAATTCTGCGATGGGATCACCGCGATCAACCAAGCTGAGCTTGCGCAAGGTGCGCTCATAAGCATTGGTCAAAACCGCTATTTCATCCGGGCCCAGCGGAGAATTTTGTAGTAGGCGATAGATGGGCATCGATGCACACCCCCGCACAAGTTCCTTCTACCACAGAACCATGCTAGTGGTTCATCACAGTGATTATGACTCTTTGGCGGTGGCTGGATAGGCGCGGCCGAGTTTGGTGCGGGCTTTGTCTGTTGTGAACATCCATTTGATGCGGGCTCGGGTTTTATTCCGCCTCTTTTGCCATGCTGCGATCTCGTTTCGGAGCCTTTTGGGATCGTCGATGCGGCGGCCGAGACACTGACGCTGTAGCACGGTGATCTCGCACTCGACCATATTGAGCCAACTGGCGTGCTTCGGGGTGAAGTGGAATTCGAGGCGGCGCAGGATGCGCCGGGCCTCGGCGGGCGCGAAGGCCTCATACAGCGCCCCAGGCTTGTGGATCGACAAATTGTCCTGCACGACACGGATGCAGGCGGCGTCGGGATAATGGACGTCGACGAGATCACGCATGCAGTGGGCGTAGTCCACGGCGGCGCGGCGGTCGGTGACCTTGACGTTGCGCCAGCCCCGATGTGGATCGAAGGTGACGAAGAGATTGGCGGTGCCGTTGCGGCGATACTCGTAATCGTAGCGCTCGCGCTGTCCCGGTTGGGCCGGGACCGGCTGGCGCACCTCGCCGATCAGCTGGATGGGGGTCTCGTCGAAGCAGACCAGCGGCCGGGCGGGATTCTGCGTCTCGGCGTAGAGGTCGAGCACGTCCTCCATGCGGGCAACGTATTCGCCGTCGACATGGGGAATGCACCACATGTCCCTGCGCCACGGCTTGAGGTCGTTCTCGGCCAGCCGGCGACGCACGGTCTCGCCCGACAGACTGTTGTGATCGGTGAGCTTGACCATCGTGTCGGCCAGCAGCGTCAGCGTCCAGCGTTTGCAGCCAGCGGGCGGCTTGGCGCATGCGGTCGCCACCAGCAGGGCTTCCTCCTTGCCGGTCAGCTTGCGCTCAGCGCCCGGACGCGGCTCCTCGCTCAGGGCCCGCTCCAGATTGCCTTCCACGAAGCGGCGCCTGGTCCGGCCGACGGTGGAGAGGCTGACACTCACGGTCCGGGCAATCTCCTCGTCGCGGCAGCCTCCATCGGCCGCCAGTAAAATCTGCGCCCGCTTAAGCTTGCGGGCGGCGTTCTTGCCGCTGCCGAGCATCTCCGTCAGTTCGTCGCGCTCGGCTTGGCTCAATTCGACCCGATAACGTACATTCATGCTTTGCCTCCTTGTCGGAGGCCGGGACGAATCCAACGATGAGTCAAAAATCAGGCGCGCGCCTCACCGAGAAGCAGGGTTATTACCTGGCCTTCATCCATACCTACGCCCACATGTTCGGACGTCCACCCGCTGAAGCCGACATCCAGCGCCACTTCCGCGTCAGCCCGCCTTCGGTCCACCAGATGATCGTCACCCTCGAACGAAACGGCTTCATCCGACGTCAACCCGGCGTCCCCAGAAGCATCGAAATCCTCGTGCCGCCGGAAACCCTGCCGATCCTCGAATGGCTCGGTATCAAAACGTCAAAATCACTGTGATGAACCACTAGCCGCGGGCAAATTCGAATCAGGCCGACGGAGGCGACCTGGCCCACCTCGTTGGGAGTAGGTCCAGCGCACTTGACTCCACGAGAACAAAATACGAACATGCATCATCGACGGCCAACCAAGATCAGACCATGTCCTCGGTCTCCCAGCCGAACGAACACGACAACGGTCTTGAAGCCGCCGTCGACCAGGCGATCGCCGTCTGCGACGGCGATCCGCGTGCGGCTGTTCGCGCGCTAATCATTGCGAACAATCTCCTGGAATCGGAGATAGCGGAGTTGAGGAACGCCGTATCGCATGCCTACACGCGCGGACGCTTTCGGACCTACACAGGATAGGGTCAGGTGTGGTGAAATAGCGATGAAACATCAGAACACGTGGTCTTTCATCACGGCTGACCAAGCCGAGCAGATGGGAGCCGACATGGCGATCCAGTTCATGCTCATGACGCTATTTCAGCTTCTGTCGGAAATGGCGGATGACCCGCGTGGCTTCCGTACGGATATACATAGGGAACTTACCGATCTCGTGGCGAGCCAAAAGCTGCCACCGATGCCTCGAGATACTGAGCGAAAGGTTCGGGCCGCTGCCGGCAAGATTCTCGACGGCATCGTGATGCGATCATTTGAACAGAACGGGGTGAGGAAGTCATCGTGACGGCTGGACATGCAAACCAAGTGGTGTTCGGTCACGGGAAGTGCCGCGGCCTGGCGATGTCGTTGCCCGCCGAGAGCGACCGCTGAAATGTGCAATCTTTATATGCCGACGTCGGCATAACCTCTATTCGATCACGACAAACTAGGCTGCCATCATCGCGCCGTTTCGCGTCGTGAACCGATACGTTGGCAATCTGGCACCGATGCCGGGGGTGTTTCCGGACTACCAGGCGCCGATCGTCCGCAACGGAGCCAGGGCCGCGAGCTCGCCACCGCGCGGTGGGGAATGCCGTCGTCATCAAAGGCGTTGATGGCCGCCACTAAAAAGCGGGCCGAAGAACTGCAGGCCAAGGGCAAGACCGTCGATTTCAATGAATTGCTCAGAATGGAGCCGGACAACGGCACGACCAACATCCGCAACGTGAAGAGCAAACATTGGACCCGCTGGCTCGGCGTCGAAAACCGCTGCGTGGTACCGTTCAATTCGTTCAGTGAGTTCAACAAGGCCGAAGGCGGCGATATCTGGTTCGCGCTCGATGAGCCCCGTCCCCTCGCCTGCTTCGCCGGCATCTGGATCAACTGAACGTCCGTGCGGAAGGTCAAGGAAGGCGAGACCACGAATGACCTCTACGCATTCCTCACGACGGAGCCGAACGCCGAGATCGGCGCCGTCTACCCGAAGGCGATGCCGGTGATCCTGACGACGCCGGAAGAGGTTGAGACTTGGACGACGGCTCCTTCGGACGAAGCGCTAAAAGCTGCAGCGGCCTCTACCCGACGCGACGCTGCGGATCGTCGCCCGCGGTGTCAAGGAAGACCCGCCCGGGTCGGCGGTATGACGGGCAAAACCAGCGGCCGCTCGTCACGGCAAGGTCACCTATGTCTTGGTCGCGTTATACGCATGCGTCGCCGGGCGGGCTTCGCCTTAAGGCCGCAGGCTCGATCAGCGCGCCAATGCCGCATCGCCTCAGCAGAAAACGGCCCCCCGCAGGAGCATGAGCATAGCGACACCGAAGGCGGCACGCGGGACCGGATGCAGCGACGAGATCGGTAGAGAAGGGTACCCGAAGGGCCGAGGCGCCGCAGGCGGCTCGGAGAGCGAAGCGAGTAGAGCCCGCTTCCGGCGAAGCCGGATGGAGGAAGTTGCCTCCGGCTTCAACGTGAGCTGCTCGACGATATCCCGGTTGAAACCCGTGGACGCAACTGGTTAGGAAATGGCGGATCGTATGTGCCGACGCGCCCCTCACGGGCTAACCAGGAAATTCACATGGCGCGTTGGATGGTGACGGTCTTGGTCACCAAGGACAAAGATCAAATCGGTCACGAAATGTACGCCGTCGCGATCAACGATGCAGCGCAAGCGATAGAGACCGTGTTGAAGGCAGCCGCTGGAGAGGCGGCGGTGGTCAATGGTAGAATCGACGAGACATGGATGAGAAGCGCTCGGCTGAAAGCGGTCGGGATTCTGAAGATACTGGATAATAAGGCCGACCCGCTTACCAGTCGCGTGAAGCGACACTAGTTCCCGAGCACTTGAATGTCTTAACTGCTCTCGATTGTATCGATAGGCAGGAGGCTTGATGTCGAAACCCAGGTGGGCGCCGCGGCATGCGAAATGGGGGCCGGTCAAGCCGGGGTTTTGGCCTATTTGGCACGCCAACAAGGATTCACTGCGGGACAACGGCTATTCTGTCCGAAAGAACGAGGATCGTCAGTGGCAAGTCCGGTTTGTACCCGGCACCTACAAGGGTTGGCCGCCAGTCAAAAAGCCGGAACCAATTTTCGTGCCGGCAGGCATGAAGGCTTCCTGCCCGAACTGCGGACAAACCAGAGTTATTCCGCGCACGGAAGCTCATAAAGATTGCGGCATTTGCGGTGACCGAATTCCGCCCGAGGGTCAATGACCCATGCTTCAAAGAGTGTCAGCTGGCATCGGACTCTTTTCAGAATTGCGGCCTTCGTCCTCGAGTTTTTTCCGGCGGGTATTCGCCGCAACCACATATGAGTTGAGCTTGTTAAAGTCCGCCTCGATCTCCGTGAACTTGGGTAGATCGGCGGGGACGCCTGCGGCTTGATCATGGCCGGAGTACTTGGAGCACCGCGTCATTCCAGCGTACACCGTCTCATAGTCCGACTTGTCGACATGGGCTGCTCTTAATTGCATGGTGGCCACGTTTGGTCGAAATCGCCCGACCACGCCGGCGAATAGAACTTCCTCGATGGTGTGCTCCCAGGTCTCGCGCATCTTGGTGTAGATACTAGTCACAAACGATCGCTCGGCCTCGTCGGCTTCCGAATACGTTGGCTTCTTTGCTTTGAGCAGACCATCGATGATCGGAAGCCTCTTTGTAACGCTCATCGAAACCCACGGTTGCTGGCCGTCATCGATAATGCCGAAGCGTCCGTCACCATGCTTGGCAATCCATTCTTGCCGCAGGGGGACCTTCATATCCTTAGCTTCTTCGAATACGGCGTGATGAAAGAACAGGTTGTGCGTGAAGATGATCACTTGCCTACGGGCTTTTGCCTCTTTCACCAGCCGCTTTGCAACCGCCTCCATCCGGGCGTGGTCAAGCGACGATACCGGATCATCAACGACGATGCCGTGCCTCACGCCGACCTCTTTCAGCTCGGCAAGAAAGCCTGCCAGAGCAAGTGCGCGCTTTTCCCCTTCGCTCAGAATGTCGCTGTTCTTGCCGACCTTCTGCTTCGCCTCCAGCCCGATCTGGACTTTGCTCTTGCCCACCTCTCCCCGGTCAGACAGTTTTAGCGGCAGATGCCCGAGGTCGAGGGCGCCGATCTCGTCCTGAAGGCTATTTTGCAGGGATGTGGTCAAAACCTTGCGCCGCATACGCGTAATGAGCGACGTAATGCCGGCCACCGAACAGGCTGTCGTGCAAGCCTTGGTCTTGACCAGCAGCTCAAGCGAGTTGCGCCGCGCCACGAACGTTTCAATATCGGCGGAGAACTTCTTCCGCGCTTCAAGTTCATCGAGCTTTTGCTGACGCTGAATGCGTTTGGCGGCCTGATCCGGCGTCGGTTTCAGGTCGTCGATCTCTTTCGCGAGGACAGTGGCTTCTGCCACCAGATCGTCGATCACAATGCGGTCTAGATCTGGGAGACCACCAAGACTCGCGTAGTCGACGGCCTTAATGGCTAATGAAGCAAGACTGTGGCGCTCTTGGCTGGCGGTGTAAAACTGGTCAAGCCGATCCACCAGCGCTTGGCGGGGTTTCGATGCTTCGACGAAATTAACCAGCTTGTCCTTGATGTCCTGACCGCCAACGATTTTGAGGTCGAGGATCGCTTTGGCCCTTTCGCCAAAATCCTTTTTGGCGGCCTCAGCGTCGGCATTGGCGCGGCCTTCAACATACGCATCAAAAGCGGCCAAGCGTTCTTGTGCCTGCGCATCGAGCGGCTGATGACAGAGCACGCACGTATTGGCATTAGCCAGCTGGGGCGGCTCAACGGTGGGAAACGCTTCGGCCGCAAAATCGCGCGCATACATCAGCATCTGACGCCAAGTATCGCTGCCCAGCTGCGGGACCGCTGATTCAGCTGCAAGGGCGGAAGCGGCTGCTTTCGCGGCGTCCCGTGACTGAGCAGCCTTCTGCCGCGCCTCTTTCAGGGCCGCTAGGCCATCGTTGCCGAGGGCCTTAAAGATAGCGTTCGCATCGGCGACAAACGTATCGACCGCTGACTTGGCCGCCTCCTTGACCCTCTTAACAAGTGCCGGGTCGCTCCCCAGCTCCAGCTTGATTGCCTGAAGATCAGCCTCGTCCTTCTCCTCCCACACGGCGAAAGACCGCATGGAAGCCTCGTCTGGTAGCTGTTCGTCAGCTTTCAGCCTTGCCAGCATGGTCGAGATTTTCGTGGGCTTGTCATATCCCTGCGGCAATGGGGCCTGGTGGGCTTTGACCAATCGCGCCTCTTCGGCCCTGAAGCGCCCGTCTAGGGTGCGGACCGCCTCAGCGAGATTGGTCAGCAGTGCGAGTTCGAAGGGTAAAAACTCGATGTTGCGCTCAGCGTCGACATAAAGCCCGGCCGCATCACTGTCGAAGACGGATATGCGGCCCAGTTCGGGCGGCGGCGCATTCCGATCATCCCAAACGACGGTACGGGCCTTTTCCCCATCGACACGGAAGGTCAGGGTGACTTCGCGTGGATCGGCTGAGGCCGGCTCGAACACGTTGCCGCGCAAGGTCACGTCATGCAGACAGTGGCAGATTTTCTTGGCGACGCGACAATAGCCACTCTTGCCCGAACCGTTGGCCCCGTAGATGAGTGTGATGCCATTGATAGCAAACTTGATCGGTGGTTGCCCCGCCGCCAGACGGTCGATGTTGCGAAGCGGGCCGATCGAGCCCAGAACGGTGACGGGAGCGAACTTGTTGCCGGCCTTGAGATGCGTCTTTGTCAAGGCAGGCCAGACCGGCGACGTTCCCGCAGCGATCCTTGCGTCCCTCTTTACTGCCTCCTCAAGCTGGTCGAGTTCTTCAGCGTCCAGCTTGGGCTTGGCGGTCAAGAGCCGGATGGCTTCCTGTTGCCAGCTGGGACGTGCCGCACACCAATCAAATAAATCGCTGTCGCCTGTCATGGCCACCCCAATACCGATTGTAGGTATAGATAGATAAAATCATGGATTGTGCAGTGGATGTCTGTCAGGTTGTATTGTCAAGCTGCAGGCTGGGGGCACCCCGTTCCCCGTGGCCGCCTGAAGCGAGATCGGCCAGTCCCTTTTTGAAGCGCAGCTCGGCGAACATCCGCGCAATGCGAAGCCGCTTAAAGGCTTCAGCGGTGTACTGGAGATTCGCGACAACTTTGACGGCGATACCTATCGGACGGCCTACACAACGCGGCTGGAGGGTCCTGTACGTCCTGCACGCGTTTCAGAAGAAATCCACCAGGGGAATTGCCACACCGCAAAGGCACGTTGACCTGATTCGGCAACGCCTGCGGGACGCCGAGTCTATTTATAAGGCAACAAAAGGAGACCGAGCCGCTAGACTGGTCGAAATGAAACAACCTGACTTATCCAAGCTGCTCCGGGGTCAATTTAAGCTGGTTTCAGTGGAAAAGCTGATGCGGATGCTGACAGCGTTCGACCAGGATGTCGAAATAACGGTAAAGCCGCACAGGAAGCGCGGCGAGGCCGGCCGGATCACGTTCATTCCGGCCTAAAGGTACTGGGGGGTTCATGTCATTCAAAGCAACCGTGGCTGGAACTGCGCACGAACCCCTCCTCAACTGCCCCAATTGCAACTACGAAATCCGGCTGACGGAGTCACTGGCGGCCCCCCTCCTCGCGGAGACTCGCCAACGTTTTCAGGAACAGCTTGCCAGCAAGGATGCCGAGGTCGCGCGCAAATCCGAGGAGCTGAGCCAGCAGCGCGAACAGCTCGCTAAGGATCGGGAAACGCTCGATGACCAAGTCAAGCAACGCCTGGCCGCGGAGAGGAGCCAGTTGGTTGCCGCTGAGGCCAAAAAGGCGCGCGAAGCTGCCGCAGCCGAATTGAAGGCGAAGGCAGATGAGACGGCCGAGCTCCGCCAAGCGTTGGAGGCCAACAACCTCAAGCTTGCCGAAGCGCAGCAGGCCCAGGCCGAGCTGATGCGCAAGCAGCGGGCGCTCGATGAGGAAAAGCGTGAACTCGATCTAACCATCGAAAAGCGCGTCCAAGCGTCGGTCGACCAGATTCACGCAAAAGCCCGGCAGGAAGCCGATGAGGCCGCACGGCTGCGGGTTGCGGAGAAAGACCAGACCATAGAGTCGATGACGCGGACCATCGAGGAGCTGAAGCGTAAGGCCGAGCAAGGATCGCAGCAGTCGCAGGGTGAGGTTCTCGAACTTGAGCTTGAGGAACTTCTGAAGAGCCGTTTTCCCATGGACGTCATTGAGCCCGTCGGCAAGGGTGAACTTGGTGCCGATATGATCCAGCAGGTCAATGGCCAGCTTGGCCAGCCTGCTGGCATCATCCTGTGGGAGACCAAGCGCACCAAAGCCTGGAGCGATGGGTGGCTGGCCAAGTTGCGCGACGATCAGCGCCGCTCCGGGGCCGATGTGGCGCTCATCGTTTCTCATACCCTGCCCAAACACATTGAGCATTTTGACCTGGTTGACGGCATATGGGTGGCTCACCCGCGCTGTGCCTTGCCGGTTGCCGTCGCTCTGCGCCAAGCGCTGGTCGACGTGAGCAGCTCTCGTCTCGTCCAGCAAGGGCAGCAGACAAAGATGGAGCAGGTCTACCATTACCTGACCGGAACCAAATTCAAGCAGCGGGTGGAAGCCGTAGTCGAGAAATTCAACGACATGCGCGACGATCTCGATAGGGAACGCAAATTCATGGGGCGCCAGTGGGCCAAGCGCGAGACGCAGATATTGGCGGTCGTCGACTCCACGGTTGGCATGGTCGGAGACCTTCAGGCCATCGCCGGCAAGGCCATGCCGGAGATTCCGAGCCTAGATGTGCAGCTTTTGGAGCATGACGCTGACACCGAGAGAAAAGCGGGATGAGCGAACTCGCAAAGGGAATTGAGGCATTCGTCGCTTACGCAAAAACCCTGAAGGGTGACGAGAAGGGAGAAGCTCAGGTTTTTTGCGACCGGCTATTCCAGGCTTTCGGCCATAAGGGTTACAAAGAGGCCGGTGCCGAACTCGAATACCGAGTGAAAAAGGCTTCAGGCAAAGGAACGAACTTCGCCGACCTGGTGTGGAAGCCGCGACTTCTTATCGAAATGAAGAAGGGCAGCGAAAAGCTGCATCTTCATTACCAACAGGCTTTCGACTACTGGCTGAACGCGGTTCCCAATCGCCCTCGTTACGTCGTTCTGTGCAACTTCAAAGAGTTCTGGATTTACGATTTCGACAAGCAGCTCAACGAGCCCGTGGATATCGTGCGGCTCGAAGACCTGCCGAACCGCTACACGGCGCTAAACTTCCTGTTCGCGGACAATCCGGACCCTCTTTTCGGCAACGACCGCGAAGAGGTTTCGCGTATTGCTGCAGCAAAGGTCGCTCAGCTGTTCCGATCGATGGTCGCACGCGGCGTTCCGCGAGAGCAGGCGCAGCGTTTCGTGTTGCAGGCGGTCGTCGCGATGTTTGCCGAAGACATCGACATGATGCCGGCCGGAACGACCCTGAGACTGGTGCAGGATTGCCTTGAGCACGGGCAAAACTCATACGATGTTTTTGGCGGCCTGTTCCAGCAGATGAACAACAAGACAGCTGCCAAGGGCGGTCGCTACAAAGGCGTTCCCTATTTCAACGGCGGTCTTTTTGCCACGGTTGCGCCCGTCGAGCTGACCAAGAAAGAGCTGGAGCTGCTCGGCAAGAAGGATGAAGGGGCCGCTTGGCAGAACTGGGCCAAGATAAATCCAGCGATCTTCGGCACCATCTTCCAGCAGAGCATGGATAAGGGAGAACGGCACGCCTATGGCGCGCATTTCACTCACGAGGCCGACATTCAACGGATCGTCGGGCCTACGATCGTGCGCCCCTGGCGGGAGCGTATTGACGCCGCAAAGACAATGACGGAGCTGTTGGAGATTAGAAAAGCGCTCCTCAACTTCCGTGTGCTCGATCCGGCCTGTGGCAGCGGCAATTTCCTTTATGTCGCCTACAGAGAGATGGTACGCCTCGAAATCAGACTCATGGCCAGGCTGGACAAAGAGTTCAGCTGGAAGACCATTCAGAAGCAGGCCCAGGCCACGTCACTCATTAGTCCTCGTCAATTTTTTGGCGTTGATCGGGACTCTTTCGGCGTCGAGCTTACAAAAGTCACGCTGATGCTCGCGAAAAAGCTCGCCTTGAACGAGGCCGCCGATGTTCTGGAGCGCGACCAGATCGAATTGCCCTTGGCGGAAGATGATGCTCTTCCTCTCGACAATCTCGACGGAAATATCCTGTGCCGTGACGCGCTGCTGTCAGAATGGCCCGAGGTCGATACGATCATCGGCAATCCGCCGTACCAGAGCAAGAACAAGGCCCAGCAAGAATTCGGACGCGCCTATCTCAACACTATTCGAGGGGCTTTTCCGGATATCGACGGACGGGCCGACTACTGCGTCTACTGGTTTAGGAAAGCGCACGACCAGCTTAAGCCGGGTCAGAGGGCGGGCCTGGTCGGCACAAACACGATTCGCCAGAATTATTCCCGCATCAGCGGCCTTGACCATATCGTCAAGCATGATGGCACGATCACCGAAGCGGTCTCGACTATGCCGTGGTCAGGCGACGCGGTCGTCCACGTATCGATCGTGAACTGGGTAAAGGGCGAGGACGATGGCAAGAAACGCCTATACATCCAGTCGGGAAACGACCCCGCCGGGGGTTGGGACTACAAAGATTTGGAAGAGATCAATACCTCGCTCTCGTTTTCGACTGACGTGAGCCAAGCGGAACGCATCAAGGCGAACGCTGAAAAAGGCGGCTGCTACCAGGGTCAGACACACGGTCACAAGGGTTTCCTTCTAGAGCCGACCGAAGCGAAAGCGATGATGAAGGCCAACAAGGCGAACGCGCAGGTGCTCTTCCCGTTCTTGATCGCCGACGACTTCCTCGGCGCTGTAGACAAACTCGAATGCAGATACGTCATCGACTTTCAGCCGCGCGATCTTTTGAAGGCCAAGGCATTCAAGCAACCGTTTGAGCATCTGGAGCAGACGGTGCTCCCCGCACGGAAGGAAGCGGCAAAGAAGGAGCGTGCACGAAATAAGGAAGCCTTGGACGACGATCCCGAGGCGAAGGTCAACAAGCACCACGAAAACTTTTTAAAGCGCTGGTGGCTGATGTCCTACCCGCGCGAAGACCTGATGCGGACCCTCGCCCCGCTGTCGCGATACATCGTATGTGCACGGGTCACACACCGGCCGATCTTCGAATTTGTTTCGACGGCCATTCATCCGAATGATGCACTGAGCGTGTTCGCGCTGGAAGATGACTACTCTTTCGGTATCCTCCAGTCGGGCATCCATTGGGAGTGGTTCATCAATCGCTGCTCAACGCTGAAGGCAGACTTTCGCTATACGTCGGATACCGTCTTCGACAGCTTCCCCTGGCCTCAGCAGCCGACAACCGAGGCGGTTCGCCTCGTCGCCAAGCGGGCGGTCGAGGTGCGGCGCTTGCGATCACATCTGCGGGCGAAGCATGAGCTTTCACTACGAGAGCTATATCGGGCGATCGAAGGGCCCGGAGAACACGCCCTGAAGAAAGCACATAAAGCGCTGGACGACGCCGTACGCGACGCTTACGGCATGTCCAAGAAGGCCGATGTGTTGGAAGCACTGCTGGAGCTGAACGAAGCTGTCGCCTCGGCTGAAGCCGATGGCAAGCCGGTCGTTGGGCCTGGAATCCCGCCGTCAGCAAAGAAGCTGAAAGACTTGGTCACGACCGACAAACTCACGGTGTAGGACGACCGTGCAATCGCAAATACGATTGCACGATTCAAAGTGAACTAAAAACCGGGGGTATGGACGCGCCGGCAGGGCTTGAACCTGCAACCTCCTGCCCCTACTCTCCAAGTGTCAGCTAGGATTTCAAAGAACGGCAGGGCTCTATCCGGTTGAGCTACGGCGCGAAGCTGGTTAGGCCCCTCCCTTCACAACCGAAAGCTTGGGCTTGCCCTTCCTGCTTGCCCTTGCGGCCTTTGCCTGAATCTTTTCATCACGCTCCTGGATTTTTTCGAGCGCATATGGCTTGGCGGCCGCGATCAGGCCGTCCAGGTGGTAGACATTGGTCTGGCTACCGTTTGCTGAGCTGCGCCGTTCTTCCCGCCTGATTAGTCTAGCCGCTTCCATGGCAGCAATCCTGCGCTGAACGGTCCGCGGTTCGATGTCCATGGCCGCTGCGATGGTTCGCTTGGACGGAAACGGCTTGCCTTCTGCCGTCCACCAATAGGACGCGATGTGCAGGATGATGTTGATGTCGATCGCATCCAGCCCCAGGGCACGCTGGCGTTCAAAGATGACGTTCGGCAGGACCGTCCACCCGGCCTTCATCAAGGTGGCGGTCCACTTCTTTTCGTTGACCTTAAGCTGGGTAACTTCCGGTGCTGGTGCTGTGTTTGCGGATTCCGCTCGATGTCGCCCAGCATTCCGAGATGATCTCGCCCACCATTCCGATTTGAAGTCGCCCACCCATTCCGAGATGATGTCGCCCACCATTCCGGGATGATGTCGCCCGGGTGACGAG
>JAKFVP010000440.1 GCA_021732175.1 Bradyrhizobium sp.
CTACATCGCCGAAACACTCGAGGCCATCATCGACGGCCATCCCGATAGCAGAATCGAAGACCTCATGCCGTGGCGATTCCGCAAAGCGTCAAGCCAGCTCCAATAAGGGTCCCGGCTAAGCGCTTACCCTGAAGCCGGGCGGTCGCCTGATCGTTCTGCAGCATGGGCAAGCCGGACCCGGTTTACGCCCGCGGGATTGCAGAATCGGCTCAACCGCGTGTGGGGTGTCGTGGCCGGCGGATGCAATCGCAATCGCGATCCCGTTCGGCTCGTGCAAAACGCCGGCTTCGATGTGCGCGAAGCACGGCGTGAGGCGTTTCCGGCGAGCTTCTGGCTATTGGGTGCCACTGCTCTGACGTTGCAGTGACAGCGCTCACGCCGGCGTGAAGTCTTGCGATACGCTCTTCACCACTGCCGCAACCACGATACGCTGCCAATTCGTGCCCATTGCACGGTCCTTGCCATCAATCGCACGCCCGTTGGCTGCAGTTAGGGAGAGTTCGACGCCGGCGGGCTTGGCCTTTTGTCGAGTTTCTTCGACCAGGATCGATAGTAGGCAACTCCTGTCATCAGTCCAATTCCGGAAATACTGACAAGGATTTGCGCAAGAAGAGACTGGGAGATCTGTTCAAGCAGAAAATGGCCGACGAATGAGAGAAACAAGCCGACGCAAAATACTTCAAGTGAGCGCTGACCACAGACGATTAACGGTCGAAGCCAGCGCGATTTCAAACCGGGCCTATCGATTGGCACAAAGCGAGCCACCAGGATCGCTATGACGACGAAATGCACGACGCGGTACGGAGCAAGATTCGTCTTGTCGTTTGGATTGAATGCGCTCACAAGCCATCCTGGGAAAAGCTTCCCGAACGTCTCGAAATGACCCGCCATCGTCATCAGCAGCGCGAAAATCAGATATGCCGATCCAACGACGAGGACCACCGGCGATCGAATGATCTTCCGGGCCCGCGACGCTCCGCCAAGTGCGCACCAGGCGCCGAACATGAAGAGGAATTGCCAGGTGAACGGATTGAAATACCAGACGCTCGCTGGATAGCCGGGAAGATTCCACCCGAACAGCCGAGCTGCGAAGTAAAGTACGAGTGACCCCGCGATCGCAACATCGGGCCGTCGCAGCATCAGCCACAATACGGGCGGACAGGCCGCCATCAGCACAATATAGAGCGGAAGAACATCGAGGTTAAGGGGCCGGTAGTTCAGGAGCAATCCCTGCGTTAACGTGGGAATCGGATGCTCGACAAGCCGGGCGACGTTAAATTCATCCAGAAGATGGGGATCCTGGTAGGCTTGTGCGGTCCAGCCGATTACCGCCAGGTGGATGACAAGCAGCAGCACATGCGCGACGTATAGTTGCCAAGCCCGCTCGAGCAAGCGGGTACTTCCAGCAGCGAATCCTTGCGTCAGCATGCTCTTGGCGTAGACGACGGAGGCCGCGTAACCGGCAATGAAAACGAAGAGATCCGCGCCATCGCTGAATCCGTAGTTTCTGGTCGTGAGCCACGTCACCGCATTGTTGGGAATGTGGTTGATAAAAATTGCCCAGTTGGCAACGCCACGGAAAAGATCGAGGCGTAGATCACGTCCTGCAGAAGGAAGAATGGCACGAATTGTCATGAGATTTCTCGGAAGGCCTCTCCGTTGAGCAGTGAAATTTTCTAGTTAAAGAGCGGCCACAAAGGCCGCACGATCGGTGTTTCTACGCATTCGAGAGCGGGTCTGGTAGCAGCGCAGGCATTCGTCGACGCAGGCCCGCATGTCCTTGCGCATCGTCATTTGCTCCCTCCTTCGGTTTTGACCCGCCCTATTGCACGTTCAGGACCAGCATGAGGCCGCCGCCGCCGCGCTGCTCGACGTTGTTGTTGGTCGTGTGATGTGGGATGTGACAGTGCACCAGCCATTTGCCCGGCTTTCGCGCCGTCCAGACCACGTCGTAGCGCTGGCCGGGACCGACATTGACGGTGTCGGCATGGTAGCGCGCGCTGTCCTTCAGGTTCACGCCGTCTACGGCGACCACTTCGAACGGCCCGCCATGCACATGCATGGGATGCACGAAGTTGTTGTTCGTCCCGATGAAGCGAAGCTTAATGGTCTGCCCGACCTTCATCGCGACGGTGTCGGTCGCCGGATAGGCCTTGCCGTTGATGGTGAAGTAGTTCGGCAGCGCCCCTTCCATCAACATGGCCGGATAAGTCAGCCACTCGCGCTTCAGCCATTCCTGGAGTTGGATCGCGTAGTCGAGGTCGGCTTTCACCTCGTTCGCGGGATCCTTGGGCGCGATCAGGAGCGCGCCGTAGAGACCGAGCGCCTGCTGACGGTCCGGATGATCGTGGCTGTGATAGAAGTACGTGCCGCTCTGACCGACGTCGAATTCGTAGGTGTAGGCGCCGCCTGGCGGCACCGGATCCTGGGTGACCTTGGCCGGCCCGTCCATCTCGTTCGGGACGATCAGACCGTGCCAGTGAACCGTTGTGCTTTCCGGCAGGGCGTTGCGGAAGTTGATCCGGACGTGGTCGCCCTCCGTCACCTGCAATCGCGGACCCAGGACCTGGCGATTGTACGCGTAGGCCTCGACCGCGACGTGCGGAAGGATGTTCCAGCGGATGATCGAAGCCTCGATGTCGAAGACCTTGACGCCGTTCTCGACGCGCGGTTCGAGGACCTTGTCGCCCCTCGCGTCGGGCGCCGCGGCGTAGGTGACCTGCCGCGGCTTTACGGCGGCCATGTCCCTCATTGCCTCGCCGGGAAGATCGAAGGTGTTGATCATGCCGGGCGGCATGATGGACCCGTCGACGTCGCGGGCGCTGAGACTGAGGTTGACGGAAAAGCCCGGCAGCACCATTCCGGAGATCAGCAGAAACGACGTGACGCCGGCCAGTGCCCCCAGTTGCGGCGTGGTCGCGTCGGAGCCCATCTGGTGACTGCCGCCGTGCTGCATTCCGTCCATTTCCTTCTTCGGCTTTTCTCCGCCGCCGTGGCCTTCGTGACCAACTTGATCGTGTCCGCCGCCGCGCGCGGTCATTAGGCCGTGCTTGATCTTCCTCTTCACCATCCAAACGTTGAAGGGATAGGCGGTCGTGAACCCGACCATGACGCCGAGCGACATGACGCCCCAGAAGATCAGTTCGAGTGGATCCATCGCCCGCATGTCCCGCCCCATCATCAGCAGGCTCATCGTCGGCGCCATGCCGGCCATCATGGCGTTCATGCTGATGAACTCCGGCATGAAGCTCTTTCTGACGTTCTCCCAGTAGGTGCCGCCCATCATCTTTTTCATAAAGAGGGACTGGAAGATGAAAAGGCCGAAGGAGAATCCCGCGATGTACTCGACGATGAGGTCGATCCACATCGGCAAGCCCAGCAGCGCCGTCACCGTCGCCGCGAGGATGATTCCGGTGGCGTCGCCGGCGACGCAGTGGATCGTGCTGCCGACGCCCTGCTTCCACAGCGGCGACGTGAAACGCTCATGCTCTCCCGGACGGGGCTCCTTGTCGGCGAGCACGTAGAGCAGCAGTCCGAACGGACCCATGTAGAGCGCGACCAGGATGAAGCCCAACTTCATCACCGTAGGCTCGGGATTGCCACCGAACTGGTCGAACGCGACGTAGGCGGTCGATGCGACCGCGAGGACGAACCATGAAAGCAGGAAGTAGTCGTAGGGCAATGCGATCATGAGAATCCTCGCGGTCGTACCGTTGTAGCCGAAATCAGCCGCCGTGCTTTGCGATCCACTGCTTGAGCTGCGTCTGCTCCTTGGTCTGTTCCTTGATCCCTTTCTCTGCCATCGCGCGGATCATCGGATCCTTGGTTTCCTTGAGCACCGTCTGTGACATCTCGATCGCGCCCTGATGGTGCGCGACCATCATCTTCGCCCACGCCTTGGTCGGGTCAGGATCCATGCCCTTCTTCATGTCGGTGTCCATCTTCTCCATTGATTTCATGTAGGCGGTGTCGTCGGCGAACGACGGCATCGATAGCGCGAGCAGAACCGCGGCCGCCGGGATCGATGCGCGCAACGTTTTTCTGATCATCTCGGATTCCTCCTTTCGAAAAGCCCCATGCGCAAACGAAGCTCGGCGATCCTTGTTCCGCATCGACTCCCCCCGAACGAAACGCCTCGGCGGCGACGTATGGTCGTGCGATATTGGCCGCTGCACAGGCGGCTGCAACGCGCACTCGACTGGCTGCGTCACATGTCGAATTCCTCCTGTCGTTCCTTGTGGCCATCGACGCGGAAATGCGTCAGCCACGGCTCCATACCGCGGAAAGGAGTCGCTCTTCCCAGGCCGGGCTTGAGGTGGCGAAGACGTTGTATCCGACCCAGGAGTGCCTCTTTAATCGATCGAGCGCGCCAAGATCCTCGATCTCGAAAAAGCGGCGTCCCGCCGCATCGAATGCGTAGAGCTTCATCGTCGTCTCGTTCCTGAGATGACGCGAGACGGCGTGGGTACGGTCGGCGCCGTGCCCCTCGCAGACGACGAGACAGTTCCCGCCAGCAAGCCGCGCCCACCGTTCAGCGCTTCGATCTCGAGGCCTTCGACGTCGAGCTTGACGACGACCGGGACCGTGGAGTCGATCAGACCCGCTTCGGCAAGCCCGTCGAGAGAGACGGTGCCGACGCAATTCGGCTCGCTTTGCGCCAGCGCGATCGTACCGAACTTTTCATGCCTGCCGCCGACGACACGCGCAAAACCGCCGTTCTCGCCGCAGACCGCAGTGTTCAGGCAGCGGAAACGGTTTCCGTTCAAGTCGGAAGTGCCGGTGAGCCGCCGCGCGTTCGCCGAGGATGCTTCGATTGCCAGCGCGCTTTGCGAGCCAAAGGGACGGCTGGATGCCAGCACGGACCGGTACCCAAAGTTGGCGCCGCAATCGACGAAGAAGAATCGGTCCCGTGCTGCACTCCGCAGGAAAGCCTCGATCTTCGCTTTGTAGCGATAACGGCGGTTGAGCAACCGGCTCCAGTAGCCGTCGCAGAACGGGATGGCGAACGCCGCGTCGTCGTTCAGGCGCACGATGATGTCGCGCTTCTGCGCAAGCGAAGCCACGATGCGGCAACCGAGCCCATAGCCGCGGTGCCCAAAAAGGCGCCGTCGCGGCCGTCCGGCCTGCAGCGCGAGCAGCGCCGCACGATCAAGGACGGTTGCGCCGTCCAGACGGCCACTCGCGCGATCGAACGTCAATGGGTCTCTGCCGACCGTCGTCTCAGGCCGGTGCAACGAAGCTTCCAATCGGTCCTCCCTGCGGCGTCGAAGCTATCAGGGTGCCGCAGTCGTCGACGGCGGCACCCTGACGTCTATTTGCCCTTCTGGAGCTTCGTGATGGTGATGCCGGCCGCGGCCCGTTCGGCTTCGAACTGGACCTTGTCGCCGACCTTGACCTGCTTGAGCATCGACGGATCCTGGACGCGAAACACCATCGTCATGCCGTCCTCGTCCATGTCGAGGTTCTTGATGGGACCGTGCTTGAGGGTGATCTTGCCCGCCGCCTCGTCGATCTTCTTGACCTCCCCGGTCGCCGTCGCGTTCTGAGCGAGGGCGGTGGCGGCAGAGAGCAGGAATGCGGCGACCGCTGCAATCTTCGGTTTTTTCATTGGATTTCCTTTCGTAGATTTGTTTTCCTGCGGATTCGCCGGGTCACTTCACGACGACGGTGCCGACCATTCCGGACTCTCGATGGCCGGGGATCAGGCAGGCGAATTCGAACTCGCCGGCCTTCGTGAACTTCCACACGATCTCATCGGCCTTCTTCGGAGCCAGTCTTTTGGCGTTCGGATCGTCGTGCTCCATGTCGGGATTCTTCTTCATGGCTTCGGCGTGCTTGAGATTCTCCGCGGTCGTCGCGAGCACGAATTCGTGGTCCAGTTCGCCGTTGTTGCGCAGCACGAACTTGATCTGCTCGCCCTTCTTCACTTCGATCTTGGGAGGCATGAACATCATCTTCCCGTCCATCTCGCCCATCGTGACCTGGACGATCCGGGCGGGCTTCTTGGCGTCGCCGGGCTCGCCCGCGGAGAACGTCTCGTCATGGCTGTGACTATGACCGGCCGGGCCTTCGCCTGCCCAAACGGCATTTCCACCGGCCAGCAGAAGGCCCGTGATCGCCGATGCGACGGCGTGGTTAAAGTTTTTCATCGTCTTCTCCTCTTTGATGTTGGTTTCGAAAGCGTCCGGGTCACATGTCCTTCATGTTCATGCCCTTCATGCCTTTTCATGCGCCCTTCATTTGCGTTGTCCCGCCCTCGTCCTTGCCGCCATTCCGGCGGGGAGCCGCCGCGGCCGGCGCATCGACTTCGTATGCGACCGTTCCTGGCGGATTCTTGTACGGGCCCGGGTCCCGGTAGTCGTCGCGGGCCATTTCTTACCGGATCTTCATGACCGAGAACAGGCAGGCACCGCCCGGCCCGAACGCCGCGACGGATGCTGCCGCGAGCCGACCCGATCTGAACTTGAATACCTTTCCAGCCACCGAACGGCGTCGGACTTCGCCTCGTGCTGCGCACGCATCTAGGTTTCCCCGGACTGAGGATGGACCACAGGTGCGCGCGTCCTAAAGGGCCGGCACCGCGTCTTGGCGGTCAGTTCAGGCGATGGGGGGACGGTAGAGTCGAGGGGGTGTGTTGTCCGCGACGGCACGGTAGTTGGCCGACAGACAAATCGTGCGCGGCGCGGGCGGCCGAATATCAGCCAGCTTGGCCGGCAAGGCGCTGACGCAGATCATGCCGCAACACTGTCCGCCGGAGGACTTGTCATGATTCACGGGAGACGAAACCGGATCCGATCCCGCAGCAGTTTGCCCATCGTCGGGCGCCGAAGCGACGACAGATGACGCATGGTCATGCGAACGGCCGTCCTCCTGGACGTGCTGCGCGACCGCGCCGACATGTTCGTGCACATGCACGATGCCCATGCCGTGTTCATCCTCGGTCAGACACGGGCCGGCGCGGGTACCGTCGGAGAAGGCAAATGACATCGCCGGCGCCAGAACGCAAAACAGATAGACCAGCGCGAGCAATCGCCCCGCCATCGATCTCCTACTCCCGGTCAGCCAGTTCAGCATCGCTCGTCCGGATTCCCTACCGCTCGGTGGCTCGAGAGCCTAAAGACAAACCGCGCCCGCGCCAAGGCGGAACCTTTGGCGAGCCCGAAAGTTCCTCAATCATCTGCCGACCCTTCCGACGACGGTCATGATTTCTGCGATCTTTTTGCGCTGGTCCGTTTTGTCGCCGCTCGCGATCGCGTGTTCTACGCAATGGGCGATATGATCCTTCAGGAGCTTTTCTTCCACCCAGCGCGGCGCGGACGGTCGAAATTTGGGTCACGATATCGATGCAGTAGCGGTCCTCGTCCACCATCTTGGGCAGGCCACGCACCCGGCCGCCGATCCGACTGAGCCATTTTTGGCAGGACGCCTTGACGTCTTTTCGCATGCCTCAAGATAGGCATGGAGGCCGAGATGGCAGAGAATCAAAAAGCCAAATCCAAAGGTGGCCGCGGATGCTCCGCGAAGACGCCTACCAGGCCTGAAGCGCCGGTCGCAAAACCCGGATGCTGCGGCGGCGCGAGCGGTGGCCACGACTATCATCACCACGCTGCAGCCGCTGTCGTCGACCCAGTCTGCGGGATGAGCGTCGATCCTGAAACGAGCAAGAATCGCTTGGACTACCGAGACGTGACTTACCATTTCTGCTCCGCCGGTTGCCGCACTAAATTCGAGGCGGCACCGCAACAGTACCTCGACGAGAAGGAGGGCAGCACCCCGACCTCCCGGAGGCGCGATTTCGAGGGGGCTCTGGACGCTCGTCGATGATTCGCCCGCATCTTGGATGGCGCGCGCATCATCTCTCTCTGGCGCATGTCATCGGTGATTTCGGGCCACCTTGATATCGCCAGACGCATCTGCCGCCGCCAATTGGCGTCGGCGCTGCTGCATGGGAACCCACTTTCGTCGCGGCTTGAGGACGCGGCGTTGCTCTGCCGGACGCTAGTGCATAGCTCAGGTCGCTTTGAGAGTGACCCGCCCTGTATGTGCTCGGTCTGACCTCGCTTGGCCAATACCGATTGCCTGAGATCGTCGTTCCGGCTTGAGCCGCTGCCGAGATGGCAACAATCGGCAACAAGAGTGAAATCGTGAGACGGCGTTCCGTTGACATTGTCCGGCTCCATCATTTTTTGAGGCGCCTCATGCGCGCTCTAATGGTGATTTCGGAGCAAATCGTTCGCCGGTTACAAGCTCACGCCGACGTGAGCCTGTCATTTGGCCTGCAATATTGGCTCAGAGTCACTTTTGATGAATTTCACTGGCGAGTCGCGGTTCTCCGATGGAGGGAATCAGCATCATGCGAACCGATTTCCAGACATCATCCCTTGTGCCGCGCGGGTTGGCGGTTGAGAGCGTATATGATTCATCTGACTCGATTATCTTTGCTGTCCGATTGCGAGCCGGCATGGCCGAGTGTCCGTTGTGCGGAGTGGCGTCGCGCCGCATTCACAGTCGCTACAGCAGGCAGATGGCAGACCTGCCCAGCGCCGGACGGCATGTACGTCCGCGCGTGATCACGCGACGGTTCGTCTGTGAGGTCCGCAATCGCCGTCGACAGATCTTTGCCGAGCGGTTTGGCGACGAGGTTCTTCCAGTGCGGTCGCGCCGAACGGCGCGGCTGGAATGCATCGTCCAGTACCTCGGCTTGGCGCTCGGTGGCAGGCCGGCAGCAGCTTTCGGCAAGCGGCTGATCCTGCCGGTGAGCAATTATACCTTACTGAAGGTCGTCCGGCGACGGACCCGCCCGCGGACTGAGCCTCTGACTGCCATCGACATTGATGACTGGGCCTTCCGGAAGAACCATCGCTATGGAACGATCGTGTGCGATCTGGAGCGGCGGCGGATCGTAGCACTGTTGCCCGTTCGCGAGAATGCAACGGTGCTGGCCTGGCTTTTCAAGTATGCCGGGGTCAAGCGCGCGGCCGCGGTGGCGGCTATCGCGAGGCGGTCGCGGAGGCGTTGCCCAAGGCCATTCAGATCGCCGATCGCTGGCACCTGATGGAAAACGCGAGTTCGACTTTTCTGGTTGCTGTCCGCAAATCGTTGCGGGCGATCCGTACCGCGATCGGTGCCACCACGATCAATCCGGACCTGCTCACTTGCGCAGAACGACTGCAGTATCAGGGCTATCTGCGGCGTGAAGAGATCAATGCGGCAATCATGCGGCTTGTCAGCGAAGGGACCCCTATCAAGGGGATTGTGCGCCGCACCAGCCACAGCCGCAAACTCGTTCGGCAGATCGCCCGCGGTGAGAGAACCGGCAGAGTTCACTTGAGCCGCACCTGCCATTGCTGGATGAGCTGTGGGACGCAGGCGGCCCGAAATACCCAATGACATGCACCAGAAAAAAATAATACGCACCGCTCGAATGTAGCGCACCTGCTTGCAAATAGATGCCGGTCGCCCCGAAGATTCATGATCTTCACCATCCTGCCCAGGCCCCGGAATATTTCGATAGACCCGATTGAGCGCGAAGCAGGCGAAGACAACACGTTCACCGAGTTCAACTTTCCCGTCGCGCTGGCGGCGTTTGACGCCTTCGTGGAAACTGGGGCATCAAATACGACAAGGCGGTCGCGCGCCTGGTCAAGGATCGCGAAGCGTTGCCGGCTTTCTACGACTTCCCTGCCGAGCACTGGAAGCATCTGCGCAGGACGAGTGTGATCGATAGCTCGTTCGCGACGGTGCGCCGCCGCACGGTGCGCTCCAAGGGAGGTCTGTCGAATAAGACCGCGCTCGCCATGATCTTCAAGCTCGCCGAGGCCGCCGAGAAAAATTGGCGTCGGCTCGATGGTCATAACCAGTTTCCGAAAGTCATCCTCGGTGTAAAGTTCGCCGACAGAATTGAGGTCGTCAGATCGTAAGCTCAAGCCGCTGCCACCTGATCCCTTCCGTCACCAAGATTCGGCGATAGCTCGGCCGCGCCTCGGAGCAGCCAATCTACCAGAAACAGCCAGAGGAATTAGTCTAGGAGGCGATTCGCAGCGCACAGTCGAATGGATTCGAATTGGGCTAGTGTCGGAAAGGATGTAGGATGAGGCAGCGAATCACGTCGTCAAGAGGACGCATGACCGGGATCGAGGTAGTCGAGACAGCGCGAGACGCGATCTTCGCAGTCGTCTTGATCTCAGCGCCACTCTTGGTGATCGGTACTGTTGTTGGTGTGGCTATATCACTGATCCAAGCTCTGACACAGATCCAAGAGCAAACTCTCATATTTGTGCCAAAGATCATTGCCACGTTCATCGGTTTCCTGCTCGCCTTGCCGTTCATGGCTGAAACACTCAACCAGTACACGATCCGGATGGCTTCGCTGATCATCTCGCAGCGGTAGTGGCTTCAACTTGACGAGCCGTCGTCCCTCCCTCGAGGAGGAGACCTGCTTTACAGTCTGCGCGGTGTCATCCTTGGACAGTCCAACAGTTCAAGCTAACCTCACAAAGCATGGACCCAGATTACGTCTTGCCTTCCAGCCGTAGCCGTTTGTAAAGCGCTTGGACGGCATCGGGAAATTTGTGCGACGCGTTTTTCGTGCAGTGATATGAGCTATCGCCAAATTTTGGTGACGGCCTGGCCGATTAGGCGGCGGCGGTTATGGGCTGCAAACAGTTTGCAAAGTGATTGTGTGGTCCTCGGCATCGAGGATCCGCTGGACGTAGAGCAGCAGTTTCCGCGATAGGCGATGTCCTGGGCGAGATTCTCGATCGAGATGCCGGCTTTGATCCGCTTCACATTCAATTCGGACAGCACGACTTTGGTGTCTCTGCGCGATCTCCGCTTCGAGACTTGCTCGACGGCCTGTCAGACGGAATTCCGCTTCACGATAACCCAGCTCTCGAGAAGATTTGCACCTTATATCAACAACTCGCATCCACTCCACGCCTGTTCTTATTGCCTTGGCAGTTCGGGGGCTCGGCTTGTGCATCGGCAGATGACAAGGTGGGAAATTGCAACGGAAAGCCACAAGATTGAGGTTGAGCTGCTGCCGGTTTAGTGGACGCCTTCTTCGACAAGGCCGAAGACACCGCCAGCTGCGGCCTCAGGAGAGACATAACTGATGTTTGCGCATCGCCTTGGTGGGGTGGCAACGACAATCTTGTATCTACGAGCCCGCGAAGTAGGTTATCCTTTTTGGCGGATATCGAGTTCCGTCGCCCCGCTTCCAGCGCTCATCGCATGCTCGAACGACGCTCCGCGCACGCAGTCCCTCAGTTGACATGCCATTGTCGTGCATCAACGACGAACTGCTGAAACAGTTCGATCTGTCCCCTTGTGTGTTGCCGGGTCCGCCTCGAACGCTTGCTTCCCCTTTGCGGCCCATAGCTCGCGCGCTTGTTCGCCCTGATCGCTCTGGAGCCTGTCGGCCATCCAAAGCAGGGCGCCAAGGATGGTGGCGCGATCATCGCCGGTTAGGTTGACGAGTCCAGCCTTCACGACGAGGCCGCCGAGTTCAATGAGATGCCGCGTGCGCTTGCGGCGCTCGACCTGCCAGGTGCGCATATCATGCCGCGCCCTTGCTGCCTGTTGACGGTTGCGCGACGCCCGGTTGCGCCCGAGCCCCGCCAGCGTGGCGCTCAGCTGCCGGTGCAGTTCGCCGCGCCCGGCTCTGAAAGAACGTGGCCCCGCGCTTCGCCCATGCCTCCTTCCTTGCGGTGTCCTTCGTCTCGAACAGCATGATCAGCGCGCCCGCCAGTTCGTCCGCGTTGAGTGCGTCGGCCCCGGTGGCGATGACCAGTTCGCCAAGCTGCTGCACCTTGCGGCTCTTGAGGCCACGCGCCTTGTCCCCAAGTGCCTTCAGTTCCGCATCAAAGTTCCGCGGCTTGCGCATCCTCTCTCTCCGTGAGTGTTGATGGAGCGATGATAATTGAGCAACCGGCACTATGCTGTAAGGTCGTCAGGACAGCCTGAGACGCGGTAGTCCCGCCCGAGAATTTTTCGAGGGAGGGTACACGTATACGTCTGGTCCATGGTCGCTGACGCCTTATTTGCAATATACGTTCGTTCCCAAGAACGCGGCAATCGGGACCACGCGCGACGCCTCGACTATGGGGGGAGCGCTGCTCGCGACCTACAATTTCGAGCCTCAATTCGGCCTGAAGGGCGTCACACTTCCCGTGCGCTTCGAGTACATCACTTCTTCGGGCAGCGCAGCCGACGACGCCTCGCATCGTCGCGTCGCGGCGACTCTGATCGACAGGCGTTGCCCGACTTGTTTCCACACGTCACGCTCGCCGTAGAGCCGGGCGGCATCGATCTTCTGGATCTCCAGCACCGGCCGCAGCGGCGGCACCCCACCCTCAGGAGATGCCGGGGAGCTTCGCGCAGCCGCGGCGCGCCGATTGACGATCCGGATGGCTTCGATCCGGCGTCGGCACGTGCGTCGCTCAGGACGGATTTCCAATATTCGGTCGGCAGATCGTCGTCCGGGGCCAAGGCGGGCGCCGCAGCGGCCTTTGCGCCGACGGCAGTAGCCATCTTCATTTCCCACGACGCGAAATCGTTACGAAGGATCGTCTTCCGTTGCCGCCTCAATGATGGCAACGTGGGGCGAGCGCGGTGCCACACCACGTGCTACACCGTGGTGCTACACCGCCATTTCCGGCGGGTCTTGAAACGCTTGATTTTGAAGGACTTCTGCGCTGTCCCATGTCGATGGCGGAGAGAGTGTCCGCCAGGAAATGGGAGAAACGCCCGTTTCATCGGACTCTAAAGCACGCACCCGTTGGCTACATACTCCTGTACATACACCATGCGCTTCCGGATCCTGTGTACGGACAGAAACTTCATCCCTCCCCCCGAGAAACTACGATTTACCAATCTCGGTCAAAACTCGGGCTTGTCCCGGGCATCCACGTCTCTACAGTCACTCCAAACA
>JAKFVP010000441.1 GCA_021732175.1 Bradyrhizobium sp.
AGCCCGGCCATGACCAAACCGGAAAGCCTTCGCATGACCACCGACATCGATGCGGAGCTGATCGAGCAGGGGCGAAAGCTGTTTGCCGGCGACTGGCATTTCATCTGGGCCTCGCCTTCGATCGAGACGCTGCCGCCGATGGCGGGCCTCGAGATCGCGTTTGCCGGCCGCTCCAATGTCGGCAAGTCCAGCCTCATCAACGCGCTGACCGGCCGCAACGCGCTGGCGCGCACCTCGCACACGCCGGGCCGCACCCAGGAGCTGATCTTCTTCGAGGGGCCCGACAAGGAGGGCCTGCGCCTCGTCGACATGCCCGGCTATGGCTATGCGGCCGCGGCGAAAACAAAGGTCGCCTCCTGGACGGCGCTGATCCACAAATTCCTGCTGGGTCGCGCCTCGCTCGCCCGCGTCTATGTGCTGATCGACGGCCGGCATGGGTTGAAGGATGTCGACCAGGACATTCTGAAGACGCTCGATAAGTCCGCGGTCAGCTACCAGATCGTGCTGACCAAGGCCGACCAGGTGAAGGCGGCCGAGCTTGCCGAGCGCATCGAGGAAACCAAGGCGGCGCTGGCCAAACATCCCGCGGCCTTTCCGGAAGTGCTGACGACTTCCTCGCGCTCGGGCACGGGCATGCCGGAGCTGCGCGCGGCGATCGTCCGTCTGATGCGGGAGCGCGGACAATGAATCGTCTTTCGCGCGTGCTGATCGTGCTGGCGGGCATCATGGGCGCCGATGGCGTGATCCTTGCGGCGGCTTCCGCGCATCAGGCAGATAGCGCGCGGCTCGCCTCGGCATCCTCGATGCTGCTGTTTCACGCCTGCGCCGTGCTGGCGACGGTGGCGCTTGCCGAGCGCACGCTGGTCCACGCACGCATCGGCCTGCTTGCCGCGATTGGCTTCGTTACCGCCACGGGATTGTTCGCCGGCGACCTGACGCTGCGGCAATATGCCGGCCACGGCCTGTTCCCGATGGCAGCTCCAACCGGCGGCACGCTGCTGATTGCGAGCTGGCTGACGCTGGCCGTCGCGGCGGCCTGGCCGCGGCGCGGGTGACTCTTCCCTTCTCCCCTTGCGGGAGAAGGTGGCGCGCATCGACAGATGCGCGACAGATGAGGGGTTCTTTCCGCGGAGACAAACCCCTCACCCGGCTTCATCTCGCTTCGCGCGATTGCGCCACCCTCTCCCACAAGGAGAGGGTGCTTGCTAGGCTTTGCGCCCTGCCCGGCAATCGGATAGAACCCGGCCCGACATCCGCCCCGCCCGCATGCGAGACCCTTTCATGACCGACACCATCATCAGCCCGCTCGACCAGGCCCGCATCCTGTCCGAGGCGCTGCCGCACATGCAGGAATATGACGAGGAAACCATCGTCATCAAATATGGCGGCCATGCCATGGGCGACGAGGAAACCGCAAAAGCATTTGCGCGCGACATCGTGCTGCTGGAACAGACCGCGATCAATCCGGTCGTGGTGCATGGCGGCGGGCCGCAGATCGCGACCATGCTGAAGCGCCTCGGCATCCAGTCGGAATTCGCCGCGGGGCTACGCATCACCGATGCCGCCACCATCGAGATCGTCGAGATGGTGCTGGCAGGCTCGGTCAACAAGCAGCTCGTCGGCTACATCAACGATGCCGGCGGCAAGGCCGTGGGCCTGTCCGGCAAGGACGGCAACATGGTGAAGGCGTCGAAGACCAAGCGCACCGTGGTCGATCCGGATTCCCACATCGAGAAGGCGGTCGATCTCGGCTTCGTCGGCGATCCCGACAAGGTCGACCTCACGCTGCTCAACCAGCTCATCGGCCATGAATTGATCCCCGTGCTCGCGCCGCTGGCGACCTCGCATGACGGACAGACGCTCAACGTCAACGCCGACACCTTTGCAGGCGCCGTCTCCGGCGCGCTGAAGGCCAAGCGCCTGTTGCTGCTCACCGACGTGCCCGGCGTTCTCGACAAGTCGAAGAAACTGATTCCGGAGCTGTCGGTAAAGGACGCGCGGAAGCTGATCGCCGACGGCACCATTTCCGGCGGCATGATCCCGAAGGTCGAGACCTGCATCTATGCCCTGGAACAGGGCGTGCAGGGCGTCGTCATCATCGACGGCAAGACGCAACATGCGGTATTGCTGGAGCTGTTCACGAATCAGGGTACCGGCACGCTGATCCACAAGTGACAGGCTCGACGAAAGCCCCGATCATCAGGCGCACCTTCCGCGCCCGGATGCGCCGCTATACGCGGCGCACGGTCCTCTCATTGCCCGCGGCTGCGATTTCGGTGCTGGTCTCGTCGGCGCCGGCGCTGGCGGACCTCAAGATCTGCAACCGCATGAGCTATGTGGTCGAGGCCGCGATCGGCATCGACCATCAATCCGCCACCGCCACGCGCGGCTGGTTTCGCATCGATCCCGCCACCTGCCGCGTGGTGGCGCAGGGCACGCTGACCGCCGAGCGCATCCTGCTGCATGCGCGCGCGCTCGGTCTCTACGGCTCCTCGCCGATGCCGCAAAGCGGCGCCGACACGCTCTGCATCGCCGAGCAGAATTTCGTCATCGCCGCCGCGCGGCAATGCCGCTCCGGGCAGACGCCGGCGCCGTTCACCCAGATCCACCCGACGCAGACCGACGACGGCAACCTCGTCGCCTATCTTGCCGAGGACTCGGAGTATGACGACGAGCAGGCGCGGCTTGCCGGCATCCAGCGGCTGCTGGTCGTGGCCGGCTACGACGCTTCGCCGATCGACGGCACCGACGGCCCGAAGACGCAGGCCGCGCTGAATGC
The DNA here is from genome assembly GCA_021732175.1 of Bradyrhizobium sp. Classification (GTDB taxonomy): domain Bacteria; phylum Pseudomonadota; class Alphaproteobacteria; order Rhizobiales; family Xanthobacteraceae; genus Bradyrhizobium. The sequence goes on from JAKFVP010000441.1 coordinate 2,780, forward strand.
GTTTCTGAAGAGCCGCGGCCTGACTGCCGACGCGGTGCAGCAGCCGAACTTCTTCACCAGGCTGATCGAAGCGGTGCAGTCGCCTTCCGCGACCGGGTTGACCTGGTGCAACGACACGCCGCACAAGGTCATGGCGGCGGTGGCGACCGACGACGGCAAGACCGTGACCAGCCGCGGCTGGTACCGCATCGATCCCGGCAAGTGCCTGCACCCCGATGTCACCGGTCAACCCAAGCAGATCTTCAGCTTTGCGGAAGCCGTCGACAACGAGAACCGCACCGTGACCTACAAGGACAAGGCGCTGAACTGGGGCGGCACCACGCAGCTCTGCACCAGGGAAGCCAAGTTCGAGATCAACGAGCAGGGCGATTGCGGCACGCGCGGGCTTTCGGTGGCGGGCTTTGCCGCGGTCGACATGAGCAGCGGCGGCAAGACGCTGCGCTTTGCGATGCCATGAGTAACTTTCTCGGTGTCGTCCCGGCGAAGGCCGGGACCCATAACCCCAGGACGAAATTGTTTACCCCGGTGGCTCTCCAAACAAAGGCAACTCCCAGCGTGCTCACCAACTCTGGTCACGGCGTATGGGTCCCGGCCTTCGCCGGGACGACATGGTGAGAGAGCAATGCCCTCCTCGCCCCGCAACTTTACTCACGTCAACACCTGGGTGTTCGACCTCGACAACACGCTCTACCCGCATCACGTCAATCTGTGGCAGCAGGTCGATGCGCGGATCGGCGAGTTCGTGTCGGACTTCCTGAAGGTCTCTGCGGAAGAGGCGCGCCGCATCCAGAAGGACTATTACCGCCGCTACGGCACCACCATGCGCGGCATGATGACCGAGCACGGCGTCCGCGCCGACGATTTCCTGTCCTATGTGCACCGCATCGACCACTCGCCGCTGGAGCCGAATCCGGCGATGGGGGCTGCGATCGAGAAACTTCCCGGCCGCAAGCTGATCCTCACCAACGGTTCGGTCGATCATGTCGATGCCGTGCTGGCGCGGCTCGGACTGTCGGGGCATTTCGACGGGGTGTTCGACATCATCGCCGCCGAGCTCGAGCCGAAGCCGGCGGCGCAGACCTATCAGCGCTTCCTCACCCTGCACGGCGTCGATCCGGCGCGCGCGGCGATGTTCGAGGATCTCGCGCGCAATCTCGAAGTGCCGCACCGGCTCGGCATGACCACGGTGCTGGTGGTGCCCGACGGCACGAGGGAAGTGGTGCGCGAGGACTGGGAGCTGGAAGGCCGCGATGCCGGCCATGTCGACCATGTCACGGACGATCTGACCGGGTTCCTGCAAAAGCTCACTTAACCCTCCGCTGTCGTCCCGGCCAAGCGGAGCGCGAGCCGGGATCCATAACCACAGGCGATTGTTGTTGCGATGGGCTGGGGCCACAGCGCGCTAGACAGCTGCTTCCTGTGGTTATGGGTCCCTGCTTTCGCAGGGACGACAGCTGGGAATGCAGCTGCTGCAACTGTTATCCCGAGCTTGACTCCCCGGCCCCAAATCCCGAAAAAGCCTTCGAAAACCCGCTCCACCTCAGGAAACACCCATGTCCCTCGCTGCCCTCGAAACCACCGTGAATTCCGCCTTCGACGCGCGCGACGGCATCTCGACATCCACCAAGGGCGAGGTTCGCGACGCCGTGGATCATGCGCTGGACCTGCTCGACAAGGGCGAGGCGCGCGTCGCCGAGCGCGAGGGAAGCGGCAAGTGGAAGGTCAATCAGTGGCTGAAGAAGGCCGTGCTGCTGTCTTTCCGCCTCAACGACATGGGCCAGATCGCCGGCGGCCCCGGCAAGGCGTCGTGGTGGGACAAGGTGCCCTCGAAGTTCGAGGGCTGGGGCGAGAACCGCTTTCGCGACGCCGGTTTCCGCGCCGTGCCCGGGGCGATCGTGCGCCGCTCGGCTTTCATCGCCCGCAACGTCGTGCTGATGCCTTCTTTCGTCAATCTCGGCGCCTATGTCGATGAAGCGACCATGATCGATACCTGGTCGACCGTCGGAAGCTGCGCGCAGATCGGCAAGCGCGTGCACATCTCCGGCGGCGTCGGCATCGGCGGCGTGCTCGAGCCGCTGCAGGCCGAGCCGGTCATCGTCGAGGACGATTGCTTCATCGGCGCGCGCAGCGAGGTCGCCGAAGGCGTCATCGTGCGCAAGGGCGCGGTGCTGGCGATGGGCGTGTTCCTCGGCGCCTCCACCAAGATCGTCGACCGCGAGACCGGCGAAACCTTCGTCGGCGAAGTGCCGGAATATGCGGTCGTCGTGCCCGGCACGCTGCCGCCGAAGCCGCTGAAGAACGGCCAGCCGGGCCCTGCCACCGCCTGTGCCGTCATCGTCAAGCGCGTCGACGAGCGCACCCGCGCCAAGACCAGCATCAACGAGTTGCTGCGCGACTGACGCAAGCTTTTCGACTGAACGGTTGAAGCGATCGGCCTCGCGCCGATTGCTTCCGCACGTTCACAACTCTCAGTGACTTTGGCGCAACAATCGATCTGAAGTTCGGCCACATTTTTCGGCGATGACTCGCCGCCTATGCACCGTGCGCAACATCACTGTTGCACTCTCCCTCTCGCGAAATATTTGGATGGCGGGAACTGGATAGTGAAGGGCATGCGCAGGTGAACCATCGGTCTCTTCTGCCGACTCAAACAGAGTCATGGTAACCGGTGTGCTTGCGAATACGTCCAGTTTTTCTTGAGTAGTTCTTCAGTTTTGCTTTAGGGCTTACGACGGATGAAATTTCTTTTTTCAAATCAAGTACTTGACACCGACACGCGGGAGTTGAGCCGGGAGAACATGCCGGTCTCGCTGGAGCCGCAGGTGTTCGATCTCGTCGTCCATTTGATGGAAAACCGCGATCGCGTGGTGAGCAAGGAAGAACTGATCGAAAAGATCTGGCATGGCCGCCATGTCGCAGAGTCGACCCTGACCAGCCGAATCAACGCCGCCCGCAAGGCCGTTGGCGACAGCGGCAGCGAGCAGGCGCTGATCCGCACCATCGCCCGCAAGGGCTTTCGTTTCGTCGGCGCCGTGCAGACCGCGGCGGAGGAAGCCGCGCCCGCTGCGATGCCGCGCACCCTGGAACAGGCCGTGCCGCTCGACCGGCCCGGCATCGCCGTGCTGCCGTTCACCAACATGAGCGGCGACCGCGCGCAGGAGTATTTTTCCGACGGGATCAGCGAGGACATCATCACCGCGCTGTCGAAGCTGCGCTGGTTCTTCGTGATCGCGCGCAACTCCTCCTTTGTCTACAAGGGGCGCAGCGTCCACATCAACGAAATCGCCCGCGAACTCGGCGTGCGCTATGTCGTCGAAGGCAGCGTTCGCCGCAGCGGCGACCAGGTGCGTATCTCCGCGCAGCTCAACGACGTCACCACCGGCAGCCACCTCTGGGCCGAGCGCTACGATCGCAGCATCGAGGACGTCTTCGCCGTGCAGGACGAGATCACCGAGGCGATCGTCGCCGCGGTCGAGCCGCATCTGTACGCCGCCGAGAGCTTTCGCGCCCAGCACAAAACGCCGGGCAGCCTCGATGCCTGGGACCTGGTGATGCGCGCGCTGTCGCATTTCTGGCGGGTGACGCGGCAGGACAATACGGTGGCGCAGGCGCTGCTGGAAAAGGCGATCGACATCGATCCGCATTACGGCAAGGCGCTGGGCCTGCTCGCCAACAGCCGCATCTTCGGCGCCCACATGGGCTGGGCGCCTATGGGCAGCGTGATGGAGCAGGCGACCCGCGAGGCGCTGGCCGCGGTGGAGGCCGACAGCGAGGATGCCTGGGCCCATGTCGGGCTCGCCTACTCCTATTTGTTCGCACGCCGCTTCGACGATGCAATCGCCGAATTCGAGCTGGCGCTGCGGCTCAACCCCAATTTCGCGTTCTCGCAGGCCTTCTATGCGGTGACGCTGTGCTATGCGGGCCGCTACAGCGAAGGCGATGCCGCCATCAAGCGCGCGCTGCGTCTCAGCCCGCGCGATCCGCTCGCCGCAACCTATTACGGGCTCGGCGCCTACATCCAGTTCGCCGGCGGGCACTATAACGAGGCGATTCGCCTCGCCCGCGAATCGCTGCGGCAGCGCGCGGATTTTGTCGGCGCGCACCGGGTGCTGACGGCGGCGGCCGGCATGATCGGCGACCGCGAACTCTCCGCGATCGCCCTGCAGGGGCTGCGCCAGGTGCAGCCGAACATCTCGCTGGCATGGATCGCCCGCGAGCTGCCGATGAAGCTCGCCGAGGACCGCGAGCATTATCTCGATGGCCTGCGCAGGGCGGGTTTGAAATAGCCCGCGCGGCATCCACAGAGCCGGTGTCGCCCCGGCCTCGTGCGCGGTGGCGCAACGAGGCCGGAGCCCATAACCACCGTTGTCGGCGATACGGCGGGCTGGAGCCGCAGCGCCTTTTCAACAACCTGCCGCGGTTACGGGTCCCGGCCCCGGCGCGCAATTGCACCAAAGCCGGGACGACGTTGGCGTTTGCACGCGACGCCACGCTACTCCGAGACCATCTCGCCGCTGCCGCCGAACTCGGCGGGAAAATCCTTCAGCTTCGGCAGTCCGTCACGCATCGGCAGCACAGTCTCGGCATAGTTGACATGGACACCCGGCGCGAAGGCGAGCGTCGGGATGGTCGCGGCAAACACGTCGACGAGGCCAAGCGGCGGATGATTGGTCATGAGGTGACCGCCGCACTTCTTGCAGTATTTGCGCAGGCTGAGCGGCGTCTTGTTGTACGCCGCCAGATGCTCCTCGCCCTTGGTGACGCGCACCGCGTCCGGTTTCCACAGGCTGAAGGCATTCACGGGGCCGCCCGACCAGGAACGGCACGAACGGCAGTGGCAGTAGCCCATCGCCTCCGGGGCGCCGCGCGTCTCGATTTCCACGGCGCCGCAGAAACAATTCCCGATGTGATTCACGTCAGTTCTCCTCGTTGTGCGTCCAGCTCACCAGGACTTGTGCCAGGGAATAAGCATCGAGACGCGTTGTTTGTACTCACGGTACTGGTCACCGAACATCTCGATCAGATCGCGCTCCTCCAGCCAGATGCCGACCAGGATGTAGGTCGTGGTGACGGCCGCGAACATCAGATGGCCGACGGTCATGACCGGCGCAGCCCAGAACGCGATGATGAAACCAAGATAGATCGGATGACGAACGAACTTGTAAAGCAGCGGCGTGCGGAATTGCGGAGCCGGCACCTCCTTGTCGACGAGATGATTGGCGACCTGCGAGACGCCGAACAATTCGAAATGGTTGATCAGGAACGTGCTGGTGAACACCAGCACCCAGCCGGTGAGCGAGAGCATCGCAACCGCCACGGCAAGATCGGGATCATCGACTTGCCACATCACCGCCGGAATCGGACGCCATTGCCAGAACAGCAGCAGCAGGCACGAGCTCGCCGCCAGCACATAGGTGCTGCGTTCGATGGGCTTCGGAACGTACTTCGTCCACCACGCCTTGAAGCCCTTTCGCGCCATCACACTGTGTTGTACCGCGAACAGCGACATCAGGAGTAGGTTGACGACGATGGCTTCGGTCATCGAGGACGTCGTACCGGTGTCGATGCCCTTCGGCACGACGAGGCCCATGACGAATCCGATGGCGTAGAGAATGGTGACGAAGAAAACCAGATAGGATGCCATTCCGTAGAGGAACGCGATGAACTTGAAAGACCTGGTGCCGGAAACGCCCGGGCCGATGCTGTGAACTTGAGACATGGGATAGCTCCAGTGAGCGGCAATATGGGTCCGATGGTGTCGGCAATTGACCGCTGCAACATGTCGTATTGAGCCGTTCCTGACTTTTCCGGATGATTGTCCTTTGCCTGAGATATTCCTGATTTTTGCTTGAGAAGCGGAATTGGAGTGCGCTGGTGCGATTTCGCTTTGACAATCACGAACTCGAGAGCGAGCTCCGGGAGCTGACCCGGGACGGCGTTCGCATCCCCATGCAACCTCAGGTTTTCGACCTGCTGCTGTTCCTGATCGCGCACCGCGACCGCGTCGTCAGCAAGGACGATCTGGTGGCCGAGGTCTGGGGCAACCGGCCGATTTCCGATTCAGCGCTGAACAGCCGGATCAATGCGGTGCGCAAGGCACTGCAGGACGACGGCAAGGCGCAGCGCCTGATCCGCACCATCCCCCGCAAGGGCTTTCGCTTCGTCGGCGACTGCGAGGAACTTGCGCCCCCCGCCCGACCGGTCGTGCGCGCACCGGAACCCGCGACCGCGGCCGCCCCCGAGCGGCCCGCGATCGCCGTGCTCGCGTTCAACAACATGAGCGACGATCCGGATCAGGATTATTTCTGCGACGGGATCAGCGAGGATATCCTCACCGCACTTTCCAAGGTGCGCTGGTTCTTCGTGATCGCGCGCAACTCGTCCTTCACCTACCGCGGCCGCAACGTCCACATCACCCGGATCGCCAGCGAACTCGGGGTTCGCTATGTGGTCGAGGGCAGCGTGCGCAAGGCCGGCGGGCGCGTGCGCATCACCGCGCAGCTCAATGACGCGGCCACCGGCAGCCATCTGTGGGCGGAGAGTTACGACCGCGACCTGGTCGACGTGTTCGCCGTGCAGGACGAAATCACCAACGCGATCGTCGCGGCGATCGAGCCGCAGATCTATGCGGCTGAGAATTTCCGCGCTCGGCGCAAGCCTCCGGCCGGCATGGATGCCTGGGATCTCGTGATGCGTGCGCTGTCGCATTACTGGCGGATCACGCGCGAGGACCATGTGATGGCGCAGGCGCTGCTGGAGAAGGCGACCGCAATCGACCCGAATTACGGTCAGGCGCAGGCGCTGCTGGCGGCGAGCCTGATGTTCGGTGTGCATCTGGGCTGGAGCGAACTGGCGAAGGTGGCGCCGATCGCCGAGCGCGCTGCCGCCACGGCGGTGCGGCTGGACTACGACGATGCCTGGGCCCACGCCGCGCTGGGCAGCGTCTATTTCTCCACGCGGCGGCTGGCCGATGCGCTGTCCGAATTCGAGACGGCGCTGCGGCTCAATCCCAATTTCTGCATGGCGCAGGGCTATTACGCGCTGGCGCTGTCCTATGCCGGGCGGACCGAGGATTCCTTTGCGGCCGCGCAGCGCGCCATTCGTCTCAGCCCGCGCGATCCGTCGCTTGCGATCTACTACGGCATTGCCGGCTACGCCCGCTTCATGACGAGGCGATATGACGAGGCGATCGCGCTGGCGCGCGAGGCGATCCGCCACCGCGGCGATCTCACGGGCGCCTATCGGGTGCTCGTCGTTTCTGCCGGCATGAGCGGCGATACGCAAACCGCCGCGGCGGCGCTGGCCGAGCTTCGCCGCACCCAGCCGGATATTTCCCTGTCGTGGATTGCGACCCAGCTACCGTGGCGCAGCGACGCCGACCGGGAGCATTTTCTGGAAGGGTTCCGGCGGGCAGGACTGACGTGAACCGGGCTTCGGCCGCAGGCGACCAATGGCCGGGTGGCTGATGCCGCCGGAAGCATCGCGTCATGGACTGGACCTGGTATCTGTTCGGCTTCAACGGCCGCATCAACCGCGCGAAATACTGGCTGGCCGGGCTGGTCATCCTGTGTCTCATGCTCGCCTTTGTCTGGCTGGCCTATCTGACCCTGATGATCGACTTCGTGGCGCATGCCATGGGCACCGCTCACGGCAAGGGCAAGGTTTCGTTCGGCTTCGGTATCGACGACGTCTTCCTGGTGTTCGATCCCGCCGCGTGGCGGGCGCTGTCGCTGGCCAAGCTGCCGCTCGTGCTGGTCAAGGCCGGCGGCCTGGCGATGTTCTTCTGGATGTACCTCGCCACCTCGATCAAGCGGCTGCATGACCGCGACCGGAGCGGCTGGTGGCTGGTGCCGTTCGTCGTCGCCCCCCACCTATTCAACCATTTCTCGGACGATCTGCCCGGCGGATATTTCATGATGGCCGCAGGCGCGATCATGTTCGTGCTGATGATCTGGGGCTTTATCGAGCTGTACTGCCTGCGCGGCACGAAATGGACCAACACCTACGGGCCCGATCCGCTCGGCAAGGAGCAGATCCGCCAGCGCTCCGACCGCGCCCGGCTGCGCGCGACCACCGCATGGTCCCAGGACAGCGAGATCGAAATCGTCCCGCACAAAGCTAGCCCGCCGCCGCTTTGACGTGATAAGCGAGGGCCATGACTGATGCCCTCTCGATTGCCCAATCCCTTGTCCGCTGCCCCTCCGTCACCCCGGCCGATGCCGGGGCGCTGGGCGTTCTTGAAACTATCCTGAAAGACGCCGGGTTCGAAACGCACCGCGTCACCTTCGGCGAGCCCGGCACTGCCGATATCGACAATCTCTATGCCCGTATCGGCAGCGAGGCGCCGCACATCACCTTTGCCGGGCATACCGACGTGGTGCCGGCCGGCGATGAAAGCGCATGGACGCACGGCGCCTTCTCGGGTGACGTCAAGGACGGCATGCTGTACGGCCGCGGCGCGGTCGACATGAAGGGCGGCATCGCCTGCAGCGTCGCCGCCGTGCTGCAATATCTGAAGGACCATGACGGCAAGCCGCAAAAGGACGGTCGGGGTTCGATCTCGTTCCTGATCACCGGCGACGAGGAGGACATCTCCGTCAACGGCACCATCAAGCTGCTGCAATGGGTGGCCGCGCGCGGCGAGAAGTTCGATCATTGCGTGCTCGGCGAGCCCAGCAATGTCGAAGTGCTGGGCGACACCATCAAGGTCGGCCGGCGGGGCTCGCAATCCGGCACGCTCTATGTCGAGGGACGGCAGGGCCACGTCGCCTATCCGCACCGCGCGTCGAATCCGGTGCCGGATATTTCGCGACTGATCGTGGCGATCTCGGACGAGCCGCTCGACAATGGCAGCGCGCAGTTCCAGGCATCCAATCTCGAATTTACATCGGTCGACGTCGGCAACACCGCCAGCAACGTCATCCCCGGACAGGCGCGTGCGAAATTCAACATCCGCTATAACGACCTGCACACGCAGCAGAGCCTGCGCGATCTGGTCGACGCGCGCCTGGCGAAAGCCTGCGGCAACCGCATCAAGGCGCATATCGTCTGGGAGCCGTCGAACTCGAACGTGTTCGTGACCAAGCCCGGTGCCTTCACCGATCTGGCGGTCGCCGCGATCGAGGAAGTGACGGGACGAAAGCCCGAGCTTTCCACCTCAGGCGGCACCTCGGATGCGCGCTTCATCTCGAGCTATTGCCCGGTGATCGAATTCGGTCTGGTCGGCCAGACCATGCACGCGGTCGACGAGCGCACGCCGGTGGCGGATCTGGAAATGCTGACGCGGGTGTATCGCGGAATACTGGACAGGTATTTCGGCTAGGCCATATCGGCGAAGACAGAGCCTCTGCTCCCTCGCCGCGCTCTTGCGGGGAGAGGGTTGGGGTGAGGGGCGCTTCCGCATACTCACTGGCAAAGAGGACTCGCGGAGAGTCCCCCTCACCCGGATTGCATCTTCGATGCAATCCGGCCTCTCCCCGCACGCGGGGAGAGGCGAAGAGGGCAGCTTCGCCGATTCGCTAGTACTCCACCCGCACCAGATACAGGCCCTCCGGCGGGGCGACGGGGCCGCAGGCGGCGCGGTTGCGCGCGGCGAGTGCGCCGGCGAGATCGTCAGCGCTCCAGCGGCCCTCGCCGACCCAGACCAGCGAGCCCACAATCGAACGCACCTGGCTGTGCAGGAACGAGCGCGCCGAGGTGACGATCCTGATCTCGGTGCCCTCTCTGATCACGTCGAGCTGGTCGAGTGTCTTCTCCGGCGATTTCGCCTGGCATTCGGTGTCGCGGAACGTGGTGAAATCGTGCTTGCCCAAGAGGCGCTGCGCGGCAACGTGCATGGCATCGCTGTCGAGCCGGCGCGGCACGCGCCAGATGCGCCCGACATCGAGCGCGAGGTTCGCGCGGGTGTTGGCGATGCGATAGAGGTAATGCCGCTTGATTGCCGAGAAGCGCGCTTCGAAATCGTCGGGCACGATTTCCACCGAATTCACAGCGACTGGATTTGGACGCAGATGCGCGTTCAACGCATCGCGCAGCCGGCCCGCCGTGAACGGTTTTGCGACGTCGCAATGCGCGACCTGCGCCAGCGCATGCACACCGGCATCGGTTCGGCCCGCGCCATGCACACGCACATCTTCGCCGCAGGTCGCCTTC
>JAKFVP010000195.1 GCA_021732175.1 Bradyrhizobium sp.
GCCGGACAGACCGTCAAAGCCGCCTACGGTGTCGCCATCCTCGGGCAGGTAGGATGCCTTCAGCAGGTTCTTGCCGATCTCGGCCGAGGGCGTACGGGTCATCTGCTCGACGCCGACGACCAGCACGATCTTGGCAGCTCCCGCCTCGATGGCGCGGATGCCCTGGTGCACGGCGGCGGAACCGGTAGCGCAGGCGTTCTCGACGCGGGTGGTCGGCTTGAAGCGCAGCGCGGGATCGGCCTGCAGCACCAGCGAGGCCGTGAAATCCTGCGGCGAGAAGCCGGCGTTGAAATGGCCGAGCATGATCTCGTCGACATCGGACGCGGCAATGCCAGCATCAGCCAGCGCCTCGTTGGCGACTTTGACGACGAGGCTTTCGACGGTCTCGGCGTCGAACTTCCCGAAGGGCGTGTGGGCCCAACCTACGATGCTGGCAGTCATGGCGTTCTCCCGGATTGATATGGCGAGACATCTAGCCCATCGAGCGGCCGACTTCACGGGCGTTTCAGCGATTTCATGGCGGAATTGCAGATGGCAGTTATGCCAGCCCAGTTGCCGCTGCGGATGTCGGCGGCCGGGCACAGCCAGGAGCCGCCGACGCAGAGCACATTGGGCTCGGCGAGCCAGGTGGCGGCGTTGGCCTCGCCGATGCCACCGGTCGGGCAGAACCGGACATTGGGGAACGGGCCTGCGAGCGCACGCAGTGCCTTGATACCGCCGGCCTGCTCGGCCGGGAAGAATTTTAGGGTGTCGAAGCCGGCGGCGAGCGCGGCCATCAGCTCGGAGGCAGTGGCGATGCCCGGCGCGAACGGCAGGTCGCTGGCGGCGGCGGCTTTCAATAGCTCCGGCGTGAGACCGGGGCTGATGCCGAACTTCGCGCCGAGCGCGATGGCTCGGGAGAGGTCATCCGGATTGAGGATGGTGCCGATGCCGACGATGGCGTCGGGCACTTCCGCGATGATCGCCTTTGCCGCGGCGACCGCGGCGTCGGTGCGCAGCGTGACTTCGAGGGTGCGCACGCCGCCGGCGACCAGCGCTTTTGCCAGGGGAACGGCGTGCTCGAGCTTCTCGATGGTCAGCACGGGAATGACCACAGCCTGCTTGAACAGCGCGGCGATTTTGGCCTGTTTTGGTACCGCAGTCATTTTGCAGCCTTGCGCGAATGGGAGGTGGCGGCCGGCATTGCCGAGGCCGGAATGATGGCGCCGGGATAGCACACCACGACGCCTGCGAGATGATGCCCGGCGCGAGCGGCCGCAACGGGATCGGCGCCGGAAAGGCGCGCGGCGACATAGGCGGCGGCGAAACTGTCGCCGGCGGCTGTCGTGTCGACCAAGGGCTTGGTCACGGGCTCGGCCCTCACCTCCTTGGTCGCGCCGTCAAAACGGACGATGCTGGCGGGCTCGGCGAGTTTCAGCACGGCTTCGGGGCTCGCGATGCGTGCCAGCAGCGCTTCGTTGCGCTCGCCGGGATACAGCGGCAGCAGATCCTCTGATGAGGCGAGCGTGATGTCAGCAGTCGCAAAAGCTTCGGTGAAGACGCGGCGGGCGATGTCGAGATCGGGCCAGCCGCGGGCGCGGAAATTGGTGTCGAAAGCGACGCGCACGCCACGCTGGCGGACCGCTTTCAGCGCGGCGAGCAGCCGCGCCCGCCCCGCCCCGTCATAGATCGAGAGCGTGATCGCGGAGAGATAGACGAGATCGTACGAAGCGAGCGAAGCCAGGATGGCGTCGGTCTCGGGGAGGCTCATCAACTGCCGCGCCGCGGAACTGTCGCGCCAGTGAAAGAACCTTCGCTCGCCTCGCGCATCGGTCTCGATCATGTAGATGCCGGGCAGCTTGTCCTTCAGCCTCGCCACCTTCGCCGTGCCGACGCCTTCGGCCTGCCAGCCCGCGATCATCTCGTCGCTCAGGGTATCATCGCCGAGCGCGGTGATGTAGTCGGCCTCGACGCCGAGGCGCGCGAGGTAAACGGCGGTGTTCAGCGTGTCGCCGCCAAAGCCGCGCGAGTAGAGGCCGCCCGGCGCCTGCCTGAGCTCGATCATGCATTCGCCGATGCAGGCAACCTTGGGCATGGGGCGCTTATTGTTGGCGCATGACGTCGTCCGAAAACCGGTTCCCACTTTTCGGGGTCATGCGCGCGAGGGCTACCTGGCGAAGTTGCCGCCGAGCTCATCCTCGATGTGGATGCGGATGATGTCGTCAAAGGTCTTCTCGGCCGTGGTGAAACCGAGCCTCAGCGCGCGATCGGTCTGGAAATCGCGCGGCCAGCCGTTGACGATGCTGATGATGGATTGATCCGGCACACGCTTGATGCGGGCGACCACGTTCTTGCCGGCAACGCGATCCAGCGCTGCGATCTGCTCGCCGACCGTGGCTGACAGCCCCGGCATCGAGAGATTACGCCGTGCGCCGACGGTGCCGAGGTCCATGGTGGCGGCGTGGATGAGGAAGCCGACCGCCGATTTCGGCGTGGCGTGCCAGTGGCGGACGTCCTCGGAGACCGGCAGCACCGCCTCCTGCCCCGCGAGCGGCTCGCGGATGATGTTGGAGAAGAAGCCGGAAGCGGCCTTGTTGGGCTTGCCCGGCCGCACGCAGATCGTGGGCAGGCGGATGCTGATGCCCTCCAGCATGCCCTTGCGGGTGTAGTCGTTGATCAGGAGCTCGCACATCAGCTTTTGCGTGCCGTAGCTGGTCAGCGGCGTATGGAAGAACTCGTCGCCGATCTTTTCCGGGAATGGCGCTCCGAACACTGCGATCGAGGACGTGAAGATGAGGCGCGGCTTGTAGCCGCCGCCGGCATGGCGGATCGCCTCGATCAGATAGCGCGTGCCGTCGAGGTTGATGCGATAGCCCTTGTCGAACTCGGCTTCCGCCTCGCCGGAGACGATGGCGGCGAGGTGAAAGATGATTTCGGGGCGGTCGGCGAGCAGCCCGACGGCAGCGCCCGCATCCGCAAAATCGGAGGCGACCACCTTCACCGGCATCGGCGCCTTCGTCGGCTTCTCGGGAGCGACGACATCCTGCAGGGTCATCCCCGAGATTTCGCGATTGCCCAGACGGCCGTCCTTCAACAGGCGTTCGGTGAGTTTGCGGCCGACCATGCCGGCCGCGCCGAGAACCAGAACGTGCAAGACTTCACTCCTTGTTTTTCTTACCTAGTTTTTCTTGCCTAGACGCATCCAGGGCCGCATCGCGGCGATACGCCTTTAACAGTCAGAATCAACGCTGCAATCAAATTGCCGCCTCGGTCGTCGCGTCGAAGAACCTAAGACCCGCCGGGTTGATGGCGAGACGGATCTTCTGCTGGGGCTTCACCCTGACGGTTGGCTCGACGCTGGCGACCATCGCACTGCCGCCGGCCTTCAAATCCAGGATGATCTCGGAGCCGAGTTGCTCGGCGACCTCCACCACCGCCTCGAACGAAAGGTCTTCCGGGTCGGTGCCGTTGGCCATGCGCAGGTCTTCCGGCCGGATGCCGAGCGTCGCGGGTTTGCCCTTGTGCGGGCCCATGCGCGCCGCGATCTGCTCCGGTACGCGGATTTTCATCGTCGGATTGGTGGCGTAGACCGCGCCCCCCGCTTCCTCGATCATCGTGTCGGCGAAATTCATCGCCGGTGAACCGATGAATCCCGCTACGTATTTGTTGGCCGGGCGGTTGTAGAGTTCGAGCGGCTCGCCCACCTGCTGGATCAGCCCGTCCTTCATCACGACGACCCTGTCCCCCAGCGTCATCGCCTCGACCTGGTCATGGGTCACATAGATCGAGGTCGTGGCAAGGCGCTGGTGCAGCTTCTTGATCTCGACGCGCATCTGGACCCGCAGCTTCGCGTCGAGGTTGGACAGCGGCTCGTCGAACAGGAACACCTGCGGATTGCGCACGATCGCACGACCGAGCGCCACGCGCTGGCGTTGCCCACCCGACAGCATGCGGGGCTTGCGGCCGAGATGATCCTTGATGTCGAGGATATCGGCGGCGTTGTTGACCCGCTTGGCGATCTCCGCCTTGTCGAATTTCCTCATCTTCAGGCCGAAGGCCATGTTGTCGTAGACCGTCATATGCGGATAGAGCGCGTAGTTCTGGAACACCATGGCGATGTCACGGTCCATGGGCGGCAGCTGGTTGACGATCTTGTTGCCGATCATGATGTCGCCCTCGGAAATCGTCTCGAGGCCTGCGACCATGCGCAAGGTGGTGGTCTTGCCGCAGCCCGACGGGCCGACCAGCACGACGAATTCCTTGTCCTTGATCTCGAGCGAGACGCCCTTCACCGCGTGAAAATCTTCGTAGCGCTTGTGCACGTGGCGGATCGTTACACTTGACATTGTCGCTCTGTCCCCAGTCGTCCAGTTTCGTTGTGCTTTGGCGCCCTGCTCTCCGGCAAGGCATTTCGTCCGCTAACCCTTGACGCTTCCCGTCACGCCGGACACGTAGTGCTCGACGAAGAACGAGTAGGCAATTGCCACCGGAATCGAACCGAACAGCGCGCCGGCCATCAGCGGTCCCCAGAAGAACACGTCGCCGCGCACGAGTTCCGAGATGACGCCGACCGGCACGGTCTTCTGCTCCGGGCTCGACAGGAACACGAGGGCGTAGATGAACTCGTTCCAGCTCAGCGTAAACGCGAAGATCATGGCGGACAGGATGCCCGGCACAGCCACCGGGATGACGATGTACAGCATCGCCTGCCAGCGCGCGGCGCCGTCGATGCGCGCGCACTCCTCCAGTTCCTTCGGCACGGACTTGAAGTAGCCCATCATCAGCCAGGTGCAGAACGGGATCAGGAAGGTCGGGTAACTCAGGATCAGCGACCAGGGCGTGTCCCCGAGGCTGTAAGTGCGGATGATCTCCGATAGCGGTATGAAGAGCAGCGTCTGCGGCACCAGATAGGTAACGAAAATGGTCGTGCCGAGCAGGGCCGCGCCCTTGAAGTTCAGCCGCGACAGCGCATAGCCGGCGAGTACGCCGCAAAACAGCGAGATGGCGGTTGAGACAACGGCAATGAAAGTGGTGTTCCACATCCAGATCGCGAAAGTGGTCTCGCCGAACAGATATTTGAGATGCGCCGTGGTCGGATTCCATGTCCAGAACGGCTTGTACGTGGCCCGATACCAGGGGATGTAGAGCTCCCCATCGGGCCGGAACGTGGTGATGATCATCCAATAGAACGGGAACAACAGGAAGATCAGGAAAATCCCCATCGGCAGGCGAAAGAACACCCACCGGCGCCAGGCTGAACCTTCGATCATCGGCGGGACTCCAGGCTGAAATTGCCCATCACCGTGTCTCCACCCTGCGAATGTACATCAGCTGGAAGATCACAATGCCAAACAGCAGCGGGAACATCGCGAGCGAGACGGCAGCGCCTTGACTGAGCAGACCGGTGCCAACGCCGAGCTGGTAGGCATAGGTCGCGAACAGGTGGGTCGCATTGGCCGGGCCGCCACCCGTCATGACATAGACGATCTGAAAGTCAGAGAAGGTCTGGATAACCGAAAACAGCATGACGACCATGGTCACCGGCATCAGCAGCGGCCAGGTGATGTACCAGAACCGCTGCCACGGCTTGGCACCGTCGATGGCGGCGGCCTCACCGAGGTCCGGGCTGATGGTCTGCAAGCCCGCCATCAGCGAAATGGCGAAGAACGGCACGCCGCGCCAGATGTTGACGATCATGATCGACAGCATCGCCATATCGCCGTCCCCGAGCCAGTTGACGCCCGCGCCCGCAGCGACGATGCCCAATTTGAAGAGCATCCAGTTCAGCACCGAGAAGGTAGGATCGAACATCCACTTCCAGGCGAAGCAGGCGAGCACGGTCGGCACGATGAACGGGAGCAGGATGAAGGCGCGCGTGAACGCCTTGAACTTGAAATCGCGATTGAGCAGCAGAGCGAGCCACAGACCCAGGATGAGTTTGAAGATCGTCGTGACAAACGTGTAGAGGAACGTGTTGTAGACGACGGCGTGGAAGATCGGGTCCTTCAACAGGCGCGCGAAGTTCTCGAAACCGACGAACTCGCCCATCTGCCCGACCTTCGAATTGGTCACGGCGAGCAGGATGCCGCGCACGAACGGATAGGCGATGAACATCATCAGCAGCGCAACCGTCGGCAACAGCAGCAGCATCGCGAGGTTGCCCTCGCCCTCCAACGGCCGCCATTTCGGCTTGCCGACGATGATCGTGCCTTCGGGAACAGGTATTGCAGCGGTCGCCATTACATCAATCCGGGTGTGGACACATGAAGCCAGGCCCTCTGTTGCCGACGGACGGCGCACAGGGAAAAACGACAATGCGGGAAAGCCCCTGTCGCCATCGGCGGCGACAGGGGCTTGTTCGCATCAGGCGCCGTAGATCGATTTCAGCTGGCCCTCGCATGCCTTGACCGCGTCTTCGGCCGACTGGCCCTTGATGGCCGCCGCAAACATGTTGCCGATCAGGTATTTCGACAACACTTCGGCGGCCTGGGCATTCGGCTCACCGGGGTATCCGGGCGCCAAGCCCGACTTGCCGATCAACGCGAACGGCGCCATCACCGGATTCGAGGTCCAGACCTTGTGCGATTCCCATCCGGAGGTGGGCGGCGTGTAGAAGCCCTGTCCGGTCTCGAACCACGGCTCGTAATTTGCCTTGGTCTGCATGAAACGCAGCAGATCCTTGGCCGCCTTCTGGTTCTTCGAATAGGTCGGGATGACGTGCGACTGCACGAGGTGGAGACCGAACACGCCTTTCGGGCCCGCCGGCAGGAATGCGTGCAGGATATCGTCCTTGAGCGGCTTGCCGTCGGCCGTCTTGTACTGGTCGGGCTTGCGCAGGGCCTCGATGTAGATGGACGCGCCATTCAGCGTCGCGCAGATGGTGCCGGCCAGGAACGCGCGGTTGTTGGACGAGTCGTCCCAGGCGAGACCGCCTTCGTCCATCGAGTCCTTCCAAAGAGCCGTCATGTACTTGACGGCCTCGACGGTCTCCTTCGAGTTGATGGCGACCTTGCCCTTGTCGTCGACCTCGGCCCCGCCCATCGACCACAGGTACGGATAGGCGAACCCGACGGGATCGCCGAACGACTGGCCGAGCGACTGGCCGATCGGGAAGCCCTTGGCTTTCAGTTTCTTGCCGGCGTCACGATAGGCGTCCCAGGTCTTGGGGAATTCGGTCAGCCCGATGTCCTTGAACATCGACACGCGCCAGGCGTTCAAGCCGCCGACGTAGTTCATCGGCACGCCGAAGAACTTGCCGCCCGACGAGGCGTTGGCCAGTGCGGCCTTGTACCATTCGCCCTGGTCCTTCGCGACATCCGCCGCGACGTCGGACACATCGACGAGGCTCGACTTGTAGAGATGAGGATGGTTGTTGTTCAGCATGATCACGTCGGGGCCGGCGCCGGCTTGAATGCCCGAGGTGATGCGCGCCTGCAGGTCGTTGGCGTTGACGGTCTCGAATTTGACCTTGATGCCGAGCGCCTTTTCCGCATCCGGGAACAGCTTGGTCCTCAGGTAGGTATCGCAAGCGGGAACGAAGTCGTTCCAGCGCAGGATGTGCACCTCCGTCGGGGCCTGCGCGATGGCCGGCATCTTCGCGGACGCCAGGACAGCGGCCGCGCCGCCCGTCGTCTTCAGGAAATTGCGTCGATTGATCTTGGTCATAGACTCCCTCCCTTGGATTTAGTGGTAAGCGTTAAGCGTTTCCTGGTGCAGCGCGGATCTTGCCGTCCGTTAGCCGAACAAAGTGAAGGTAGATCTGGCTATTTCGAATCTGATTATCGTCCTTTATGCGTTCATTCGCTTGCCAGTCGTCTCGTCGAACAGATGCACGAGCGTCGGGTCCGGCCTGAGCCGCACCTTGTCGCCCGGACTGAATTGGTGGCGCTCGCGGAAAACGGCGACGACCTGCTCGCCGCCGAGCTTGGCAAACACCTGGGTCTCCGAGCCGGTCGGCTCGACCACGACGATCTCGGCCTCCGCCCCGTCATCGGCGATGGTGAAATGCTCGGGACGCACGCCGTAGACCACCGGCCTGCCGTCGGAATTGCCAGGTACCGTCTTCAGCGGCAACTTGATGCCATTCGGTCCTTCGAACGTGGCGGCGCCGTTCACCTTCAGCTTGCCTTTCAGAAAATTCATCGCGGGGGAGCCGATGAAGCCGGCGACGAACTGGTTGTCCGGCTTGTCGTAAAGCTCCAGCGGCGTGCCCATCTGCTCGACGATGCCGTCATGCATCACCACGATCTTGTCGGCCATGGTCATGGCCTCGATCTGGTCGTGGGTGACGTACACCGTGGTGGTTTTCAGCCGCTGGTGCAGTTCCTTGATCTCGGTGCGCATGGCGACGCGCAGCTTGGCGTCGAGGTTCGACAGCGGCTCGTCGAACAGGAACACCTGGGGATCGCGGACGATGGCGCGGCCCATGGCAACGCGCTGGCGCTGGCCGCCGGACAATTGGCGGGGATAGCGTTCGAGCAGCGGGGTCAGCGCGAGGATCTCGGCGGCGCGATTGACGCGGCTGGAAATTTCTTCCTGCCTGGCGCCGCGCAGCTTGAGCGAGAAGCCCATGTTGTCGGCGACGGTCATGTGCGGATAGAGCGCGTAGTTCTGGAACACCATCGCAATGTCCCGCTCCTTGGGCTGGACATTGTTGACGACGCGATCGCCGATCGAAATGGTGCCGGAGGTGATGTTCTCGAGACCGGCCAGCATCCGCAGCAGGGTCGACTTGCCACAGCCGGAGGGGCCGACCAGGACGACGAATTCGCCGTCCTCGATCGGGATCGACACGCCGTGCAGCACCTCGAAAGTACCGAACGATTTGCGCACGTCGCGAATTTGGACCGACGACATCCAAGTCCCTCCCCAGACTGGCCGGCGAATATCCTGACAACGCCGAGGCCGCTTCGTTTCTTGTTATGGCTCCGCGGGTCCGCTGAAGCCTGATGGGCTCGCAGACATTGTCCGCAGTTTGCGCGGTTTTGGCAATCGGTTGCTTAGCGACCGTTTGGTAGCGCTGTCAATAGTTCTTTGTTTGCCGGACCTGTTGTGATATGAGCGCGGAATGGCCCGGAAACGCACCAAGCCAGGCAAGATACGTCTCACGGAAGTTGCGAAACTCGCCGGCGTGAGCCCGATCACCGCTTCGCGTTTTTTCCGCACCCCCGAGGCCCTCTCCATCAACAAGCGCGTGCGGGTCGAGAGCGCCGCCAAGGAGCTCGGCTACGTGCCCAATCTCGCGGCACGCGCGCTGGCCTCGCAGCGCACCGAGGTGATCGGCGTCCTGATACCCTCGCTGACCAACAACGTGTTCTCCGACGTGCTGCGGGGCATCTATGATGCGGTCGACGGCAGCCGCTACACCATCCAGCTGGCCAATACGCGCTACAGCATCCTGCAGGAGGAGAAGCTGCTCCGCGTGTTCCTGGCGCAGAAGCCGGCCGGACTGATCGTCACCGGCATCGACCAGACGCCGGAGTCGCGTTCGCTGATGGAAGCAACCGACTGTCCGATCGTGCAGTTGATGGAAATCGGCAACAATCCCGTCGACATGATGATCGGCTTTTCGCACGCGGATGCCTGCCACGCAGCCATTTCGCACCTGCTCGACCAGGGCTGCCGCCGCATCGGCTTCCTCGGCGCGCGCATGGACCCGCGGGTACAGCGCCGCTTCCTCGGTTACCAGCAGACCATGAAGGAGGCGGGCCTTGCCGACCCCCGCCTGGTGGTGACGACGCCGCTGCCGACCTCCGTGACGCTCGGCGGCACCCTGTTTGCCGATCTGCTGGCGAAGGCACCGGATACCGATGCCGTGTTCTGTGCCAATGACGACCTTGCGCTCGGCGTGCTCTTTGAATGCCGGCGGCGGCAGATATCGGTTCCCGAGCAGATGCTGATCTCCGGGTTCAACGACCTCGAGTTCATGGCCTCCGCCGTGCCAACCCTGACCAGCGTCCGGACCAACCGGTACGAAATGGGAAGGACCGCTGCCACGATGGTGATCGACGCCATGGACGGACGGCGCCCCGAGCAGCGGGTCGTCGACCTCGGATACACCGTCATGGTGCGGCAGAGCACGCTGCGGCCCGGCCGCAGCGGGCGCGTCGCCGTCGAGCGGCAGAGCGCGGCCGAATAAGACAGTTTGACAGCGCAATCAAATGGCTTGAACTAAGGTCCAATGTCAGGTTTGCGTGAACGAAAGCCAGCCGCTGCGTTTGTCAGGCGCCAGTTTTTGCGCTTGGTAGAGGTTGCGGCCCAAAACAGCGCATAAGCCTGTTTGCATTGCGGGAGAGAAACAGTGAACAAGAACCACAGCAACGGTCACGACAAAACGGCTGGCGGAAAGCGCAAACTCCGCTCGCTGGAGTGGTTCAACAACCCGCACAACCCCGGCATGACCGCGCTCTATCTGGAGCGCTACCTGAATTACGGCCTGACGCGCGAGGAGCTGCAATCCGGCAAGCCGATCATCGGTATCGCCCAGACCGGTAACGACCTCTCGCCCTGCAACCGCCACCACCTCGACCTCGCCAAGCGGGTGCGCGAGGGCATCCGCATGGCCGGCGGCATTGCCATGGAGTTCCCCACCCATCCAATCCAGGAGACGGGAAAGCGTCCGACCGCCGCGCTCGACCGCAACCTCGCCTATCTCGGCCTGGTCGAAATCCTGTTCGGCTATCCCCTCGACGGCGTAGTGCTGACCACCGGCTGCGACAAGACCACGCCGGCCTGCCTGATGGCGGCGGCGACCGTGAACCTGCCGGCCATCGTGCTGTCGGGCGGACCGATGCTGAACGGCTGGCACAAGGGCGAGCGCACCGGCTCCGGCACCGTGGTGTGGAAGGCGCGCGAGGAACTCGCCGGCGGCAAGATCGACTACAACCAGTTCATGGATATCGTGGCCTCTTCCGCGCCGTCGGTCGGGCACTGCAACACCATGGGCACGGCCTCGACCATGAACTCGCTGGCCGAAGCCCTCGGCATGTCCCTGCCCGGCTGTGCCGCGATCCCCGCCCCCTACCGCGAGCGCGGACAGATTGCCTATGAGACCGGCAAGCGCATCGTCGAGATGGTCTGGGAAGACCTGAAGCCCTCCGACATCCTGACCCGCAAGGCGTTCGAGAATTGCATCGTGGTGAATTCGGCGATCGGCGGCTCGACCAATGCGCCGATCCACATCAACGCGCTGGCGCGCCATATCGGCGTGGAGTTGTCGATCGACGACTGGCAGAAGCACGGCCACGACGTGCCGCTCTTGGTGAACATGCAGCCGGCCGGCTTTTATCTGGGCGAGGAATATCACCGCGCCGGCGGCGTGCCGGCCGTGGTGCGCGAGTTGATGAAGCACAAGCGCATCCACGAGGATGCGCGCACCGTCAATGGCAGGAGCATGGGCGAAAACTGCCGTGATGCGGCGCCGCCGGATAACGACGTGATCTGGAGCTACGACAAGCCGATGGTGAAGGATGCCGGCTTCGTCGTGCTGCGCGGCAATCTCTTTGATTCCGCGATCATGAAGACCAGCGTGATCTCCAGGGAATTCCGCGACCGGTACCTGTCCAATCCCAAGGAGCCGAACGCCTGGGAAGGCCGCGCCATCGTGTTCGAGGGGCCGGAGGATTATCACGACCGCATCGACGATCCCGCGCTTGCGATCGACGAGCACTGCATGCTGTTCATTCGCGGCGCCGGCCCGATCGGCTATCCCGGCGGCGCCGAGGTCGTTAACATGCAGCCGCCGGCAGCGCTGATCAAACGCGGCATCCTGGCCCTGCCCTGCATCGGCGACGGAAGGCAATCCGGCACGTCGGGTTCGCCCTCGATCCTGAATGCCTCGCCGGAAGCCGCCGCCAATGGCGGACTTGCGATCCTCAAGACCGGCGACAAGGTCCGCATCGATCTCAACAAGGGCAGCGCCAATATCCTGATCTCCGACGAGGAGGTGAAGAAGCGCCATGCCGAGCTGAAGGCGCAAGGCGGCTTCCGCTACCCGCCGAACCAGACGCCCTGGCAGGAGATCTATCGCAACACGGTCGGCCAGCAGGCCACCGGCGCCTGCATGGAGCTCGCCACGCGCTATCACGACATCGCGGGCAAGGTCGGCGTGGCGCGGGATAATCATTAGCAGCCGCCGACAACCACAACCGTCATTGCGAGCGAAGCGAAGCAATCCAGCTTCCTTCGCCGCAACAAGAAAGCTGGATTGCTTCGTCGCTTCGCTCCTCGCAATGACGAAGAGACAGCGTCCGGAAATTCCAAGGAGAATTGAATGTCAGACCGCCTGAAGGGCAAACGCGCCTTCGTCACCGCCGCCGCGGCGGGCATCGGACGGGCCTGCGCCATCGCCTTTGCGCGCGAGGGGGCGACCGTCATCGCCACCGACATCGACGAAAAGGGCATCGCGACGCTGCCCAAGGAAGGCATTGCCGAGACGGCACGGCTCGACGTCCGCAACACGGCCGACGTCAACGCCTTCGCCAGGCGCGTCGGCACCATCGATGTCCTGCTCAACGCCGCCGGTTTCGTGCATCACGGCACCATCCTGGACTGTTCCGAGGAAGACTGGGATTTCTCGTTCGACCTCAACGTCAAGTCCATGCACCGGACCATCAAGGCGTTCCTGCCGGCGATGATCGCCGGTGGCGGCGGCAGCATCGTCAACATCTCGTCCTGCGCGGCGCTGCGGCCGCCGGCCAACCGCTACGTCTACAGCGCCTCCAAGGCAGCCGTCTCGCTGCTGACCCGCGCGGTCGCCTCCGACTTCATCACCCAAGGCATCCGCTGCAACGCCATCTGCCCCGGCACGGTGGAGACGCCCTCGATGCTGGGACGCGCCGCCGCGGCGGGTCCCAGCATCGAGGGCGTCTCCACCGT
>JAKFVP010000242.1 GCA_021732175.1 Bradyrhizobium sp.
ACGGTCATGACGCCGCCAGCGCCCGCAACGCCTCGCGCGCGCTCTGCGGCGTCATGACCGTGGGATCGCGCAGCGGCAGCAGCGGAATGATTTTTTCGACGACGGGATCGAGCGGCGCGGGCATGGCTTTCCTCAGGTTTTTGATTTTGGTTGGAAGCAGCATAGGTGGGCTGCGAGAAGCGGGCAACCGCCCCTTGACCGGACCACGGCGCCCTTGGTTAGTAGACGCAAGACAAACGCAAACAGCGGGATGAAATCCCACCGCAGAGAATTTCACTGGGGCCAAGGAAATGGACTTCGAAACACTGGTTCATACCCGCAAGAGCGTACGCGGCTTCGCGAAGAAGCCGGTGCCGCGCGCGGTGATCGAGGAAATCCTCGAAACGGCAAAGCGCGCGCCGTCGTCGATGAACACGCAGCCCTGGCACGTGCATGTGCTGACCGGCGAGCCGCTGGAAGAAGTGCGCCGCCGCAACATGGAAGAGATGATGGCGGGCGCGAAGGCCAAGCGCGACATCGTCAGCCATGGCGAATACCAGGGTGTGCATCGCTTCCGGCAGGTCGAGATCGCCAAAAAACTGTTCGGCGCGATGGGCATTGCGCGCGACGACAAGCCGATGCGGCAGGACTGGGTGCTGCGCGGCTTCCGTCAGTTCGACGCGCCGGTGTCGCTGGTGCTGGCCTATGACCGCGAGCTCGATCCCGGCGCGGTGGTGCATTTCGATCTCGGCGCGCTCTGCTACGGCATCGTGCTCGCCGCATGGGACCGCGGCCTCGGCAGCGTCATCAACGGCCAGGGCATCATGCGCTCCGACATCGTGCGCGAAGTCGCGAAGATTCCGGAAAGCCAGGTGATCATGACCTGCGTCGCCATGGGCTATCCCGACGACAGTTTTCCGGCCAACGCCGTGCGCAGCGACCGCAGCGAGAACAGCGATTTCGTGCGCTATGTGGGATTTGGGGATTGATGTTCACCGTCATTCCGGGGCGCCGCAATACTGGCGCGCGAACTACCGCGTGCCGAACGTCGTCTTGCCGAACAGCGCCTTCTGCGTCGAGGGCTGCGAGCGCCAGTATTGCGGCGGCGCCGACACTTCGCCGCCGAGTTCGGCCGCGGCGTGCCAGCCCCAGCGCGGGTCGTAGAGCATGCCGCGGGCCAGCGCGACCATGTCGGCTTTGCCGGAGGAAACGATCTCCTCGGCCTGCTTCGCTTCGGTGATCAGGCCGACCGCCATCGTGACGACGCCGGTGGCCTCCTTGATCGCCTGCGCGAACGGTACCTGGTAGCCGGGGCCGAGCGGAATCTTCTGCAGCGGCGATACGCCACCGGAGGACGCATCGATCCAGTCGACCTTGCGCTTCTTCAGTTCCTTCGCGAATTCGATGGTCTGCTGGATGTCCCAGCCGCCCTCGACCCAGTCGGTGCAGGACACGCGAATGCCGACCGGCTTGCTCTGCGGGAAAGTCGCGCGCACCGCCTCGAACACTTCGAGCGGAAAGCGGATGCGGTTTTCCAGGCTGCCGCCGTACTGATCGGTCCGCTTGTTGGCGATCGGCGACAGGAACTGGTGCAGCAGATAGCCGTGCGCGCTGTGCACTTCGAGCGCATCGAGCCCGAGCCGCTCGGCGCGCCTGGCGGACGCAACGAAGGCATCCTTGACGCGCTTCAGGCCGGCCGCGTCGAGCGCCAGCGGCGGCGTCTCCTCCGCCTTGTGCGGCACGGCCGACGGTCCCTCCGGCACCCAGCCGCCCTCACTGAGCGGGATCAGCTGCCCGCCATCCCACGGCGTGTGGCTGGACGCCTTGCGGCCAGCATGGGCGAGTTGCATCGCAATCGCCGCCTTGGAATACTTGCGTACGGAGGCGATGATCGGCTTCAGCGCCGCCTCATTGGCGTCATTGTAGAGACCGAGGCAGCCAGGCGTGATGCGCCCGATGGCTTCCACTCCGGTCGCCTCGATGCAGAACATCGCCGCGCCCGACAGCGCCAGCGAATTGATGTGGGTGAAATGCCAGTCGGTGGCCGAGCCGTCGACGGCCGAATACTGGCACATCGGCGCTACCATGATGCGGTTGCTCAGTTTGAGGTCGCGCAACTGGATCGGCGAGAAAAGCGTGCTCATGCGGATTTCCGGGAAGGAGGAAGACGGGCTCGCTCAATATGTAGCCAGCCGCCCCCTTCCTCTCAACCCGCTGATGCCGCAACCCTCCCCTTACGGTTTGATGCCAGCCGCCTTGATCAGCTCGAAATTGGCGGCGACTTCGCGCACGACCAGTTCGTCCATCGCCTTCGGGCTCAGCGGCATCGGCTCCACCCCGAGCTTTTTCAGGCTCGCCTGCGTCGCGGGATCGTTCAGCACCTTCACGCCCGCGGCATGAAGTCGCTCCACGATATCGCGCGGCGTCTTGGCCGGCATGAACACACCGAACCAGATCAGGCTGTCGGCATCCTTCAGGCCGATGTCGACGGGTGTCGGTACGTCAGGCAGATCGGGGACGCGCTTGGCGGTGGAGACCACGAGCGCCTTCACGCGCCCCTCCTTGATCAGGGGCAGCGCGGTTGCCAGCGGGCAGAAGTAGAAGTCGATGCGGCCGCCGAGAATGTCGGTGATCACCTCGGAGCCGCCGCGATAAGGCACATGCGTTCCCTGAAACCCGGCGGCGAGGCGGAATTTTTCCGAACTCATGTGCACGGCGCTGCCGATCCCGACCGAGCCGAACGAGATCGACCCCGGCTTTGCCTTGGCATCCGCGATGAAATCCTGGATGGTCTTCCACGGCCGCTCATTCGGCACGATCATGACATTGGCGCTGAAGCCGAGCATCAGCACGCCGGCAAGATCCTTTGTCGTGTCGTAGGTGAGGCCGGGAAACAGCGCCGGCGCGACCGTCAGCGCCGAGGAATGCGCAAGGATGCTGTAGCCGTCGGGGTCTGCCTTGGCGAGCGCGCCCGTTCCGACCGTACCGCCGGCGCCGACCCGGTTCTCGATCACGATCGGCTGGCCGAGTTCGGCGGACAGGCGTTCGAACACCAGCCGCGGCACGACGTCCGCGGCGCTGCCCGCACCGAACGGAATGGTGGCCTTGATCAGCCGCGACGGCCAGTTTTCTGCCTGCGCGGCGTTGGCAAGAAGCACGCTTGCAGCGACGATAAATACTCGATTGAACAGACGCATATTTGGCTCCGGTTTGTACGCGCTGCGTTGCAAGAACCGTTCCGTCGGCCGGCCTCGGGCTTCCTGTCGCAGGCCGCCGGAGAACCACCCGCCCGCCATTATCGCGTTAAGTTGAAAACCGTCCACCGGCCGCCCCGCTGGCACGCAGGGCCTTTTGTCCGCACAATCGAGAGAGTAACGTCCTGACTGCTTCGCCGGGAATGCCGATGACGCTACGCAAGATTTCGCTCGCCTGCCTCGTCCTGCTGTGGCCGGCCGTCGGCCACGCCGCCGAGATCAGCGGCGTACCGAAAATCCGCGAGGCCGACCAGGTCCAGATCGGCAGCGCCCGCATCCGGCTCGGCGGCATCGATGCGCCCTCCACCGATCAGCTCTGCCTCAATACCAAGGGCGAGCGCTGGGCTTGCGGCGTTGCCGCGCGCGACGAACTGATCAAGCATGTCGGCACCAGGAGCTGGACCTGTCAGACCCGCGCCACCGACCGCCGCGGCCGGACCGTGGCGCGCTGCCAGGTCGACGGCGAGGACATCCAGAAATGGCTGGCAGCGAACGGCTGGGCGCTGGCCTTGGTGCGGATCACGAAAGACTACGAGCCGGATGAGAAGTCTGCGCGCGAGGCAAAAGCCGGCATGTGGCAGGGCGCCTTCATCGCGCCGTGGGACTGGCGCGAGCGCAACAAGAAGACGGCCGTGCTTGGTGCCGTCAAACCGCCCGAGAGCGCCAGAGCGATTTTGCTGGCGTCCGCTTCCGGCCCGGTCGCGCCAAACCCGGACTGCACCATCAAGGGCAACGTCAACCGCTCCGGCGAATGCATCTATCACCGGCCAACCAGCCGCTGGTATGCGAAGATCAAGATGAACATCGCCAAGGGCACGCGCTGGTTCTGCTCGGTCGACGAGGCAGAAGCCGCCGGCTGCCGGGAGACCCGCCGCTGACCACAGCCGACATCGACGGCAACGAACGCAAGCGGCTGAACCGGCTGCGCCGCGCGTCAGTCGTGCTGCTGCTCACCATGGTGCTGTACATCCTGCTCGCCTATGTGGCACTGCCACTGCTGTGGACCCACTACGAGCACCAGAAGGGACTTGCCGGTCTCGACATGGTGACGCGCACCGGACAGGGCATTCCCGGCGATCCCATCAATGTCGGGCTGATCGGCACTCTCGGCGACATCGTCTGCGCGATGCATGCGGCAGGCTGGTATCCGGCCGATCCGATCACGCTGAAATCTTCGGTCGAGATCGTCGGCAGCGTGCTGCTCGACCGTCCCTACAAGGACGCGCCGGTGAGCAATCTCTATTATCTCGGCCGCCGCGAGGACCTTGCCTTCGAAAAGCCGATCGGCGCCAGCGCCGACCGCCGCAACCATGTCCGGTTCTGGAAGGTGCTCGATGAGGGCCAGGAGAAACGCCCGGTGTGGCTTGGTGCTGCGACGATGGATCGCGGCGTCGGCGTCAGCCATTACACCGGCGCCATCACCCATCACATCGATGCCGACCTCGACAAGGAACGCCAGACATTGACCGGCGATCTGGAAGCCGCGGGCATGGTGACCGCGCAATATCAGGTCACCGGCATCGGGCCGACGCTGACCGGCCGCAACGGCGGCGGCGACCTCTATTACACCGATGGCGAGGTGTGGATCCTGCGGCTGGTCGAGGCCTGCCGCAAAAGCACCGTGCCCGTCAATATTTTGCCGAGCCCGCTGGCGACCCAGATCAAGGACGCGATGTGGCATCAGATCGCC
The DNA here is from genome assembly GCA_021732175.1 of Bradyrhizobium sp. Taxonomy (GTDB): domain Bacteria; phylum Pseudomonadota; class Alphaproteobacteria; order Rhizobiales; family Xanthobacteraceae; genus Bradyrhizobium. Next base: position 4,924 of record JAKFVP010000242.1, read on the forward strand.
GATTCCATCCGGAAATAGGCGCCCACGGACTCGTTACAATTCTGCATAAATGCACCGCACAAGGGCCCTTTGAAATTGCGCTGCGGCATGCCAGCATGACCGCAAATCCAGACAAGGAAGACCGCCAATGACCGTTCGCGCGGGCCGGGAATTTCTGGCCATCCCCGGGCCCACCACGATGCCCGACGAGGTGCTGCAGGCCATGCACCGTCCGTCGCTCGATATCTACTCCCGCGAGATGATCGATCTCAGCGACAGCCTGCACGCCGATCTGTCAAAACTGTTTGCAACCAAGAACCGGTCCTACATCCATATCGCCAACGGGCACGGCGCCTGGGAAGCGGCGATTTCCAACGTGCTGTCGCGCGGCGACAAGATCCTGGTGCTGGAGAGCGGACGCTTTGCGGTCGGCTGGGGCATTGCCGCAGGGCTGATGGGCGCCGACGTCGAGGTGCTGAAGGGCGACTGGCGCCGCGCGGTGCGGCCGGACGAGGTCGAGGCGCGGCTGCGGCAGGACAAGACGCACAGCATCAAGGCAGTGCTCGTCGCGCAAGTCGACACAGCGTCCGGCGTCTGGAACGACATCGAGGCGATCGGCAAGGCGATCAAGGCGGCCGGCCACCCGGCCCTCTACATGGTCGACACCGTGGCTTCGCTCGGCTGCATGCCGTTCGAGATGGATGCCTGGGGCGTCGACGTCGCGATGTCCGGCTCGCAAAAGGGCCTGATGACGCCGCCGGGGCTGGGCTTCGTCGCTGCCAGCGACCGCGCCCAGCAAGCGCACAAGAAGGCGAATATGCGCACGCCTTACTGGGACTGGACCGAGCGCGAGGGCGGCGAGCATTACCGCCGATATGCCGGCACCGCGCCGGTGCACCTGTTGTTCGCGCTGCGCAAGGCGATCGACATGCTGTTCGCCGAAGGACTGGAAAATACATTCGAGCGCCATCGGCTGCTTGGCGAAGCCGTGCGGCGCGCGGTGTCGCGCTGGTCGGAAGGCCAGGTGCTGAGCATCAATGTCGCCGAGGCCAGCGAGCGCTCCAACACGGTGACGACGGTCTCCACCAACGGCTACGACCCCATCGGAATTCACAAATACTGCAAGCAAAAATGCGGCGTCGTGCTCGGCGTCGGTATCGGCGAGCTGCACGGCCAGGCCTTCCGCATCGCCCATATGGGCCATGTCAATGCGCCGATGATCCTGGGCACGCTTGCCGTCATCGAGATGGCGCTGACGGCGCTGCAAATCCCGCATGGCAAGGGCGGAACCGAAGCCGCCATCGAATGGCTCGGCGAATCCGTGAGCCCCTGACCCTTTTCGCCGCCGCCATTTTAGGGCTTACTGGTATACCAAGCGCGGACGCAGATCCGGGCCAAGGTGACCGGGAGGCGTGGATTGGCGTCGGTAGATTTGCGTGGGCTGACCAAGCGCTATGGCGGGCTGGCGGCGGTCGATGATGTCTCCTTGCGGATCGATCATGGACAACTGGTCTGCCTGCTCGGCCCGTCCGGCTGCGGCAAGACCACGACCCTGCGGCTGATCGCCGGCTTCCTCGAACCGACCGCGGGCGAAATCCACGTCGGCGACCGCCTCGTCTCCTCCAGCGCGCGCACGCTGCCGCCCGAGCAGCGCAACATGTCGATGATCTTCCAGAGCTATGCGCTCTGGCCGCACATGACGGTGGCCGAAAACATCGTCTACGGCCTGAAGCTGCGCAAGCTCGACCGCGATACCATCGCCAAGAAACTCGCGGCGATCCTGGCTACGACGAAGCTCGAAGCGCTGGCGCAGCGCTATCCCGGCGAACTCTCTGGCGGCCAGCAGCAGCGCGTGGCCCTTGCCCGTGCGCTGATCGTCGAGCCGGAGACATTGCTGCTCGACGAGCCGCTGTCGAATCTCGATGCGAATCTGCGCGAGGAGATGCGCTTCGAGATTCGCCGGCTGCATGACGAATATCGCTACACCACGGTCTATGTCACGCACGATCAATCGGAAGCGATGACCACGGCGGATCTGATCGCGGTCATGAACGGCGGCCGCATCGATCAGCTCGGCACACCCGAGGATATCTATGCGCGGCCGCAGTCGGAATTCGTGGCGCGCTTCATTGGCGCCAGCAATGTGCTGAAGGGCACCGCGCGCGACGAGGACCACGTTTCCTTTGCCGGCAGCATTTTGCAGGTCACCGGCGCAAAACTCACCGCAGGCGCGAGCGCTGCGGTCGCGATCCGCCAGCACGAGATCCAGCTCTCCACGCAGGCGCCGGCATCCGCTGACAACACGCTTAAGGCGACGGTGACGCGCCAGGTCTATCTCGGCGCCAGCCGCGACTATGTGGTGGAGACCGCCGACGGCAGCTCGCTCCGCGTCGTCACGCCGACCGATGTTGCCGTCGACAGGGGTCGAGAAGTCTGGCTGACCTTGCCGGCCGATCGCTGCCGCGCGCTCAGCCGATAAGAGCAAGAAGCGGACAACGCCATGAAGCGAAGATTCTCACGCCGCGATCTCCTCAAAGGCTCCGCCGTACTCGGCGTGACCGCCATCTCCGCCTCCGTCAAGGCCGCAGCGCCAGAACCGACCACGATCACGCCTGCACTTATCGAGGCTGCGAAGAAGGAAGGCAAGGTCGTGTTCTATTCCTCGATGGACCTGCCGGTCGGGGAAAAGCTCGGCAAGGCCTTTGAGGCGGCCTATCCCGGCATCTCCATGCAGATCGAGCGCTCCGGCTCCGAGCGGCTGTTCCAGCGCATCGATCAGGAATTTTCCAGCAACATCCGCGCCGCCGACGTGATCAACACGTCGGATGCCTCGCACACCATCCCCTGGAAGAAGAACGGCTGGCTCGCCGCCTTCGTGCCCGAGGACGTCGCCAAATATTTCCCTGAACAGTATCGCGATCCCGACGGCATGTTCGCGCTGTCGCGGATCTATCTGTCGTCCATTGCCTACAATACCAATCTGGTGAAGGCGGAGGATGCGCCGAAGAGTTTTACCGATCTGCTCGATCCCAAATGGGCCGGCAAGATGGTGAAAGGCCATCCCGCCTATAGCGGCACCATCATGACGGCGACCTTCCAGATGGTACGCGAATTCGGTTGGGAATATTACGAGAAACTCGCCAGGCAGCGGGTGATGCAGGTGCAATCGTCGACCGATCCGCCGAAGAAGCTGGCGCTCGGCGAGCGCGCGATCATGGCCGACGGCAACGAGTATAATGTGGTGCTGCTGAAGGAAGCGGGCCAGCCGGTCGAGCCGATTTACCCTGCCGAGGGCGCACCGACCATTTCCGGACCGACCGCGATCTTCGCGTCGGCGCCGCACCCTAATGCAGCGCGGCTGTTCCAGGCGTGGCTGCACACCCGCGAGACCCAGCAATTCTTCACCGATTTCACCGCGCAATATTCCGCGCATGCGCAGGTGCAGTCGAAGCCGGGGCGGCGGAAGATCACCGACATCAAGCTGATGAAGGAGGACGCAGCCGGGGTGGAGGCGATGGCGGAGGAAATCAAGACGCGCTACGCGCGGTTGTTCCGGGTGTAGTGCATGACCATCGCCGCCGACGTTACGCCTCGCAAATTCGGTATCGACTGGACCAAGCCCGTGCTGTGGCTGTTCGCGGCCGTCCTGGTCGCGCTGATCGTGCTGCCGATGTCGTGGCTGGCGCTGTTCGCCTTTACCGACAAGGCGCGCAATCCGACGCTGCAGAATTTCATCACGCTGTTCAGCGATCCCGATTTCCTCGATCCGCTGCTCACCACCGCCGTCATCGCCTTCACGTCGGCGGCCATCTGCTGCGTGGTCGCTGCACCGATCAGCTGGCTGGTTTCGCGCACGGATATGCCTGGCCGGCAGACCATCCGTGCGCTGGTGACCGCGTCCTTTGTGACGCCGCCCTTCCTCGGCGCTGTGGCGTGGGAGCTGCTCGCCGCGCCGAACAGCGGGCTCCTCAACAAGCTCTATCGTTACCTCACCAGCGCCGAGCCTGACGTCGCGCTGTTCAACATCTATTCGCTGCCGGGCATCATCTTCGTGATCTCCTGCTACACGTTCCCCTTTGTGTTCGTGTTGGTGGCGAATGCGCTCGACAACATGCCGGGCGAACTGGAAGACGCCTCCGCCATTCTCGGCGGCAAGGCGTGGACCACGGCACGGCGCGTCACGATTCCGCTGGCGCTGCCGGCGCTGGTGGCGGGCAGCCTGATCGCGTTCCTGCAGGCGATGACGCTGTTCGGCTCGCCCGCAATCCTGGCGCTGCCGGCCGGCTTCCACACCATGACGACCAAGATCTGGAGCCTGTTCCAGTATCCGCCGAAGCTCGAACTGGCGGCAGCGGCCGCGGTGCCGCTGCTGCTGCTGACGATCTTCCTGCTGCAGGCGCAGAAATTCATCCTCGGCCGCCGCGGCTATTCCGTACTCGGCGGAAAATACGGCCCGCCGCGCCGGGTCGAGATGAAGGGCTGGCGCTTTGTGGCGCTGGCGTTCTGCCTGCTGATCCTGCTGAATCCGGTGTTCCTGCCCTACTTCGCTCTGTTCAACGCGGCGTTTTCACCGAACGCTACGACGCTGGTGACCCCCGGCACGTTCACGCTGCACAACATCGTGTTCGTGTTCACCGAGCTGTCCTCGACCCAGCTCGCGCTGAAGAACACGGTGATCCTCGGCACCGCGACGGCGACCGTAGGCACTGTCCTTGCCCTGGTCATCGCCTACGTCACCACGCGCAATGTAATTTCCGGCTCGCGCGTGCTCGGCTTCCTTGCCACCGCGCCCGTCGCAGTACCCGGCATCGTGCTCGGCGTCGGCCTGTTCCTGGCCTACACCCGGCCGCCCTTCGTGCTCTACGGCACGCTGTGGATCCTGCTGGTCGCCTTCCTCACCATCAATTTGCCGTCGGCCTATCAGCAATTGCAGGCGGCGTTCGCGACCATCCATCCCGAGCTCGAGGAAGCGAGCCGCATCCTCGGCGCCACCCGCCTGCAATCGCTATGGCGGATTACCGCGCCGCTGCTGCGCACCAGCGTCATCGCGACCTGGTGCTTCATCTTCATCGGCGTGATGCGCGAGCTTTCCGCCGCGATCATCCTGTTCACCTCGCAGACCAAGGTGCTCTCGGTGCTGATCTACGATCTGAATGAAAGCGGCGATCTCGCCGCGATCTCGGTGCTGGGTATTGCGATGCTGGTCATCACCTTTGCCGTCGTGCTCGCGGTCAACCAAATTCCGATGTTCGGCGGCAGCGCCGGCGCCAAATTGCGCAACAGCTAGCGTTGCCTACAGGCTGGCAATTCGTCTTCTTCATACCGATATAGGGGCGAATGCCCCATCCAACGAGGACCGAGTGAACCAGCCGAAACCCGCCATGAAACCGCAGGCAGCGCCCGTTGCGCCGCGCCGGCCGCATTCCTTCACCACCCACGGCATCACCGTGAACGATGACTATGCGTGGTTGAAGGACCCAAACTGGCAGGAGGTGCTGCGCGATCCTGCGATCCTCGATCCTGGTATCCGCAGCTATCTGGAAGAAGAGAACGGCTATACCGAAAGCCTGCTCGGCCACACCTCGGCGTTGCAGAAGAAGCTGGTTGCGGAAATGCGCGGCCGCATCAAGGAGGATGATTCCAGCGTGCCCTCGCCGGACGGGCCTTACGCCTACTTCCGCAAATTCCGCGAGGGCGGCCAGCACGAGATGTTCGGGCGAATGCGGCGCAATGGCGGCGAGGCCGCGATCGTGCTCGACGGCGACGCGCTGGCAGCGGGACACAAATATTTCAAGTTCGGTGGCAGCCGGCATTCGCCTGACCACAGACTGCAAGCCTGGACCGCCGACACCAAGGGTTCGGAGTATTTTTCGATCCGCGTGCGCGACTGGGCGAGCGGCAAGGATCTCGACGACGTCGTGGAAGAGACCGACGGCGGCGTGGTCTGGAGCAAGGACGGCACGAGCTTCTTCTACGTCAAGCTCGACGACAACCATCGTCCGATGCAGGTGTGGCGGCATCGGCTCGGCACCAAGCAGTCCGACGATATCCTGACCTATGAAGAGCCGGATTCCGGCTGGTTCACCCATCTGCACGAGAGTTCGAGCAGCCGCTATTGCGTGATCGCCGGCGGCGACCACGAGACATCGGAGCAGCGGCTGATCGATCTCGAAAATCCCGATTCGCCGCCGCGCCTTGTCGCGGCGCGCGAGGAAGGCGTGCAGTATTCGGTCAACGACCGCGGCGACCAGCTCTATATCCTCACCAATGCCGATGGGGCCATCGACTTCAAGGTGGTCACCGCGCCGCTCGCCGCGCCCGAACGCGCCAACTGGCGCGATCTCATTCCCTATCGCGAAGGCATCTATGTGCTCGACGTCGAGCTCTATGCCGGCCACATGGTGCGGCTGGAGCGCGCCAATGCGCTGCCGGCAATCGTGATCCGCGATTTCAGGACCGGCGAGGAGCACGCCATCGCCTTCGATGAGGCCGCCTATTCGCTCGACACCATGGGCGGCTACGAGTTCGACACCACCAATCTGCGCTTCTCCTATTCGTCGATGACGACGCCGTCGGAAGTCTATGACTACGACATGGCGACGCGGACGCGCGTGCTGCGCAAGCGGCAGGAAATCCCCTCCGGCCACGACCCGGCTGGCTACGTCACCACCCGCATCATGGCGAAGTCGCATGACGGCGCCGAAGTGCCGGTGTCGATCCTGCACCGCAAGGATTTTGTGCGCGACGGCCGCGCGCCGCTATTGCTCTATGGCTACGGTTCCTATGGCATGGCGATGCCGGCTTCCTTCAACGCCAACCGCCTGTCGCTGGTCGACCGCGGCTTTGTCTATGCCATCGCCCATATCCGCGGCGGCTCCGACAAGGGCTGGGGCTGGTATCTCGATGGCAAGCGCGAGAAGAAGACCAACACGTTTGACGATTTTGCTGCGGCTGGCCGCGCCCTGATCGACGCAAAATACACCGGCGAGAAACGCATCGTCGGCCATGGCGGCAGCGCCGGCGGCATGCTGATGGGTGCCGTCGCTAACCGCGCCGGCGAGTTGTTTGCCGGCATCGTCGCCGAAGTGCCGTTTGTCGACGTGCTCAACACCATGCTCGACGACACCCTGCCGCTGACACCGCCGGAATGGCCGGAATGGGGCAACCCGATCGAGAGCGAAAAGGATTTCCGTACCATCCTGTCCTATTCGCCCTATGACAATGTCGCGGCCAAGGACTATCCCGCGATCCTCGCCATGGGCGGGCTGACCGATCCCCGCGTCACCTATTGGGAACCGGCGAAATGGATTGCGAGGCTGCGCGCGACCATGGCCTCCGGCGGCCCGGTGCTGCTGCGCACCAACATGGGCGCGGGACATGGCGGCGCCTCCGGCCGATTCAACCGCCTCGACGAGGTCGCGATCGTCTACGCGTTCGCGCTGTGGGCGGTGGGGCTGGCGGACAAGGCGGAAGCATAACCACCGTCATGCCCGGGCTTGTCCCGGGCATCCACGTCTTATGGTGGTTGCAGCGACAAGAGCGTGGATGGCCGGGTCAAGCCCGGCCATGACGAGAAGGGTCACACCGCGCCGTGCGACTCCTCGTCGTCCCTCTATCGCCCGTTGGCTTTGCGCCACGCGGCGAAATCGGTCAGCGTCTTCTCATCGGTTGCGGGATAGAGGCCGAAGATGCCGCGGCCCTTCTGCACTTCTTCCGTCACGAAATCCTCGAACGCCGTCATCTCGAACGTCTCGTCCGCGATCTCGTCGGCGAGATGCGCGGGGATCACGATGACGCCGTCGGCATCGCCGAGGATAACGTCGCCGGGAAACACCGGCGCGTCGCCGCAGCCGATCGGCACGTTGATCTCGATGGCCTGATGCAGCGTCAGGTTGGTCGGCGCGCTCGGCTTCCCCGCCTATCAC
>JAKFVP010000458.1 GCA_021732175.1 Bradyrhizobium sp.
CGTGGCGCGAGGACGTGTAGAGGCCCTTGATGTCCCAGATCGATTTCTGCGCCAGCGGGAAATGATCGGTGAGGAAGCCGCCACCGTTCTTCTTGGAGAAGAAGCCGTTGAAGCCCCACAGGCTCTCCTTGAGCGGACCGACGTCGAGGAGATCGACGACGAGGAGATCGCCGGGCTCGGCGCCCTTGACGCCGACCGGGCCGGACAGGAAGTGCACGATCGACAGATCGATGTCGCGCACGTCGTCGGCGGAATCGTTGTTCTTGATGAAACCGCCGGTCCAGTCATAGGTCTCGATGATGAAGTCATCCCCCGGCTCGACCCACGCCACCATCGGGATATCCGGATGCCAGCGGTTATGGATCATGTCGTTTTCATAGGCCGACTTGGTGAGATCGACCTTGATGATCGTCTCCGCCGACGGCTTGTAGACCGACTTCATGGCATCGACTTTGAGCATTTCCTGCATTGCTGGCTCCCGTGGTTACAAGTTGGAATGATCAAACTGAGAGGTATTTCGAGATCTGCGCGGCATCGACGCTGGCGCGCGGATCGTCGCGGACGATCTCGCCGTTCTCGATGACGAGCACGCGGTCGGCGACATCGAGCGCAAAACTCAGCACCTGCTCGGAGACCACGATCGACAGCCCGCGCTGGTCGCGAATGCGCTTCAGCGTCCGCGCCATCTCCTTGATGATCGACGGCTGGATGCCTTCGGTCGGCTCGTCCAGCAGCAGCACCTTCGGCTGGGTCGCGAGCGCGCGCGCAATCGCGAGCTGCTGCTGCTGGCCGCCGGAGAGGTTGCCGCCGCGGCGGTTCTTCATTTCGAGCAGCACCGGGAACAGCTCATAGATACTGCCCGGCACTTCGGACTCGCCGCGCACCACCAGCCCGGTCTCGATGTTTTCCTTCACCGTCATGGTGGAAAAGATCATGCGGCCCTGCGGTACATAAGCGAGGCCCTTGGCGACCCGCTCGTAGCTTTGCATCGCGCCGAGCTCGGCACCGTCCATCTTCACCGAGCCGCTTCGGGTGGGCAGGATGCCCATCAGCGACTTCATCAGCGTGGTCTTGCCCATGCCGTTGCGGCCCATGATCGCGACGATCTCGTTGGGCGCGACCGACACGTTGAGGCCGTGCAGCACCTCGCTCTGGCCGTAGGCGACGTGAAGGTTGGAAATGGAAAGCATCGATGTCTCCTACAACCAGGCGCGAGTTGTCTTGGGGGCTCGGCCCGCAGTCCCCACCTCTCCCATTGGGAGAGGTCGGCGCGCAGCGCCGGGTGAGGGGTACAGGTCCCACGAGAGAGCGATCCCCCTCACCCGGAACGCATCTGGCGATGCGTTCCGACCTCTCCCCGTCGGGGAGAGGTGAAGAGCCGGCGCTGCGGCAGTGTTGCCAAGACCCGTCATGCTCAGTGTCCCAGATAGACTTCAATGACTTTCGGATCGTTCTTCACCTTCTCCATCGTCCCCTCGGAGAGGATCTGGCCCTGGTGAAGCACGGTGACCTTGTGGGCGATGTCCTCGACGAACTTCATGTCGTGCTCGATCACGAGCACCGAGCGGTCCTTGATGATGCGGTTGAGCAACTCGGCGGTCTTGGCGCGCTCGGAAACGCTCATGCCGGCGACGGGTTCGTCGAGCATCAGCAGGTCCGGATCCTGGATCAGCAGCATGCCGATCTCGAGCCACTGCTTCTGGCCATGACTGAGTTGGTCGGCGTAGGTGTCGAGACGATCCTTCAGGAAGATCATCTCGGCGACCTCCTCGACCCGCTCCTTCACCGTTTTGTCGCGCTGGAACGTCAGCGAGCCGAACACGGTGCGGCCGCGCGGGAAAGAGATTTCCAGGTTCTCGAACACGGTAAGGTCCTCGAACACCGACGGCGTCTGGAATTTCCGGCCCACGCCGGTCTGAACGATCTCGTTCTCCTTCAGCCTCGTCAGCTCCTTGCCGCGGAACTGGATCGAACCCGATGTCGCCTTGGTCTTTCCGCAGATCAGATCGAGCACGGTGGTCTTGCCGGCGCCGTTGGGGCCGATGATGACGCGGATTTCGTTCTCCTCGACATAGAAGGAGAGATCGTTGACCGCCTTGAAGCCATCGAAGGATACGGTGAGCCCCTCGACCGCGAGCAGGAATTCCTTGGGCTGGTGACCGATGACTGCCATGATAATCTCCTCACTCCGCCGGCGCGCCGTCGGCGACCGAAGTGTCCGCCCATTCCGATTTGGATTTGCGCGATGCCCACAGCCGGTCGATGCGCGGCTGCACATAGTCGGCCCACAGGCCCGACAGGCCGTTCGGGAAGGCCAGCACGACCGCGATGAACAGCGCACCGAGGCCGAACAGCCATAGCTGCGGGAAGGATTCCGACAGGCTGGTCTTGGCGAAGTTGACGAGGATCGCGCCCCACACCGCACCGAAGATCGACATGCGGCCGCCGACCGCGGTGTAGATCACCATCTCGATCGACGGCACGATGCCGACAAAGGAGGGCGACATGAAACCGACATTGAGCGCGAACATGGCGCCGCCGATCGCGGCAAAGACCGCCGCCATGCAGAAGGCGAAGATCTTGAAGTTGGCGACGCTGTAGCCGGAGAAGCGGACGCGGTCTTCCTGCTCGCGCATCGCCACCAGGATGCGGCCGAGCTTCGTCAAACGGATGAACTGCGCGATGCCGATGCAGGCGAACAGCAGCACCACCTCGACGAAGTACAGAATGACCTTGGCGTGATCCGGCCGGATGTCCCAGCCCTTGAGCGTGCGCAGATCGGTCATCCCGTTGATGCCGCCGGTGTAGCCCTGCTGCCCGACGATCAGGATGGTCAGGATAGCGGCGATGGCCTGGGTGATGATCGCGAAATAGGTGCCGCCGACGCGGCGCTTGAACATCGCGGTGCCGATGATCAGGGCGAACAGGCCGGGCACCAGGATGATGAGAAGGATCGTCAGGGTGAGACTGTGGAACGGCTGCCAGAACAGCGGCAGCGCCGTGATCTGGTTCCAGTCCATGAAATCGGGAATGCCCGGCGTCGACTGGATCTTGGTGTTCTCGACGCTGGAAGCTTCCAGCTTCAGGAACATCGCCATGCAGTAGCCGCCGAGGCCGAAGAACACCCCCTGCCCCAGGCTCAGGATGCCGCCATAGCCCCAGCACAACACGAGGCCGATCGCGACGAAGGCGTAGGTGAGATATTTCGCGACCAGATTGAGGCGGAACACGTCCAGCGTCAGCGGCAGGATCACGAACAGGATGGCGGCCAGTGCAATGAAGCCGATGAGTTCGGATCGATTGAAGAAGCGTGAGTTGATGATCATGACCTGCCTGTTTCTGTTATTTGCGGACCTTGAGGGCGAACAGGCCCTGCGGCCGCAGCATCAGGATGCCGACGACGGCGAGCAGCGTGAGCACCTTGGCCATCGAGCCCGACATGAAGAACTCCAGCGTCGACTGGGTCTGCGAGATCGAGAAGGCGGAAGCGATGGTGCCGAGCAGGCTGGCGGCGCCGCCGAACACGACCACCAGGAACGTGTCGACGATGTAGAGCTGGCCCGAGGTCGGCCCGGTCGAGCCGATCATGGTGAAGGCACTGCCGGCGACCCCGGCAATGCCGCAGCCAAGGCCGAACGTGTAGCGGTCGACTTTTTCGGTGTTGATGCCGACGGCGCCGGCCATCACCCGGTTCTGCACGACGGCGCGGACCTGGCGGCCCCAGCGCGACATGTACAGAACGTAGGCGACCACGATGGTGATCAGGATGGTCAGGCTTATGACGAAGATGCCGTTGATCGGAACCTCGATGCTGTCGGTGACCTTGAGCGAGCCCAGCATCCATTGCGGCAGTTCGACGCCGACTTCGCGCGCGCCAAAGATCGAGCGATAGGCCTGCTGCAGCATCAGGCTGAGGCCCCAGGTGGCGAGCAGCGTATCGAGCGGTCGTTTGTAGAGATGCCGGATCAGCACCCATTCGACCAGCATTCCCAGCGCACCCGCTGCCAGGAACGCCAGCGCCATGGCGAGGAAGAAATATCCGGGGAAGAGCGAGGGCAGATAATGCTGGAACGCGTTCGACGTCAGCCAGGTGACGTAGGCGCCGAGGATCATGAACTCGCCATGCGCCATGTTGATGACGCCCATCTGGCCGAAGATGATCGCAAGTCCAAGCGCCATTAGCACGTAGACGGAGAAGAGGATCAGGCCGGCAAAGCCCTGCATGACAAAGATCGAGCCGAGATCGCCAATCGAATAGTCGCCGAACATTCCAGGTTCTCCATCGGGAGGAAGTCCCCGCGTCGCGAGCCGGGTGTCGCGACGCGGGGGCCGTCCAGCGTGGGTTGACGGTCCACGCCAGGGAGCTGCTTGTTGCGAAATGATCCTGATGGCGCTTATTGGTAGCCCTTCGGGAACGGATCGGGTTCGACCAGATCGGCGGTCTCGAAGATCAGTTCGAACTGACCATCGAGCTTGGCGCGGCCGACGCGGGTCTTGGACCAGAGGTGATGGTTTTCATGGATGCGCACATAGCCTTCGGGCGCGCCCTTGAATTCCACACCGGGCGAAGCCGCGGCGATCTTGTCGACGTCGAAGCTTTGCGCCTTCTCGCAGGTCAATTTCCACAGCCATGGGCCGAGATAGGCAGCCTGCGTGACGTCGCCGATCACGGTCTTCTCGCCCCACATCTTCTGGAAGGCGGGCACGAAGGCCTTGTTGTTCGGATTGTCGAGCGACTGGAAGTACTTCATACAGGCATAGGCGCCCGCGATGTTCTCGCCGCCGATGCCGTCGATTTCGTCTTCGGTGACGGAGATGGTGAGCAGCGCCTGCTTCGACAGATCGACGCCGGCGGCCTTGAGCTGCTTGTAGAAGGCGACGTTCGACCCGCCGACGACGTCGGTGAAGATGACGTCGGGCTTGGTCAGCTTGATCTTGTTGATGACCGAATTGAACTGCGTGCTGCCGAGCGCGTAATACTCTTCGCCGACCACCTTGCCCTTCAGCACGTTCTCGACGTGCTTGCGCGCAATCTTGTTCGAGGTGCGCGGCCAGATGTAATCCGAGCCGATGAAGAAGAAGGTTTTGGCGCCCTTCTCCTTGGCGATCCAGTTCAGGCCGGCGAGAATCTGCTGGGTGGCTTCCTGGCCGGTATAGATGACGTTCTTCGACTGCTCGAGGCCTTCGTAGAAGGTCGGGTAGTAGAGCATGCCGTTATACTGCTCGACGACCGGCAGCACTGCCTTGCGCGAGGCCGAGGTCCAGCAGCCCATGATGGACGCGACCTTGTCGTTGACGAGAAGCTTCTTGGCCTTCTCGGCGAAGGTCGGCCAGTCGCTGGCGCCGTCTTCCTGGATGAACTTGATCTTGCGGCCGAGCACGCCGCCCATCGCGTTGATCTGCTCGATGGCGAGCTTTTCCGCCTCGATCGATCCGGTTTCCGAAATCGCCATGGTGCCGGTGGCCGAGTGCAGGATGCCGACCGTCACTTCAGTATCGGTTACCGCGAGGCCGGTGGTGTTGACCGCGGAAGTTGCAGGTCCCGCGCCGAAAGACGGACGCGGCAGCATGGTGAGGGCCGGCAGGGCCGCCATGCCCATGAGCAGTTTGCGCCGGAACGGAGATTGCAGGCCCTGTTTGGTTTCGTCTGACATGAGCACCCCATTTGGTTCGAGGACGTGTTCTGGAACTTGGCTTTGGTCAGGCGATGTTGGCGCGGATTGTGCAGTGCACAGATACGTGGGATCGCGTATATTGCACCGCAAAATAGCGACGTAGGTTTGCGCTAGCGGTGATCGGGCTCAGGAGTTGTCGGAAGTGGCAGGGCGGCAGCGCATAGACCGCGTAAGGCGCCAATATAATCAATGGGTTGCCAACCAGACGCTGGAAGACTACGCGCTGCGCTTCACGGCCAAGAGCGCGCGGCGATGGTCCGCCGGGCGCGTCGCCAATACCGCCCTCGGGGCGATCTCTTTCCTCGCCCTGGAAGCCATCGGCGGCACCATTGCCCTCAATTACGGCTTCGCCAATTCGGCGGCCGCCATCCTCGTTGTCAGCGTCATCATTTTCGCCTGCGGCCTGCCGATCGCCTACCAGGCGGCGAAATGCGGCATCGATATCGACCTGCTCACGCGCGGCGCAGGGTTCGGCTATATCGGCTCGACCATCACCTCGCTGATCTACGCGTCGTTCACGTTCATCTTCTTTGCGATCGAGGCAGTGATCCTCGCCGCTGCGCTGGAGATGTGTTTCGGGATTCCGCGGCCGATCGGCTATCTCATCAGCGCGGTCGTCATCATCCCGCTCGTGACCTACGGCATCACGCTGATCAGCCGCTTCCAGCTATGGACGCAGCCGCTGTGGGTCGTCCTCCATATCCTGCCCTTTGCGGCGATTGCCTGGGCCAATCCGCATTCCTTCACGGAGTGGCGCAAATTCGCCGGCGAGCACGGCGACCCCTCCGGCCATCTCGATCTGCTGCTGTTCGGCACCGCCGCCTCGGTGGTGTTTTCGCTGATCGCGCAGATCGGCGAGCAGGTCGACTTCCTGCGCTTCCTGCCGCGCGATCGAAGCACGTCACGAACGTCGTGGTGGATCGCGTTGGTGATCGCAGGTCCCGGCTGGATCTTCTTTGGCGCGCTCAAATTGCTGCTGGGCTCGTTCCTCGCCTTCTTTGCCTTGAGCCACGGCGTCACCGTCGAGCAGGCGGCAGAGCCCGCGCACATGTATCTCGAAGCGTTCCGCTATGTGCTGTCGCAGCCCGACATGGCGCTGGCGCTGACCGGCATTTTCGTCGTGCTGTCGCAGATCAAGATCAACGTCACCAACGCCTATGCCGGCTCGATTGCCTGGTCGAACTTCTTCTCCCGCCTGACGCACAGCCATCCCGGCCGTGTGGTGTGGCTGGTGTTCAACGTGCTGGTGGCGCTGCTCTTGATGGAGATCGGCGTCTACAAGGCGCTGGAGCAGACGCTCGCGCTCTATTCCAACGTCGCGATCGCCTGGGTCGGCGCGCTGGTGGCCGACCTCGTCGTCAACAAGCCGCTGGGGCTACGGCCACAACACATCGAGTTCAAGCGCGCGCATCTCTACGACATCAATCCGGTCGGCGTCGGCGCCATGCTGATTGCGACGGTCGTATCGATCAGCGCGTTCTATGGTCTGTTTGGGCCGACCGCGAAAGCGCTCTCGGCCTTCGTGGCGCTGACGGTCGCCTTCCTCACCGCGCCGCTGATCGCCTGGGCGACAGATGGAAAGTACTATATCGCGCGCAAGCCAAAACGAAGCTGGCAGAACCTGCAGTCGATCCAGTGCTGTATCTGCGAGCACTCCTTCGAGCCGGAGGACATGGCCTCCTGCCCTGCCTATGCGGGCCCGATCTGCTCGCTCTGCTGCTCGCTCGATGCGCGCTGCCACGATCTCTGCAAGCCGCATGCGCGCATCCACGCACAGGTGTCGGAGACGCTCGGTAAGTTGTTGCCGCAGACGATCTATGACCGTATCAACTCGCAGGTCGGCCATTATCTGGGCGTGTTCGCGGTGTCTGCGGGCCTTGTCGCGCTGGTGCTCGGGCTGATCTATCTGCAGACGTCCTCATCGGCACAGCTCGATACACAACTGTTGTCCGACGTGCTGTGGAAGGTGTTCTTCGCGCTCACCATCATCATTGGCGTGGTGACCTGGCTGTTCGTGCTGGCGAAGCAGAGCCGGCAGGCGGCGGAGGCCGAAACGCAGCGGCAGACCACGCTGTTGATCCAGGAAATCGACGCGCACAAGCGCACCGACGCAGCGCTGCAGCGCGCCAAGGAAGTGGCCGAATCCGCCAACCTCGCCAAGAGCCGCTACGTGGTGGGCCTGAGCCACGAGCTGCGCTCGCCGCTGAATGCGATCTCGGGCTACGCGCAATTGCTGGAGCAGGATTTGAGTCTGCAGGACCGGCCGCGCGATCAGGTGCGCGTGGTCCGCCGCAGCGCCGATCATCTCTCCGGCCTGATCGACGGCATCCTGGATATTTCCAAGATCGAGGCCGGCCGACTGTATCTTTCGCGCGATGAGGTGCGGCTCGGCGAATTCCTCGACCAGCTCGTCGGCATGTTCCGCCTGCAGGCCGCGGCCAAGGGTATCGACTTCGTGTTCAAGCGGCCGGCGGTGCTGCCGGTCGTAGTCTATGCCGATGAGAAACGGCTGCGGCAGATCCTGATCAACCTGCTGTCCAACGCCATCAAGTTCACGAAAAGCGGCAGCGTAAATTTCGTGGTGCATTACCGCAGCCCCGTTGCCGAGTTCGAGGTTGTCGATACCGGTCCCGGCATCCAGCCCGGCGATCTCGAACGCATCTTTGCGCCGTTCGAGCGCGGCGCGCTCGGCGTGGCGCAGCCGCAGACTGGTACCGGCCTTGGCCTGACCATCAGCCGCCTGCTCGCCGGCGTGATGGGCGGCGACATCAAGGTGAGCTCGACCGTCGGCAAGGGCAGCAATTTCCGCGTCAAGATGCTGTTGTCCGAGGTTACCAACCCGACGCGGATCGCACCGGTGGATGCCCCGGTTGCCGGTTATCTCGGCCCGCGCAAGACGATCCTGATCACGGATGACGATCCGACGCACCGCGATCTGCTGCGCCAGGTGCTGGCGCCGCTCGGCTTCATCCTGCTGAGCGCGCCCGACGGCGCCGGTTGCCTCGCGATGGCCGAGCACTGCCGGCCCGACCTGTTCCTGCTCGACATTTCCATGGGCAGCATGGACGGCTGGACGGTGGCGGAGACGCTGCGCGCCACCGGTCATCGCCAGGCGCGCATCCTGATGGTGTCGGCGAGCGCGCTGGAAGCGCATGGCGCGCCGCTGGCGCAGCCCTATCACGACGGCTACCTGATGAAGCCGATCGATATCCCCCGGCTGCTGGAAACCATTCGCCAGTTGCTGAAGCTGGAATGGCAATACGCCGCGGATGAAGTTCCGCTGCCGCAGTGGAAGCCGGAATCCGGCTCGCGGCCCCCGGTCAGGCACGTCGAGGAGCTGATCGGACTCGGACAGATCGGCTACATCAAGGGCATCCAGCTCAAGCTCGACGAGATCGGCGACACCTTCCCCGAACATGCCGACTTCGTCGCCGAGATGCGCACACTGATTGACCGCTTCGATCTCGATCAGTACATGGCGACCCTGAAGACGCTGCACAGCTATGATCACTGAAAGCAAAAAGCGCGATATCGCGCTCGTCGTCGATGACTCGCCGGAGACGCTGCGGCTTCTGACCGACGCGCTTGACGGCGCCGGGATGACGGTCATGGTCGCGCTCGATGGCGCCGGCGCCATGCGCATCGTCGACCAGATCACGCCGGACATCGTGCTGATGGACGCGGTCATGCCGGGCATGGATGGTTTTGAGACCTGCCGCCGGCTGAAGCGCGACGCGGGGCTTGCCAACACGCCTATCATCTTCATGACCGGCCTTGCCGAGACCGAGCACATCGTCCGCGGGCTCGAGGCCGGCGGTGTCGATTACGTCACCAAGCCGATCGTGGTCGAGGAGATGCTGGCGCGCATCCGCGTGCACCTCGCCAACGCACGGATGACGCAGAGCGCACGCGCCGCACTGGATGTCTCCGGCCGCTACCTGCTGGCGGTGAACCATGAGGGCCGGATTCTCTGGGCGACGCCGCAGGCGCAGAAGCTGCTGTCGGTGATGCTGTCCGCCGACGCCGACGATGAATTCATCCTGCCCGACCCGATGCCGCAATGGCTGGAGCAGGTGCAGAAGGCGAAGGCCGCGACCAAGGCGGCCTCGATGGCGTCGTTCCCCGGCAACGAGTCGCTTCGCGTGCACTATATGGGCAAGCTCGGGCCGAACGAATTTTTGCTGCGGCTCGCCAAGGACAGCAGCGAAACGCCCGCGGAGTTTTCCAGCGAGCTCGGCCTGACGCTGCGCGAGGGCGAGGTGCTGTCCTGGCTCTCCAAGGGCAAGACCAACCGCGACATCGCGCAGATCCTGGGACTGTCGCCGCGCACCGTCGACAAGCATCTGGAGCAGATCTACTCCAAGCTGGGTGTCGAGAACCGTACCGCCGCCGCCGCGATTGCGGTCAGTGCGAAGAACAGAAAGACGTGAGGTCGGTCGCTCCACCCTCTCCGCTTGTCATCGCCCGCGAATGCGGGCGATCCAGTATTCCAGAAGCATTTGTTGTTTACCGGGAAGCCGCGGCATACTGGATCGCCCGCGTCAAGCCGGGCGATGACAGTCTTTGCTACGCGTCCAGCACGCTGATATCAGCCACCAGCACCGTCCCCGTCGTCGACTCCGTGATATAGAGCCTGTCGCGCTTCGGCCCGCCGATCGCGACATTGGTGCAGGCGCCGCCTGCGCAGGACTTGATGCGCGCGACCATCTCGCCATTCGGCGCGAACACGAAGACATGGCCGAGCGAGGCGTGGCCGACAAACAGGCGGCCGGCGGCATCCATGGTCATGCCGTCGGGCCCGCTCGGCCCGAACAGCGAGCAGAAGCGGCCAACCTTGGAGACGCTGCCGTCCTTCATGAAAGGCGCGCGCCACACCGCGTTGTCGCGGGTCATGGCGACGAACAGCACGCTCTCCGTGGGATCAAGCACGAGACCGTTCGGGCTGATGCCGGTGTCGATCAGGCAAGTCAGCTCGCCGCCGGGACGCAGACGATAGACGCGGCCGGTCGGATCGTGCAGCCCGGTCTGGCCCTGGTCGGTGAAATAGATGTCGCCGTTTTTCGCAATATGCAGATCGTTGCAGCCCTTGAAGGACTCCGAATTGCGCGCGGTGAGGATCGGCCGCATCTTGCCGGCGCGGGCATCGCACTCCATCAGGCCGTGCATGTAGTCGGCGACGAGGATGCGGCCCTTCGTGTCGATCTTCAGCCCGTTGGGCCAGCCGTCGTATTCGACGACGAGCGTCCACTTCTTGTCCGGCGAGATGCGGAAGACGCGGCCAAAGGGAATGTCGACGATGTAGAGATTGCCGTCCGCGTCGAACGACGGGCCTTCGATAAAGCTGTCGGTGGGAGCGCCCGGCCGGTTGGCGTCCGCCCAGTCGCTGCGGACATTGCGGCGGAATTCGGCAGGCATGGCAGAGAAGACTTGCGTCGCGATCAGGCGCGGCGGCGTTTCCAGATACATCATTTTTATTGGTTCATCCGTGGTGGCAGAACGGGCGCACCATAGAGGACAGGAACCGCGGCGTCGATTCATTCCGGCCGTCATTGCGAGGAGCGTAGCGACGAAGCAATCCAGCTTTGTTGTTGCGGCGGAGGAAGCTGGATTGCTTCGCTGCGCTCGCAATGACGGACTGGGATAGTGCTTAATTCGCCGCCACCAGCTGCCGCGGCTCGGGTTCGCCGCCGGACTGCGCAATCAGTTGCTTCAGCTCGGGGACGCAGGAGCCGCAATTGGTGCCGGCCTTGAGCTTCGCGCCGATCGCCGCCGGTGTGCGCGCGCCGGCCGCGATGGCATCGCAGATCGCGTTGCGGCCGACGCCGAAGCAGGCGCAGACGATCGCGCCCGTGGCCGGGCGGCCATCGCTCGCCCTGCCCGACAGCAGCATGCGGCGCTGTTCGTCGCTGAGCTTTTCCGCCGCGAACAGGTCCTTGACCACGCTCCAGTCGCCGGCATCCTGCGCCGGTCCGACGAACAGGCAGGCCTCGATGCGGCCATCGGCAAAGCACGCGCCGCGATAGATGCCGCCGCCCATATCGGAATATTCGGCAAAATCATCGCCGGCGCCGGCGCGCAGCCAGCGCTGCCAACCCTTCAGATCGGCGTTGTCGGCGAGCAGGTAACCGTAGCCGCCGGTGACGGCGACACGCGCCCACCAGGCGTGATCGGGCAATTGCAGCGGCTGGCGCGACAGCGCAAAGCCCGCGAAGACATACTCATACGGCGCAATCGATGCCGGCGTCGCTTTGTTCTCGGGCTGGCCGGAGAACGGATCGGTGAACGGCGCCACCAGCGAGCCGATCCGCGCGGCGGTGGCATTGGCCTCGCTCCAGTGGATCGGTACGAACAGCATGCCGCGCTGCTGCTGCGGGCTGACGACGACCTTGAGCGTGCACTGGCCGTAGTCGGTGGTGACGCGGGCAAAGCTGCCGTCGGCGACGCCGAAGCGGAGTGCGTCGTCCGGGTGCACCTCGACAAAGGGCTCCGGCAGATGCTGACCGAGCCGCGGGCTCATGCCGGTGCGGGTCATGGTGTGCCATTGATCCCGGATGCGGCCGGTGTTGAGCCGCAGCGGACGCGAGGCGCTGGTCTCGCTGCGCAGCGCCGGCACCTCCGGCGCGACAAAGCGCGCGGTGCGATCGCCGTGGTAGAAGCCACCCTCGGCAAAGAACCGCGCCTGCGGAGCGCTGCCTTCGCGCACCGGCCAGAACACCGGCTCCATCGCATCGAAGCTTTCGTCCGAGATCGACTTCAGCGCGCCGATGTCGAAATCGCGCCCGCCATGGTTCTCGAAAGCCGAGAGCGCAGCGTGCTCGCGGAAGATATCGGCGGCGGAATTGAAATTGAACGCAGCCCCAAAGCCGAGGCGCTTTGCGACCTCGCCCATGATCCACCAGTCCGGCTTTGTCTCGCCGGGCGAAGCAAGGAAGGCGCGCTGGCGCGAGATGCGCCGCTCGGAATTGGTGACGGTGCCGGATTTTTCGCCCCAGGCCTGCGCCGGCAGCAGCACATGCGCGCCGGCATTGACGGTGTCATTGGAGCGGACGTTTTCCGAGATGACGCACAGTTCGAGCTTCTTCATGGCGG
>JAKFVP010000005.1 GCA_021732175.1 Bradyrhizobium sp.
GAACACCACCGAGCCCTCGGCGATCTTGCCGGCGCGGTCGAGGATGCGCATCACGGCATAAGATGTCACCGATTTGCCGGAACCGGATTCGCCGACAATGCCGAGCGTCTCGCCCTTGCCGACCTGGATGTCGACATGCTGCACGGCCTTGACGATGCCGCGGCGGGTGGTGAATTCGACGGTGAGGTCCTGGACGTCGAGCAGCGGCTGGGCCGTCATGAGCACCTCTCATCCAAAAGCTCGCGGAACAACCCCATGCACAGTAGCGCAGCGGTAAAGCGGTATAGTGCCGGTGCGGCCATTACGTCCTCCGCTGCGGGACCCTGTTCCCTCTCCCCGCTCTTACGGGGTCGAGACGAGCGAGGCTCGCTCTTAGAGGGTTAGGGTGAGAGGCCTCTATCGGCAAACACAACAGGCGGAGGAGTTCGCGGAAGCTCCCCCTCACCCGGATCGCATTCCATGCGATCCGGCCTCTCCCCGCACGCGGGGAGAGGCGAAGAAGCGAGCGGCGCAACATCACAACGAGCATCACTACGTCCTCCGTTGTGGATCGACGATGTCGCGCAGGCCATCGCCGAGCAGGTTGAAGCAGAACACCGCAATCATCAGCGCAAGGCCGGGGAATAGCGCGATCCACCATTCGCCCGAGACCATGAAGCCGGCGCCTTCGGCGACCATGATGCCCCATTCCGCCGTCGGCGGACGCACGCCGAGGCCGATGAAGGACAGGCCCGCGGCGTTGAGGATGGCGTAACCCATGGTCAGCGACATCTGCACGATCATGATCGGCATGATGTTCGGAAGAATGTGCACCAGCAGAATGCGAAACTCGCCGTTGCCCGACAGCCGCGCGGCCTGCACGAAACCGGCATTGCGGCGGACGTTGGCCTCGGCGCGCGCCACGCGGGCATAGAGCGGGAAGTTCACGATGGCCGTGGCGAGGATGATGTTCTGCACGGTGTTGCCGAGGGCTGCGACGATGCCCATGGCGAGCACGAACAGCGGAAACGCCATGATGGTGTCGGCGATGCGGCCGACGATGCGATCGGTCCAGCCGCCGAAATAGCCGGCGGCAATGCCGGCAAGGCCACCCATCAAAAACACCAGCGCGACCGAGGCCACCGCAATGAAAGTGTCGAGGCGGGTTGCGACGATGACGCGGCTGAAGATGTCGCGTCCAAGCTGGTCGGTGCCGAACCAGTGCGCCGCCGACGGCGGCTTCAGCGCCTGCGCCGTATCGGAGGCCAAGGGATCATAGGGCACCACATAGGGGCCGAAGATCGCGGCAAAGAGGATGACGACCAAGAGTCCGAAGGCGAAGGCAGTCACCTTGTTCTCGCCGAGCACATACCTAGTGTGCTCGAACATGGACACCAGACCGGACTTGCGCTTCTCGGGCGCTGCGGTCGTGACGGAATCAGCGGTGACGCTACTCATGCTTCCTCCCTAACCTTCAAGCCGGACGCGCGGATCGATCACGCCGTAGAGAATGTCGATCAAGAGATTGAGCAGCACGTACATGACCGCCATGGTCAGCACGAAACCCTGCACCGGCGCGAAGTCGGAGGCGATCAGCGCCTCCACCGCATAGGAGCCAATGCCGGGCCAGGCGAAGACCTTTTCCACCAGCACGTTGGCGCCGAGCAGGAAGGAGAACACCATCGACAGCGTGGTGATCACAGGCAGCATGGCGTTGCGGAAGGCGTAGGTGACGACGACCATGTAGGGCGACAGGCCGCTGGCGCGCGCCGTGCGCACGAATTCGGACGCCAGCACCGCCAGCATCGAGGCGCGGGTCATGCGCGCGATCGGCGCCAGCGAGAAGATCGCCAGTGTCGCGGCCGGCAGCACGAGCTGGCTCAGCGCAGAGCGGAACGCCTCGAAGTCGCGCGCGATCAGGGTGTCGATCAGATAGAAGCCGGTCACCGTCGGCGGCGCGCTGTAGAACACGTCGAGCCGCCCGAGCGGCGCCGGCGACCAGCCGAGACGGAAATAGAACACGTAAACCAGCACGAGGCCGGTGAAGAATACCGGCAGCGACACGCCGGCCGTTGTCGTGACGCGGCAGAGATGGTCGATCCACGACCCCGGTCGTGTCGCTGCCATGACGCCGAGCGGCAGCGCAATGGCGATGGAGAAGAACAGGCCGAGCAAGGTCAGCTCGGCGGAGGCCGGCAGGCGATTGCGGATCTCGGCCGCTACCGGCTGGCCTGTCGTGAGCGACGAGCCGAAATCGCCATGGGCGAGATCGTTGGTGTAGCGAACGAACTGCTCGACCAGCGGCTTGTCGAAGCCGAGCTTCTTCCTGATCTGCTCGATCGCCTCCTTGGTGGCGGCGGGCCCGGCGAAATAGGCCGCGGGATCGCCGGGCAGCGCACGCGTCAGCAGGAAGGTCACGATCACGACCCCGATCAGGCTCGGGATCGCGAACATCAGCCGCTTGCCGATCATGGTGAGCATTGTTGACCTCACTGCCGCCAAGGAATTGGTGGGCTCCCTCCCCCCTTGCGGGGGAGGGTTGGGGAGAGGGGTAAGCCACGGAGAGACTGCTGCTGTGGCTTACCCCTCTCCCTGCCCCTCCCCCGCAAGGGGGGAGGGAATGAGAGAGCGGTGGCTCCCTCACTCAGGAACAAAGGAGCAGCGCACGCTTCTGCGTCGCAAGCAGCCATCGGCTTACGCCTTCACGAGCGCGCGGTAGTCGAGACGTCGGTGGAACCAGTACTGATAGCCCGAGATGTTCTTCTGCATCGCGACGTTCACGAACGGCTGGTACAGCGGGATGCGCGGCACTTCGGCGAACGCGATATCGACAAAGCCCTTCACGTCGGCGTCGTACTTCGCCTTGTCGCCGACGGAGGCGGCGGTGCGCGCGCCGTCGATCAGCTTGTCCATCTCCGGCGACTTGTAGCTCATCGTGTTGAAGATAGAATTGTTGCCGTGATAGCACCAGTAGAAGAAGTATTCGGGGTAATCGAGCCAGCCCGAGAACACGTTGGTGTAGAGCGGCAGCTCCTTCTTGGTGAGCTCGGTGCGCCAGTTGGCGCCGGGGATCTTGTTGATCGTGGTCTTGATGCCGATCTGCGCGAGACTCTCCTGCACCAGGATGCAGAGCGGCTCGTTGACGGTCGCAAAATTCAGGTCGAACGAGATCGTGGTCTCGAAGCCGTTGGCGTAACCGGCTTCCGCCAGCAGCGCCTTCGCCTTCTCCATGTCGGTGAAATACTTGGTCGGCTGCGGCCAGGCGACTTCCGTCGCCTTGTCCTTGGCCGCGCCGAACATCGGGTTGGCAAGGCCGAACAGCACGGCGTCGATGATCTTCTGGTACGGGATCGCGTAGGCCACCGCCTGCCGCACCTTGAGATTGTCGAACGGCGGCTTGGTCACGTTCATGCCGATATACTGGATGCCGTTGGAGAACGGCAGCGACACCACGTTGAGCTTGCCGCCCGCCTTCATCTCCTGGAAATCCTTGAACGGCAGTTCGTAGGAGATGTCGGCATCGCCGCGCTCGAGCAGCGCGCGGCGGTTGCCGGCCTGCGGCACCATGCGCCAGATCACGCGCTTGACCTTCGGCATCGGTCCGCCGACCCACTCGTCGTTGCGCTCCATGATCACTTCGGTGCCAGCGGTCCACTTCGTCACCTTGTAGGCGCCGGAGCCCGCAGTCTGCTGCTTGGTGTATTCGAGACCCCAGGGATCCTTCTCGCTGGCGTTCTTCTTCACCAGCTCGGAATTGACGACGCAGGGCACGATGACCGCGAGATCGGGAATGGTCAGGCGGTCTTTCTTCGCAAAATCGACGCGCACCGTGTTGTCGTCGACGACGACGAACTGTTCGGTCTTGGTGAGCGAGCCCGCGCTCATCTGGAAGGTCGGGAAGCCGCCGACGCTGACGGCGCGGTCGAGCGACCACTTGACGTCCTTGGCCGTGACCGGCGTGCCGTCGTGGAATTTCGCGTTCTTCTTCAGCTTGAAGGTGACCGACATGTCGTCGATCTTCATGTCGTCGGCGAGTTCGCCCTTGAACTTGTCGCGGTCGTAATAGGGCACGCCGCCGGGACCGCTCTTCATCTCGTGGCTGATCAGGCGGTCGTAGCAATTCCACGATACTTCATAGCCGGGCACGTTGGTGCCGACGCCGTGGATGTCGAGATTGTTGGGGCCGCCTTCGGAGACGATCAGCAGCGTCTCGGAGCGCGTATCGGCCTTGGCGGGCGAGAAGATCGCGGGGCCGGACACCATGCTGCCCGCTGCCAGTCCCGAGACGGATTTGAGGAAATCGCGACGCTTCATGGGGTGCTCCAGAGCTTTCGGTGGAAAGGGCTTGAAGCTGGATTCGCAAGGAACATGCCAGAGCTTAACGAGAGTCTAATTCTCGTCTAAGGCATTGTTATAATTGTATAAGTTGTACTTGCCTCCACATTGAGCGACGTCGCCGGTTGCATACAAAGCACGGCCTTTGCCCAAATTTTGGGCTGAAAATTGAGGCGCCCGATCATTGTGCGACGGATCGCCTCAGGGGCAATAGTCCTCGCCATTGACGCGAAGGCAGCGGGGGGATGCCATCAGGTGCTGTCGACCGCAACCGTCCGGCGTGGCGATCTTCTTGAGCGTCCGCAGCGCGGCCATGGTCGGCCGATACCAGAGGTAACGCTCGTCTGACAGCAGCGAGGCGCGGCGCAGGCCCTGGACGGTGGACGCCTCGAAGACGCCACTGCGTTCGCCCTGCATGCAGCCGAGCCGCAGCAACTGCTCCTGGATCATCTCCACCAGCTCGTGGCCTTCATAGGTGGGGCCGGCGCTGTCCAGCACGGTGATCTCGCGGAGACGAATGGCGGCCCTGCGCGCCTCCTCCGCCTCCGGCGTGTCGGGAAACAGTGAGGCGACGAGATCGTAAGCGGCCGGCGTTTGCGCCTGCCGCGCCCGTGCCAGCACAAGCGCGGCCGCAGACGATGCCGTGGCAGTTTCGCCCGCGGCGGAGGCTAGCCGCAGCTTCGCGGCGATGCTGCGCGCCTCCGCTGCCTCGCTGCTGGCAGGAAAGCGCTCGATCAGGAGGTCATAGAGCGCAACATTGCCGGTTTCCTTCGCAGCGGCCAACAGCTGGGCGGAAGGCGACGGCGGCGGCGCGGGCGGCACAAAGTAGAAGTCGAGTTCAAGCGAGGTGGATTCCCAGGGGATCTGCTGCTCGCGCGTCGTCAGCCGGACGTGGCGGCGGACGCTCTTGAATACGTCCTCGAGCTTTTCGCCGGGCGCGGTGATCGCCTCTGCCAGCGCCCGCGTGTAGGGGCTGTGCCCGTCATCGCCGTCGGAGGCCGCCTTGCCGGAGCCGGTCGAGGAAGCGATGAACACGCCATAGACCGCGCCCATCGGCACGAGACCGACCGTGTCCGCCGACGCAACGCCCTGCGGAAACGGATTGTCGCGACATGCATCGATGATCAGGATGTTGAGCTGGTTGCCGGCCGCCGACAGCCGATCGGCGATCCGCTTGACGCTCAGCGATTGCGAGGCGATGTCGGCGCGCTTTTTGATGTCGGCATTGACGGGCACGATGTAGTTGACGGAGTCGTTCTCGATGCCGTGGCCGGCATAGTACAGCACCGCCACCGTCTGCGGCCCGCGCTCCCTGACCTTGCGGGAAAACTCCTCGACATCCGATGTCATGGACTTGAGGTCGCGGTCGGTGACTGCGGTCACCTCGAAGCCTAGTTGCCGGAGCTTCTCCGCCATCAATTGTGCGTCGCGGCCAGGATTACCCAGCGTACCCAGCCTGCTGTAGTTGGCATTGCCGATCACCAGCGCCAGCCGCGGCGCAGAGGCCGCTACTGCCTTCCGCTCGGCCGCAGCCAGACCGGAGCAGAGGCCAATCAGACCCGGCAGGCAAACCAGCAGAGCGATCTGAAAAGGCCTTCGCATCAGCACAATGATCATCCCCGACCACAAAGCCTAGGCGAACGAGCCACCGCTGTCATGTCGAAGCCTGCATCAAATTGACGGTGAACGGGCGGTATGCTTGGATTTTTGCCGATTGACTCATCCGTTTTTTCCTCGGCGCAACAGCCGGCCCGATCCCTGACATGCGATCGAAGACTTTTCTCAAATTGGCTACCCTCGCCGTGGCTCTTGCAGGTCCGGCTCTTGCTGGCCTGCCACTGCCAGCCTTGGCCGGCGTGCTGAGCGGCCGCGAATTTCAGAACCTGCTCGCCGGCGGGCCCGAGGGCACCACGATCATCTTTCAAGGCGGCATCGACAAGATTTTCTATTCGCCGTCCCTGAAGAACAGGCTGCGGCTCAGTCCTGAGCTTGGTCCCGGCTTTCTCAAACAGAAGATACTTCAAAACACCGTTGCCGAAGGCGTCTTCATCGGCGCTACGATCGAAGGCGGCAAATGGCGCACCATCTCCGGCATTGCCGGCATCGCCGCCGACACCGAGAGCGGCCACGGCATACTGACGCTGCTGCAGACCTTTCCCGAGGACACCAGCGTCAAGGCGTTCCAGAAGCGCGACCGGCTCTATTCAGTCGTCATCGTCGAGGACGCGCCGAGCGGTGTCGTGTGTCGCAGATCACAGTGGGAAAGGCTGTTTGCTCTTAAGGGAGAACCGAAGCTGGCGACGGTGCCCTGCGAATTCACGGTGGGCAACAGCGTGACGCCGGCGGGGGCTCAGTAAGCGGAGGGCCGTGCCCGAAGCTGCTGCTGAAGCGGGGGACGGGGCGATGCAATCACTGACGTTTGGAATCGGAAGATACCGTGCTCGGCTGGCTGGCTTCGGTGTCCGCAGCCTTGTTCTGGCGGCCTTGATCGCCTTGGGCACATTGCTGGCCGACCGGCCCGCCGCGGCGGCCTATTGCAGCAGCTTCAGCGGCAAGGCCTTGTACGACTGCCTCGCAAGACACCTCGATCAGAAGGCGGACATGGTCGGGCGCACCAGAGGCGACCCGGAGGCCCCGGCGGCGGCGCGGGCGCTGCAGAGCGCCGCCTCGCAATTGCGCGCCGCGACCAGCAAGGTCCAGGCGCTCTCGGCTATCACGCAAGCCCGGTCGGCGATATCGGGGCTCATGCAGCAGGCCAGGTCGGGCGGCAGGGACAGCCAGGGATGGGGCCGCCTCATCGGTGCGCTCTCGGAGATGGCGTCGCAGATTCAGAAGAAGGGATAGCGGAAGGCGTTCGCGGCGCCGGCCGGCTCTAAAGCGTGACGAGATTGTGTTGAACCGGTGCGGCATCGAAAATTCACCTCTCCCTTTGGGAGAGGTCGGCGCGAAGCGCCGGGTGAGGGGTTACGGTCCCTCGTTAGAGCGGTGTCCCTCACCCGATTTGCTTCGCAAATCGACCTCTCCCGAAGGGAGAGGTGAACTGAGTCCGCAGCGACGACCGATTCAACTAAGAGCCAGCGTGCCTAGCGATCCGGATTCGCCCGCTCGAACTGGCGCAGCAGGCGGTTGCCGCGTTCGACGGCAGCATCGAGGGCGGCCTGGGCGGATTTCTTGCCGTTGAAGACGAACTCCAGTTCGTCCTCGATGGCATCGCGCACCAGCACGAAGGAGCCGAGGCGGACGCCGCGCGAATTCACCGTCGGCGCCTTCAGCGTGATCTGCTCGATCGAGATCGCAGCACCTGGATTGCGGTCGTAAAAGCCTTGCTGCCGCGTCAGCTCATAGGCCGCGCGCGTGACCGGCAGATAACCCGTATTCTGGTGCCAGGCCGCCTGCACCTCGGGCTTCGAGAGAAACGCAAAGAACTTTGCGACACCGCGGTATTCCGCGCCCGGACGATCGCGCAGCACCCACAGCGTGGCGCCGCCGATGATGGTGTTCTGCGGCGCGCCCGCCACATCGCCCCAATAGGGCAGCATGCCGTAGCCCACCTCGAACTTCGAATTCTTCCTGATGTCGGCGCGCGTCGCCGAGGAGCCGATGAAGATGCCGCATTCGCCCTTCTGAAAGCGCGGCTCGGCGGATTGTCCGCGGCCGCTGTAGTCGTAGGTCCTGGTGGTCTGCCATTCCTGGAGCTGGCCGATGTGCCGCACCACCAGCGCATTGTTGAACGTCAGTTCGGCATCCAGCCCGCCAAAGCCGTTCGAGCTGGTCGAGAGCGGCACGTTGTGGAAGGCGGAAAAATTCTCGACATTGATCCAGGACGGCCACGACGTGGTGAAGCCGCACGGCGCGCCCGCCGCGCGCAGCTTCTTCGCGGCGGCGCCGACATCGGCCCATGTCTTCGGCGCAACAGCGGGATCAAGCCCGGCGCTTTTGAACAGATCCTTGTTGTAATAGAGGATCGGCGTCGAGGCGTTGAACGGAAACGACAGCATGTTGCCGGCGACGTCGGAATAGTAACCGGTGACGGCGGGAAGATACGCCCCCGGCGAAAACTCCTCCTTCTGGTCGCGCATCAGCTCGTAGACGGGATAGATCGCGCCGCGCGCCGCCATCATGGTGGCGGTCGCGATCTCGTTGACCTGCACGATGGCCGGCTGGCTGCGCGAACGAAACGCGAAGATCGAGGCCGTCACCGTCTCGGTGTAATTGCCCTTGTAGGCGGGGACGATACGGAATTCGCTCTGCGAGGCGTTGAAATCGGCCGCGAGCTTCTCGAGCTGCTTGCCGAGTTCGCCCGACATCGCGTGCCACCAATGGATATCGGTGACCGCATGGGCGGGCGATCCGAGGCCAAGGCCGATGGCCACAATCGTGGCGGCCAGCCGCAGTAATGTTTTGAAACGTCTCACGATCGAACAAGTCTCCCGGCAATTCGCGACGAAGCAGCCTTTTATCAGGCGCCACTGCTTAAGTCCGCAGGCCGCCGGTTGCAATCGGGAAACCCTGCACGCGGCCGCACAATTAACGAAATCAACCAAAACCTTGGCGGGATGGCCATGACCGGCCGGCTTCTGCTAAAAAAGCGTTGAACCTTTTGCTTCCTCCACAGACTCCTTCACCAAGGGGATGAGTGTTTGAACGTGTTTGGCCGCGCCGAGCTTCAGCGGACGGTGTTTGTTGTTGTCGCGCTGCTCTTGACGGCCGGCTCGACGGGTGCGCTTGCGCGCGAGTTCCGCGCTGCCGACACCCAGAACGAGGACTATCCAACCGTCCAGGCCCTGCGTTTCATGGGCCGTCAGATCTCGGAACGCTCCGGCGGGCGGCACGAGATCAAGGTGTTCCATTCGCGGCAGCTCGGCGAGGAAAAGGAAACGCTCGAGCAGACCCGCGCCGGCGCCATCGACCTCAACCGCACCAATGTGGCGCTGATCGGAAATGTCATCCCATCGATGAACGTGCTTGCGCTGCCATTCCTGTTCCGTTCCATCGAGCACATGCAGAAAGTGCTGGACGGGCCGATCGGCAACGAAATCCTCGGCAGTTTCGAGCCGTATGGCTTTGTGGGGCTCGCCTTCTACGATTCGGGAGCACGTTCGATCTACAATAATGTCCGCCCCGTGCGCTCGCTCGACGACTTGAAGGGCCTGCGCATCCGCGTGCAGCAATCCGAGCAGATGCGCGAGACCATGCGCGCGCTCGGCGCCACCCCCGTAGAAATGCCGTATGGCCAAGTGCTGACGGGACTTGCAAACAAGCTGATCGACGGCGCCGAGAACAACTGGCCTTCTTTCGTCACCACGGATCATTACAAGCATGCCGGCCATTACACGCTCACGGAACACACGATGAGCCCGGAAGTCCTTGTCATGTCGCTGAAGGCCTGGGAGACGCTGTCGCCGGAAGATCGCAGGATCTTCCGCGAGGAAGCGCGGCGTTCCGGCCAGTTCATGCGCGAAAAATGGCGCGATTTGGAATTGCAGTCGCGCAAGCAGGCTGAAACCGCCGGCGTCATGATCGTAAGTGATATCGACAGGAAGCCGTTCGAGGCGGCGATGACCGGCATCTATGCCAAGGTGCAGCGCGATCCGGCTTCCGCAAAGCTGATCGAACGCATTCGAAACGTGGAGTGAACAGGGTTTGGCTGTGAACGACCAGGACGGGGCGATGGAAAGGCCGGCGAATTTCGTCGCCCGCGCGCGCGTCCGCGTCGTGCAGCTGGTCCGCGCCGTGCCGATCCGCTGGCGCATCCTGTCGATCGCGCTGCTCAATTCCGCCGTGGTGCTGGTGCTGGCCGCGCTGATCTGGAACGGCGCCAAGGTGCTGGGATCGGCCTGGGACGATGTGCGCCAGGTGCGCGAGTCCGACAAGATCCTCGCCATGCTGGAAACCGAGACCAGCCGGCTGCAGAACCTGATCCACCGCTACATCAACCAGCCGAGCCCGGAACTGTTCGCGGAAATCCTGCTGCTGCGCGAGGCGGTGCTGGGCACGCTGACCACGCGCGCCTCGACCGACCCTGTCCTGTCGGGGTCGGTGGAGAAGCTCGAACGCGTCACCAGCCGCTTCCTCGACGGCTTTGGCGAATTGCGCGCCGTGCAGTCGAAGATCTCCAAGACCTATGACGATCAGGTGCTGGGCCCGGCGCGCGACATGGCCGGGCTCTATTCCATTATCGAGGGCGCCACCGGCCATCGCGACGCGCTGATCTGGCCTTCGCTCGGCAAGTCGCGCGAGGCCTTCACCGCGCTATTGGTCGCCGCCAACGCTTATTACCTGTCGGTCGCCTCTTCGTCGGCCGAGGACGCCCGGCGCAATACCGAAACGATCGAAAAATCGATTCCGGTGATGAGCGATCTCGCCGAGAACGATCTGCAGCGGCTCGCGCTGCAACGGCTATTACAGCGCACGCGGGACCTGCGCGAAGGACTCGGCAAGCTGTCCGATCAGCTCGCCAACCGTACCGAATTGTTGCGCAACACGATCGACGCCAGCCAGGCCGACGCGATCGGCGCCATCGACGATCTTTCGGTGAAGATGCGCCAGCGCGAGCAGAAGGCGCAGGAGACCTTCGATCGCACGCTGTCGAACATTTCCCGCCGCGTGACGTCGATCGCGGTGCTGTTCCTCGGCATCATCCTCGCCGCCGGCGTCGTCATTGCGCTGTCGATCCGCCTGCCGCTGCAGCAGATCATGACGTCGATGCGCGCGATCATGAACGGCGACTTTGACCGCGAGGTACAGGGCACCAAGGCGCGCGACGAGGTCGGCGCCATGGCGCGCGCGGTGGAGGTGTTCCGCGACAATGCGGTGGCCAAGCGCAAGACCGAGGAAGAACTGCGCGCCGCGAAGGAAAAGGCCGAAGCGGCGCTGCTCGAACTCAATGCCGCCCAGCAGAACCTGATCGACGCGGAGCGGCTCGCCGCGCTCGGCGGCCTCGTTGCCGGCGTGGCGCACGAGGTGAACAATCCGATCGGCATCAGTCTCACGGTCGCATCGAGCTTTGCCCGCCGCGCCGATTCCTTCCAGGCCGAGCTGAACTCGAACCAGTTGCGCCGCTCCAAGCTCGACGAATTCGTCAATGCCTCGCGCGATGCCGCCCAGCAACTGGTGGCGAACCTGCACCGCGCCGGCGAACTGATCCAGTCGTTCAAGCAGGTCGCGGTCGACCGCTCCCACGCCGAGCGGCGGCAATTCAGCCTTTCGGAATCCACCGACCAGATCGTGGCGAGCCTGCGGCCTGTGCTGAAGCGCTCGGCGATCCAGCTCTCGGTCGACGTGCCCGAGGGGCTCTTGATCGACGGCTATCCCGGCTCGTACGGCCAGATATTAACCAACCTGTTCCTGAACGCGGCGAACCATGCCTTCGCCGACGGGCGTTCCGGGACCATCTCGATTTCGGCGCGGCCCCGCGGCGCCGAGGATGTGGAGATCATTTTCGCCGATAACGGCGCCGGAATGACGCCTGACGTCCAGCGGCAGGCATTCGACCCCTTCTTTACGACGCGCCGCAACGAAGGCGGCACGGGACTGGGCCTCCACATCGTCTATAACCTCGTGACCCAGCAGCTCGGCGGGCGGATTCTGCTCGAGTCAAGGCAGGGACAAGGCACTACTTTTCGAATTATCATGCCGCGGGTTGCCCGGGGCGCCCCGACGGTAGTAGACGAAGCAGCGGACGGAACCGAGCAATGGCCGAACAGGACGATGTCCTCCACCTGATCGACGATACCGGGCATGCCCCGGAGGACACGTCCGTTCGCAAATGGAAGATCGCTGTCATCGATGACGACGCCGCCGTCCACGAGGGCACCCGCTTTGCGCTCAGCGACTACAATCTGAACGGCGCGACGCTGGAGATCCTGTCGGCCTATTCTGCGGCCGAAGGCCGCAAGCTGATGCGCGAGCATCCTGACATCGCCGCCGTGCTGCTCGACGTCATCATGGAGACCGACATCGCCGGCCTCGAACTGGTCGAATACATTCGCAACGAGATCAAGAACGAGACCGTGCGCATCATCCTGCGCACCGGCCAGCCCGGCCAGGCGCCGGAGCGCCGCGTCATCGTCCAGTACGACATCAACGACTACAAGGCGAAGACCGAACTCACCGCCGACAAGCTGTTCACCTCGCTGACCGCGGCGCTGCGGAGCTACCAGCAGCTCGAACGTATGGTGCAGACACGGCGCGGGCTCGAGATCATCATCGACGCGGCCTCGACGCTGTACGACTTCAAGTCGATGCAGCGGCTCGCCGAGGGCGTGCTGACCCAGCTCGCCTCGCTGCTCAATGTCGACTGTGCCGGGATCCTGGTGCTGCGCGACGACGGCGCCGGCAGCGAATTGTCCGTGCTGGCCGGTTCAGGCTGCTACAGCCGCTTCATCGGCACGACGAGCTCGAAGTCGCTCGACCCCGATCCTGACT
>JAKFVP010000006.1 GCA_021732175.1 Bradyrhizobium sp.
TGGCGCCGCGACCCTGGCGTCTATCCGGCCTGCCTGTGCGGGCTTGGCAACGGGGGCAAGAAAGGCCGTTCCCCGGGGTGAGCACGTATAAGCCGTAAAGCCATTGCGCGGGGAAGGCCGGGATGTCCTGGCTGTACCTGTCAAACCCGTGTGCGTTTCTTTCTACCCATTGCACACGGACTAGCGGGCGCAGTCGGCGCCCGGCCTTCCCTGCGCCCTCTGTTTGGAGAGGGCCAACGAATTGGCAAAACTCAGACGAGATCGCGTCGTGAGAACGAGAGCGCATGTCGCCCGCTTCGTCCTGCGTTTGACATACTCATGTGCAAGGTAGTCAGTTTGACGGCGGACGGCTTCCGGCATCGAGACATGAAATAGAAGATGATCGATATCCTGAAAGTAATTGCCGCCTTCGCTACGGGCTATCTGCTGGGCAGCCTCAACACGGCAGTCATCGTCGGAAAACTCTACGGCAAGGATATCGGCAGCCTCGGCAGCAAGAGCGCCGGGCTCACCAATACGCTGCGGGTACTCGGCAAATCCGCCGCGGCGCTGGTTCTGGCGGGCGATATCCTGAAGGGCGTCCTTGCCTGCCTGATCGGGCTGCAGATTGGAGTGTACGCTCAATCGGGAGAGGCGAGGGATTGCATCAGCCTTTTGGCTGCCGGCGCAGGCGCGGTGATCGGCCATAACTGGCCGGTGTATTTCGGGTTCAAAGGCGGCAAGGGAGCGCTCACGGCGGCGGCCGTGATGTTCATGTTCAACTGGGTCATGGCGCTCATCAGTCTCGGCGCCTTCGTGCTGATCGTCGCGCTGACCCGCTACGTTTCCCTCGGCACGATTTCCGCGTCGATATTTTTCGTGGCCCTTTCATTCATCCCCGCGTTTGGCAGCAGCTTCTACTTTCAGATCTTCGCGGCCCTGATGGCGCTAATGATCATCTTCAAGCATCGGGAAAACATACGGCGGCTGCTTGCGGGAACGGAAAACAAGCTCAGCTTTTGAATGTTGCAGGCTGGAGGAAGGCCACTGTTCGAGTTCGGAGCGCCCGGCTTCGCTAAAGCTACG
This sequence comes from Bradyrhizobium sp., assembly GCA_021732175.1. Lineage (GTDB taxonomy): Bacteria > Pseudomonadota > Alphaproteobacteria > Rhizobiales > Xanthobacteraceae > Bradyrhizobium. Next base: position 1,066 of record JAKFVP010000006.1, read on the forward strand.
CCGCGGCAGCCTTCGCCGCTTCGCTACGAGAGAGTGGAGTCTGGCTCGCCAAGCGTAGCTGCGAAGCAGCGAAGCTTGGTGCGCCATTCAGAATAAAACTGCGAACTCGTATGTCATTGAAATCATGATGTAATTTCTATCGACTTAGGCCGACAATCTGATCGAGGCGTGCTCCGGCGCACCAACCCTCCGCATCTAATAAGCAAGTCCGTGAGCTTGATAACGGTCGAACCCATGTTCCCGTCCGTGGCACAAACTGCACATAAACAAAGGAAGAACGACTAGCCAGAATATATCGGGAACAGCATTGGGCTTTTGTAGGCGCACCTGCGATCCGAGCGCAGAAAGAACGCCCTGATAGAACAAGCCGAACGACCAACCACGGGAGGCGACACAGCATCGCTGTGTCCTTCAACGGTAGTAACGATGTAGAAGGTAGCCGAGGTCGCCTTTGACACCGGTCGCCAGACGAATGCGAGTGCCTACGCAGGAAGACCTTCCAACTTAAGCAGGCTTGAATTGGTCATTCTAACCATCGGAATGTAACTCCATGAAGTGGGTCCTTGATCGCCTTGGGCGCTTGATCGCTGCCTATTTGCAGCGACCTGCGCCGGGTTATGAGCCGTTTACCCCGGCTGATCCGAGCGCGCTCCAAGCCTCAATCAGACCAGGCGATATTCTGCTGATTGAAGGTCGCAATCGCATCTCTGGCATAATCAAATATCTCACACGCTCGACCTGGTCTCACGCCGCACTCTACGTTGGATCCACAAAGGACGGCAAAGCCGAGCTAGTCGAATCGAATCTCGATGACGGCATCACTTGCGTCGCGCTCTCAAAGTATTTCAAATTTCATACTCGTATATGCCGACCGGTCGGATTGTCACCGGAAGACTGCGAAAAAGTCTGCAACTACGCGGTGGCTAAAATTGGACTCAAGTACGATCTCAAAAATCTTATCGATCTTGGGCGATATTTGCTGCCGCTACCGGTGCCACAGCGGTGGCGGCGGCGAATGATTGCGTTGGGCTCGGGCGACCCCACCCGACTTATTTGCTCCACCCTCATCGCCCAAGCTTTCATGGAGGTAGGTTACCCAATTTTGCCTACGATTACATTGATAGAAAGTGGTCATGCTCGGAAGGAGCTTTTTCATATACGTGACTCTTCTCTATATACCCCTCGTGATTTCGACATCTCGCCTTTTTTTGCCGTGCTCAAGCCGACTATCGAAGTCGGCTTCGACTATAAGAGAATCGTTTGGTGTACTGATCCGCAGTCGCTTGCTCGATGAAGATCTCAAGCTCCACTTGACACGAATCTGCATAGCGTACCGGCGTCTTAAAAACATTCTAGAGTTCGCCGCGAAAGTGTCATCGCTCGGTCTTGCATAAGCGGTGCCCGCGGTGGACAGGTGGACATCACATGCCTCATCGCTAACGTTGAAAAGCTGGCCGGGAGGCTTCGACCGGCTTTGCATTAGATCCCAATCCGTCGACACGGCGGCAAGTGAGCCCTACCGCGGCGTGGCGGAATCTCACCCATTCTGGGGCGTCGTCAGTTGGCATCTAGAAGATTATGGTGAGAAACATCGCAGTGTTGGTTGGGGGCATCCTTATTTCTCTTAGCTATTGCAGCTCAGAGTTCTATAGCAGCAGTTCCAGCCGCTGTGAGGTGCTGCAAGCAAACCGTTGGGCCGCAGAACAGATACAGTCATTGGTAGGCATCATTTCGGTGGACAATCATTTCGGGGGCGCCACTTTGGTGGGCAGCATGGCCGTCATTAAGGTAAGTTCACCGTTCTTCCTTTTCCCACTACATTGATACAACCAACTTTTTGGGTGCCCGTCTGCCACGTTGCCGGAGCTAATACGCCGCAGAGCGCGATCGAGTTCGCCAAGTTCATAACTTAAACTTCGCCGTCAGCGACGCACGCTCGCGCAAAAGCGCCGGCATCAGAGAGTAACCTTGATAACTTCGAATCCGTCGGTAACGTCTCGTTCCGTGCCGGCATCCCTGGGCCAACAAGGCACTGGCTGACGATGGCAAAAGACTACTTTTGGTTTATTTTGCTGGTTTGTGCCACTGTGCGAAAGCACATTGTGCCTATTGATCGTCGCTGGCTCATTTACTATCTTTGCTGCGCCGCACTCTTGATCCTCGGCACTCATTTTGAGATGCCATGTTCAGCGGTCCTTGGCTCCATCTTCGCGGGCGATCTCCTTCAATGGAGCGTACCGCAACGTGACATAGGTTACGGCGCTCAATATCGCGGCGATGTCGTACAAGCCATAGCCGACTGCCGCCCCGAGCGCGCCTGTTGACCACAGACTTGCGGCTGTGGCCGTACCCAAGGCTTGCGTCCCGTGTTTCAATATCGCGCCACCGCCGATGAAGCCGACCCCCGTAATCAACCCTTCCAAGATCCGCGCTTGGCCGATGGAATCTGGCCCGAGGATACGGATTGCGACCAGCACGAAGCCACATGCGGCCATTGCAACAAGTGGAAACGTCCGGATGCCAGCGCTGCGTTCCGCCCGCTCTCGATTCCAGCCAATCGGGAGTGCAAGCACGTATGCTATTGCGAGGTTAATGAGATGGGATAACATCTCCCACCCACTCATGGCGATCATCATGCGAGGCAATATAACGGGCCCTTCCGATCCGCGCACGATCTTTCCTGAGCCCTCCAACACTTTGGGATCAGTCCCGGATTTTGAAGAGCCAATGAAGATCGCGGGGAAGCGTTCCCAAATATTAAAGCGTCCAAGCGTTGAGGGATCGAAATGTGGGCGATTTAATCCTGCGCCCCCAGTCGCCTTCGTAGCTTAAAGTTTGACGCCAATTTCTAATATTTCTGACCTCCTCCTAATGGTTTCTGACCAGCGGAATCTTGCGGATCGTGATACGTGAAACAAGTACTCATGAAGTTGTTTTCGTGATAAGCTCGAAAGAAACCTTGCTTGGAGGGTACTTGGAGGGAATACGATTGGCAGGAAAAAACGCTTCTGGGCTTCGGACCTGCACCGCGACTTTCCTTACAATCGGCGCGATGGCGCTTCCAACTTGTGCGGCTCGTGCTGGACGCTGTGCTACGGAGATTGCTCAGCTGAAAGCAGCGATGGACGCCTTAGCGCCGAACAAGGAAGACGGTACCGCTCATCAGTCGCGCGATGCCAACTTGCATCGTCAGCCCACGCCGGGTTCCGTCGCCGACGGCCGGCAGCAGGCGTCTGCCGACGAGCGGCATGACCGGGCTTTACTGGATCGTGCTCGCACGCTGGATGAACAGGGCGACGAACGGGGCTGTAGAGACGCTCTCGCAGCAGTGCGAGGGGGTCAACGACCACGCTGAGATACCATCTCTACTGGCTACTTACGCTGCCAAACAAGGCCTTTGGGTATTCCTACTTGTGAACTTGTATCTACCAACGAAGCTTCAAAGTTCGTCAGAAATGCTCACTACCAGCCGTGGTGTCCACCACCATGACCGCCTCCGAAGCCGCCGCCATGGCCACCACCGAAGCCACCGTGGTGGCCGCCGCCGAAGCCAAAGGTAACGGCCGGTCCACCGTAGCCGTAGCTACCGTAATAGCTCGGCCCGTAGTCGTAATAGCTGGGCCCATATCCATAGCTTGGTGCGGCGTAAACGCGTGGGCGGGTGCGGTAACATCGACCGTCCCGATCGCATACCAACCGAACCTGCTCCAGGTTCGAAGGACCCGTAACCGGTCCCATTGGGAGTGCTGAGACCGACCCCATCGAGAGAGCTGTGGCGCCGAAAGCTGCCAACCCTGCAAGAGCATATCTAAGTTTCATGTTGATCTCCTGTGTCCTAAAAACTCACAGCAACAATAAAGGTTCCGGGATGAACGGCGGATGAGCGCGTTGATGAATTCGCGGTAACCCCCCAATCTTGCGTTTGTGACAGCGCGGATACTGGGTCGAACACATCGTTCAGACGAACTACAGACCTTCATCTTCGACTCAAGCGGTCTTGAACGGCGTGCATCACCATCGACAATATCGGCTCAGGCTGCTCCGGGTCGAGAAGTTCCCCCTCGCGCAGCGGCTTTCCATGGGCCTCGGAGGTCTTGAGCGGCACAAGCGTGCGGCCGGAATCGCGTCGGAAGCTGTCGACGACGCTGATGAGCGAGCCACTGGCGCGTGAGAGGACGGCCGCAAGTGTGGCTGGATCTGTCCCGAGGTGTTCTGACAGAAGCCTGTTGCGGATTGCAGTGATGCCCTCCGATATGACAGTTGCGTCAACTGCGCCTGAACGTGCTTCAATGGCGAGGTCGCATTCTGTATCAAAACCCATTGATCGATTGTTAAGGTTCGCGGAACCGATCCGCAGCAAGCGATCGTCGATGGCGAGCACCTTGGCATGGACGTATATCGGCGCGCCGTTGGCCGTCACCGGGCGGTAGATCCGAAACCGCCCGTGCCGGTCGGCTTCCCGAAGGTATGCGACGAGCCGTTCACGGGCGGCGCCCATCACTTTTTGCTCTACCCACCCGCTAGCGCGTTCCGAATTGATCACGACGATTTCCGGGCCGTCCGGTTCGCGCAGACGCGCCGCGAGCGCCTCGCCGATGCAGCGCGCGGCAAAATATTGGCCCTCTATATAGATCGCACGGCGCGCGGCGGCGATCGCCGCCAGATGCAGCGCCTCGATCTCCCGCACGCCAGTCCGGCCCTGATAATTTGGCTCGGTGCGGGCAATACCCACCTCTACATCGCGTAGCAAAGGCGCTAGGTCGCCTGGCCAGAGATCAAAGTCCCCTGCCGGGGGCGGCTCGATCCGCTCGCCCGTGGCCCGGCGCCAGCGTTCACGGGCAAGGTCGCCCAAGGCCGCCGCCGCGGGACCGTCTACGGCCATGGTCGCATCGTGAAAGGCGCCGTAGGCTCGGCCCGAGGGTCGCACCCGGCGCGGATCCCCGTCCCTGTGGTGGGAGGTGTCCCAGCGGTCGTTTGTCATGTCGATGCCACCGCAGAATGCGAGGGTGTCGTCGATGACGACGAGCTTCTGATGATGGGCTGCACCGGGTGGATGGGCGTTATCTAACCGGAACTGGAAGCGCTTGCTGGTCATCCAGTTCAGCAGATAGAGGGGCGTTGCGCCGCGAATCAGAGTTCCGATGAGACCCAGGTTCCATTGCAGCACGCGCACGCAGAGTTCGGGGCGACGCTCGACGAGAGCGTTGAGGAACGGCCCCAGTTGGTCCGGCAAGCCAGGAAGGGTGGCGTCGGGGTCCAGCTTGATGCGGGTATCGAACTCCCAGCCGATGAAGAGGACAGAATGGCGCGCCCGAAGCAGGGCATCTCGAACGAGTCTAAAGTAGGGAGCAGCGTCAATAATCGGAGCCAATCGGGCAGCGCGCGCCAACCGCCAACAGGTCAAGCCGGGCTGCAGAAGTGGAGCAGACGCCGGTATGCCGGGCGCGACATGTTGCATGTGATGGTCTGATGTGGGGATCTCTGTCATTAGCCGCTGATCTCTGTGTCTTCTCGATAAAGGTCGCCTTGGAACGGAACGCATGATGATCCCGTCGCGTTTGTTTTGTTCCCAAGGGTATCATCAATGGAGGCCAAGCTGTTCGATTGGGTAACCCAAGCCCGTCGAGCGCGGAGGGTATTTCGGCATCTGCCTTCTCATGTTGGCGGAAAACATTTTTCCCCCAATTCCCTCGGAGATCATCATGCCGCTGGCGGGGTTCGTCGCGGCGCGCGGGCAACTCACCCTATTCGGCATTGTGCTTGCCGGTACGATTGGATCGCTTGCAGGAGCGCTCTTCGGGTATGGGGTGGGCCGATTGATCGGCCCGGAGCGCCTGAAGAGCTTTTCGGGGCGCCATGGACGTTGGCTGACCTTGAGCCCAGCGGAGATCGACCGAGCCAGCGCCTGGTTTGCGCGCCGCGGGTGGGCGGCGGTCCTGGTGGGCCGGCTCGTCCCAGGCGTCCGCACGCTGATCTCTGTGCCGGCCGGTGTTGCCGGTATGCCGCTTATGCCCTTTCTCCTCTCCACCACCCTTGGAACGTTTCTTTGGACGGGCTACTCGCCGCGGCGGGTTACGTCCTTGCCGAACGTTATCGGGACGTAGCAGGGTGGATCGAGCCGGCCGGCAATACCGTCCTGATACTGGCGCTCGGAGGTTATGGTTACCGGGTCATGACTTTCGGAAAACCTGCCCGGGATGTCCCCTAAGCGCACATCGGCTGCACGGGGGCCGTTCATATGTATTTATCCTCGCGAGGGGCAGCACATTTAGCAAAGGAGTTCCACTTGAGACGCTTTTTGATCTTGGTCGCAATCGCGCTGCTGGCGATCGCGCCGGCTGTTATCTTTCGGCTCGTTGGCCTGCGTCCCAGCCCAGTTCTCGACGCGGCAATTTTCGGCGTTGCTATTCTGGCGGCCGGATTTTTGCTGTCTTGGGGCGCCGAAGCTGCCGAACAGCACATTTCGCAGGGCCTCATCCTTGCGGTCGTCGCGCTCGTGACCGTACTACCGGAATACGCCGTGGATCTCTATTACGCCTACCAGGCCGGGCGTGCGGGCCCGGAATCGCAGTACGTCCACTATGCCGCAGCCAATATGACGGGGGCCAACCGCCTGCTCGTTGGGCTCGCGTGGCCATTGATGGTTCTGTTGCACTGGATCAAGGACCGGCACCGCTCGATCGACCTCGCACCCTCAAATGCCGCTGAAATTGGGTGCCTCCTCCTCGCCAGCCTTTACGCCTTTGTCATTCTGTTCAAGGGCCGCATCACGCTTTTTGACTTCCTCGTGCTGGCCGCGATCTTTGGCGCGTATGTGTGGCGCGTGCGCAATCTGCCAAAAACCGACGATCCGGGCGAGCAGGAAGAACCCGGACCCGCCGCCGCGCTGAACAAGCTCTCCCCCGGGAAACAATGGGCAGCCATGGGCGGCCTCGTCGTTGTCGCCTGCGCCGTCATTCTGGCGGCCGCCGAGCCCTTTGCCGAAGCAATGGTGGAAACCGGGCGGGTCATCGGGATCAATGAGTTTTTGCTGATCCAGTGGCTGGCCCCGCTCGCCAGCGAGGCGCCTGCGGTATCGGTTGCGGTGCTGTTTGTACTCGCCAACCGCGCCGGTAATGGGCTAACCGCGATGATCAGCGACAAGATCAACCAGTGGACGCTGCTCGTCGGGATGCTGCCGCTGGCAATGAGTGTCGGAGCGGGCGTGGCTTCTGCGCTGCCTCTCGACGCCCGGCAAAGCGAGGAATTCTTCCTCACGGCGGCTCAATCTTTGTTCGGCCTCGCGCTGCTGTTGCGTCTGCGCCTCAGCGTCACCTCGGCGCTGGCGTTGTTAGGTCTGTTCAGCGTGCAGGTTTACCTCGCCTTCCACTACAGAAATGATGAGGCGCGTACCATCGCTACGCTCACCTGGCTGGCTTGGGCATATCTCGGCCTTGCAGCGATCCTGTTCTCAATCAATGGCAGACGGCTGGTTATTATCCTACGGACGGCGTTGCTCGCGCCGTCCGCGGCCATCCAAGCCTCCGGGCCTCGCGACCAAAAGGCCCCCGCCGTTGATCGCCTGTCCGGCTGAGCGGTAAGACAAACTGCAATCGACCCTGCGTTCGAACCGACGTCTCGCGGCAAACCGCAGTTCCCCTCTAACCGCGACAGGTAACGCGAAGGGCGTGCCAGATCGATATATGACAGGAAAAAAAGCGAGGAGAAGTGGAACTGTCAACGCATTTGAGCTCACTTGAGGAACCATCGTGCCCAACAGATGTTGCTGCCCCTCATCGTCGGAGAATAAAATGAAGAAATCAGTTTTTCTGCTGGGTGCGTTTGTTGCCATCATGATCGCGACACCTCGCATTGCGGCCGCGGACCCGGTAGTCAGGTCAGGCCACCACAGTTCGCGTGCTCAGATGGGCGGTCACGCCGGCAGTTATGGCAATCGAGGTATGCAGCGCTCTTGGAATCGAGGCTACAACCAGCCTGTTGTAGCGGTTAGGCCGGGGCACCGCCGTCGTCACTGAACTTCGATTCCGCGCATCCCTCACAAGATGCCGGAAGGCCGGGCGCATGAGCAAGGTCCTCTTCCAATGCGCCCGGCCGACCTTCCTTCAGCCCGACGGCCTTGCATCGCTTCGGCTTAAGTCTTCCGCAAAGGCAACCTGATGATAGACGAACTGTGCCCTTCCCGCGTTGCGTGCCTGAACGTTACCAATTGTTAGCGCGCAAGGTGTTCTCCCGTGCGCGAATACGTTCGCCGGCAATGAAAAAACGACGGATGTCCAGCTGCAGCTCTTGCTGCGTCTTAACGAAGTAAGCATGCTGCCATGCCTACTGTTCAATTCAACTTTGCTGCGACGGCGGGGCCTTGTTCGGTTTGATCGATCATGCGCAATCCCAAATCGATCGCGTCGCGAAGATTGGCTGCAGCCGCCCTGGTGCACCTCAACCGTCCGGTCGTCAGGAATTTTACTTCAACCTTTCCTCCCGGTGCCGGGGTCAAAACGCGGGCGGCAACTTCGATCTGCAAGCAGCCGCCCATCGTGCCGTGGACGGGCACAATGTCAAAATATATAAACGGCGCGGTGTCCAAATCCTCGTAGCTGAAAGGGTCAGCGGACGGCTTGGTATGTTTAGGGCCAGCCATCGAATGTCTCCTGCCATTGTTACTATTGCACCCGGCTCACATCACGTTCGTGCAGTGGCCAAATTTTCCTGTTCAGGACACTCGCGCTGGGTGCGTCAGTTCTGATCTTGGCGCAACCCCTAATTCCGATTAACGTTGCATTGATTCGGCAACGCAGAGGTTCAGTTGGTCGGAGAAACCACTCTCATCAGTCTCTCGCGATTGATGGCGCTCCAGCGCCGGCTCGATGTTGCCGCGAACAACGTGGCGAACAGCCAAACGACAGGTTATCGAGCCAAGCAGCTCGCCTTTCAAGAATATCTCAAGCCCGACAAGCCCCCCGAAATAGGTGAAAAGCCTGAACGCCCGTTGTCGCTGGTCGATGCGGCGCTGCCTTTTACATCCTCTGCGTCTGGCGCCTTCCGGTCTACCGGCAATCCGTTGGACTTGGCAATCAACGGAAATGCGTATTTTGCAATCCAGACGAGCCAGGGGGAGCGATACACCCGCGACGGCTCCTTTAGTTTGGATGCCAAGGGCCGTCTGGTGACATTGGAAGGTCTGCCCGTTCTTGGCGATAATGGCGTTATAACCGTTCCTCCCCGAGCGGGTGAGATCACAATCGACCCCTCCGGCCGTGTTTCAATGCAACAAGTAGAACTCGGAAAACTGAAGCTTGTCAGCTTTGACCCCGGCGCAAGGCTAGAGGCAGCAGGAGGCAATTTGCTTCGGTCCGCTCAACTGCCAAAAGCGAATGCGGGCTCGGCGACGGTACTGCAAGCCATGCTGGAACAATCAAATGTTCAGCCGACGATCGAGATGAGCCGCTTGGCCGAGCTTAACCGGTCCTATGAAGTCGCGAGCAAGTTGCTGAAAGACTCGCAGGACATCAATGAAATAAGCAAACTCGCTAACGTGCCCGAATAGCTCCACTGCTTGTCGAGATCTGCAGGCTTTTACCGTTCCACTTCAACTGACGCTTGCAAACGCGGTTTGCTTCACTGCAATCGATTTCGATAAGCAGACTGCCAGCGAAGAACGCCGTATCGATTTCGCGGACTTTTCCCCGCCAGATAGCGCGTTGAACCTTGCCATCAGCGCTCGAGAAGATCACGCGGTGAAGGCATCCTTCAGGCGCGCAAAGCTGACCGTTGCCGCATTCAACATGTTCGAAGTGAATCGTGATGACCTGTCGCCCAGCAGAGGTCGGCAAATATGTTGCAAAGCCGTTCCTGACCCTGATCGCATCTGTCCCGCACCCCGCTTGTGCTTGATGAAGCGACAGACGGACGGCTTTGGGAAGGCGATGCATTTGCGCAGCCGAAAGTTTCGACCAGCCGCCTTGAGCAACGCCCGAGGCTCTGCCTTGAGCGTCCGCTGCGGCAAGACAAAACGCCAACGTGAGCGCTAGTTTCAACATCGGAAGCTCGCCTCCCAATTCACCAATCTCAGCGGTCAGCCTCCTCGAAAAACCACCCCCAGCCGCTTTTCCTTCATCCATGCAACTTCGCATTCGCGCCGAAAGTGATCGACCGCAATATCCAGGACAAAGTGCCGTGGAATTCCAAGCGGGCTCTCCACTTCCAGCAAAGCCCCGTACACTGTTTGATTTCGGACGGTGCAGTCGATAACGGATCCGCCGAATGTGATCTTTCCGGCCTTGAATACTTTTTTCCGCGGGATCGATCTCTTATCGACCATGGCAACCCCCATGAGTGAATCAGTCGACCTTCTTCTCGGCAGCTTCGCCTAGCTTAACGATGTCGCCTTTCGTGAATAGAATGCCTTGAAGCTCGGTTCGCCAATCCTCGTTGCGGCGAAGAAGGAATTCAAGGTTCATGCCAAAATGCTTGAACTCTTCCTTTTGCGCGTTCGCCATGATGGCCCTGGCTTCCTTGTCTTTTTCGAGCGACATCCGCTGTTCGTACCAGCCGATTGCCTCCGCCTCCTCAATCAGCGACGTGATCATTCGCGCAAAGGTACGCGTTTCCTGCGAAAGCTCTTCTGGCGGTTCGTGATATTGATCGAAGCCCATTTTAAACTCCTCGTATTAAGATGACACAGAGTTCGAGATGCCAAATGTAATTCAGTGAGACAGTCAGTTTTAACAACCAAGCTGTGTGCGGATGATCGATTTAATTATGCCCATATTACCCCGAAAGCTAACCTTTCGGCTCCTGCCCAATTGGCAAGGAATCGAGAGGCTTCTGCCTCCGCCGATCGATCATAATCGCCCTTCGCCTGCGATAGGTCCGTTAAACGCGACGGCAGAACCCGCGCCCAGCCTATGCCGGGCTAAAAGAACCGTCAGAATTCGCGTCCATTTTTTTCCTGATCAATTTTCTTCGGCCTCCAGCGTCGCGCGTCCAAACGGCCGACCACGGGCAAAAACTCAAACTCCAGAATCAGGATCACCATCCCCGTCACCAGCCCGGCTATGAGAAGTTCGCCAACCCCTGCGAGCATCCCGACAGCGGCCGTCGCCCAAATGGCGGCCGCCGTGGTCAAGCCTCGGACGTTGCCGCCATCTTTGAGGATCATGCCTCCGCCCAGAAATCCTACGCCGGTAACGACGCCCGCCATGACCTTTTCAGCGGTCGCCGGGAAGTTCTCGACGCCGACGGCGGTGAATGCAGCCGCTCCCAGACTGACGAGCATGAAGGTACGGTCGCCTGCTTCCGAACCGCGAAATTCGCGTTCCCATCCAATGGGAAAGGCCAGCGCGACGGCAACGCCGATTCGGACCAGAAGCGCGAGATCGAACCTTGTCGTTCCGCCCGCTTCGCCGGGCGCTGCGAATGCAGCATCTATTGCTAACCCGAGAATCACGCCGGCGAACAAGAGTGGGAAGGTCGAAACAAGGACTCTCTTCGGCAGCAAAGATACGCATGATCGGTGAAGCAACGAAAGGGCTCTCTGAGTGCGAGGCATTGTTGAGTTATGGTTTTCTGGCGACTTTAGGTTCAAGAGGTCCGGTTGCCGGAAGGCGAAGGAGACGGAGTGCGTTCATTGTCACCAAAACCGTCGCGC
>JAKFVP010000182.1 GCA_021732175.1 Bradyrhizobium sp.
GCGTGACGTCGGTCTCCGAATTGGCCGGCATCTGATCGGCCAGCGCATCGATCTTCAGAAAGCCGTCGGCCTGTGCAAAGGACGTGATCGCGCCCGAACCCTTGCCGGTGGGATAGGCGATCAGGCCGTCGGTGCCCTCGACCAGCGACACCATGACGAATTCGGTGCGGCCGAGTTCGGAGGCGATGCGCACCGGCACGCGTGCGGCAACCTTCGCGTCGCTCCGCGGCGGCAGGCCGGCCATCCGGCGCAGCACCGGCACGATCATGTCATGGAAGGTGAACATCGCGGAAGTCGGAAAGCCCGGCAGGATGACCACCGGCTTGCCGTCGCACACCGCAAGACACAACGGCTTGCCGGGCTTCAGCGCCACGCCGTGGGCGATGATACCGGGTTTTCCCAGCCTGCCGATGATGCGATGCGAAACATCGCCCGCCCCCTTCGATGTGCCGCCCGACAGCACCAGCATATCGCTGGCCGCAAGCGCGCGGCGCATCGCGGTTTCCAATGCCTGCTCGTCGTCGGGGATCGCACCGAGGAAATTGGTCTCGCCGCCGTTCTCGGCAATCGCCGCGGTGACGACCGCTCCGTTGGTATCGGAGATCGCAGCGGGGCGCAGCGGCGAACCGGGCTGCACGAGTTCATCGCCGGTCGAGAGGATGGCGACGCGCGGGCGGCGCGCGACGGTGACCTCGGCGATGCCACAAGCGGCCAGCATACCGATCTCGCGCGAGCCGATCATGGTGCCGGCGCGCAACAGCGCCTCGCCACGCGCGATGTCGGAGCCGGCATAGGAGACGAATTGGCCTGGCGATACCGCGCGTCGGACTTCGATCGCGCGATTTCCCGCGGGTTGGGTGTGCTCGACCATCACGACGGCGTCCGCGCCGCGCGGCACCGGACCGCCGGTCGCGATTGGCGTCGCCGTGCCCGACAGCACCGGCCGAATCGGCGCAGTGCCGCAGGCGATCACTTCATCATTGAGTATCAGCCGCACCGGCGAACCCTCGCCCGCAGCAGCGAGATCGGTAGAGCGCACGGCGAAGCCATCGACGTTGGAGCGGTCGAACGGCGGCACGTCGATCGGCGCAGTGACGTCTTCCGCCAGCGCACAGCCGAGCGCATCGGCAAGCTTGCGGCGCTCGCCAGGCACCGTGCGCGGAAACAGCGCGGCCTCGAAACGCGCGATCGCCTCTTCGCGCGACAGGATGGTCAGGAACTGGTCCTGGTCGATCCCGTCGCTGGCCGTTGGCAATGATGCGTTGGCGTTGGTCATGTCGATGCTCTTATCATTCCCTGAGCATAAAGGCATCGACCGATGCGGCTGCCGCAAATCCCTCGGAACCGGCGGGAATGGCGAGCCAGGCTTCGGCGCGGGCAATGGCTTCCAGCGACAATTCACCGGCAGCGAGCGTCGTCCAGGCGCGGTCCTTGCGCTCCAGCAGCACGATTTCAGCAACGCCCACCTGGGACGCGATCTTGCGCGCCAGCGGCAAGCCGAGCGTCTTGCGCGGCCGGCGGCCGGACAGGCGATCCAGCACCGGCAGCGCCAGCGTCCACCATGCCGCAAAGGCCTGATCCGACGCGCCGGGTAGCGCCACGACCGGCATCTTGCCGACGCGGCCAACGGCCGACGTGCGACCGGGCTGCAGGGCGATGCCATGCGCGATGACTTCACCGCGCGCCGCCAACGCCTGCACGGTCGCATCGCTGCGGCCGACGCCACTGCCTCCGATGGTGATGAGGAGATCGCAGCCGGCCGTATCGAGCGCGCCTGCGATCGAAGCCGCGTCGCGTCCTCCCGCCAAAATCACGTTCACATCGGCACCGGCATTGCGCGCGCTCTCGGCAATCAGATCCGCCGTCAGCGTGCCGCCGGGAATATTGACGAGACGCAGGCGCGGCCGGCGCACCCGCAGTCTTGCGAGACCGGCGGCGCGCGCGATCAGGAGGTCGCGCGGCAGGATGCGCCGGCCTTCCGCAACAACGATACTTCCCGCGGCGATACCGCTGCCGGCTCGGCGAACGCCCTGCCCTGGTGCGGCTTCCGCCATCACTTGTGCGATCGAACCCGAGGTGTCGACGGAGTCCTCATCAACCACGCAATCGCAGCCGTCGGGCATCACCTCGCCGGCCTCGACCCATCGCGGCGTCGAAGGCAGTGGCAGCGGCGAATAGGAGGATGCGCCGACGAGATCGTGCGCGCGCATGGCATAGCCGTCGGCCGCCGCGACATCGCGCGGCGGATGCGCTTCGAGCCTCGGCATGTGGGCGGCGATGCAGCGCAGCGCTTGCGCCAGCGCGAGTTCCACCGGCACGACCGGTTCCAGTCCGTTCAGCAGGGCATTTCGCGCAACATCTAGCGGCGTCAGCGATGCAGGCAGGCGCTGTGGCGAGGTCATGGTTTCCGCCTATGCCCTGAATCCGGACCGAAATACAGAACCAAATACCGCTCGCGGGCGGTCCATTTGCGCACCTGGCGGCGACGTCCCCAGTTGTGGGGACAGACAGGCCGCGGCCGCGGGACTAATCCCGATAAGGCCAAATGGACTATTCCCAAGATAGTTGCAAATGGGACCAATTGGCGCTATCGAGCCGCCGCTCAACAGCAAAACGGCCGAAGTGCCGGTGCTCCAGGGAGGAAACGAAATGTTTTCCAGGAAATTTTCGGCGTTGGCTGCAAGTGCCGTGGCGCTGCTCGCATCAACGGCAGCGCCCGCGCAGGTCTCCGACGACATCGTCAAGATCGGCGTGCTCACCGACATGAACGGCCCGGCCTCGACGCCGACCGGCCAGGGCTCGGTGACCGCGGCGCAGATGGCGATCGACGATTTCGGCGGCAAGGTGCTGGGCAAGCCGATCAGCATCGTGATCGGCGACCACCAGCTCAAGCCCGACATCGGCGGCAGCCTCGCGCGGCGCTGGTACGACGTCGAGCAGGTCGACCTGATCGTCGACGTGCCGGTATCCGCAGTCGGGCTCGCGGTGCAAGGCATCGCCAATGAGAAGAAGAAGCTGTTCATCACCCACTCGACGCTCGCCGCGGACTTCCACGGCAAATCCTGTTCGCCCTACGCGATGCAGTGGGTCATCGATACCCGTTCGCTCGCGGTTGGCACGGCGCAGGCGGTGACCAAGCGCGGCGGCGACAGCTGGTTCTTCATCACCGACGACTACGCCTTCGGACACGCGCTCGAGCGCGATGCCGCCGCCGTAGTCACCAAAAGCGGCGGCAAGGTGCTGGGCTCGGTACGGCCGCCGCTGGCGACGCCGGACCTGTCGTCCTTCGTGCTGCAGGCGCAGGCCTCGAAAGCCAAGATCATCGGCATTGCCGCCGGTCCGCCGAACAACATGAACGAGATCAAGACCGCCGCCGAGTTCGGCGTCTTCAAGGGCGGTCAGCAGATGGCCGCGTTGCTGGCGCTGATCACCGACATCCATTCGCTGGGCCTGCCGGCGGCGCAGGGCCTGCTGCTGACGACGTCGTTCTACTGGGACATGGACGACAAGACCCGCGAATGGTCGAAGCGCTACTTCGCGAAGATGAACCGGATGCCGACGATGTGGCAGGCCGGTGTCTATTCCTCCGTCATGCACTACCTCAACGCCATCAAGGAGACGGGCACCGACGATCCCCTGAAGGTGGCGGCGAAGATGCGCGAGAAGCCGATCGAGGATTTCTTCTCGCGCAACGGCAGACTGCGCGAGGACAATCTGATGGTGCACGACCTCTGGCTGGTGCAGGTCAAGAAGCCGGAAGAGTCGAAATATCCGTGGGACTATTATCAGATCCTGGCGACGATCTCCGGCGAGGAGGCGTTCGGTCCGCCGAATCCGGAATGTGCGCTGGTGAAGAAGTGAGATAGGGCGAATAGCGAATGGGGAGTAGCGAGTAGATTTCCATTCGCTACTCGCCACTCGCTATTCGCGTCACTTCGCTACCCCGATCTCCTTCAAATACTTCATCACGCCGGGATGGATCAGCTCCGGCTTTGGAGCTGCGGCGACCGTGTTGGCAGCCGTGGTTTCGCAGCCCTGGGCCAGCTTTTTGCAAAAGGCCAATTCAACCCCATGCAAAGTACGCGCGAGGCGGTAGGCGACGTCGTCGGGCAGGTCCGCGCGGGTCAGGACAAAGCTCCAGGAGCCGACCGAGTCGATCGCAGCGGTCTGGCCGGGATAGCTGCCGGCGGGGATCGTCAGCGGCTTGAGGTAGGTGTGCCTGGCGCGGATACGGGCGATCTCGCCGGCGTCAGGCGCGATGAAACGCGCGCCACCGGGCGCTGAAGCGACTGCGGCAAATCCGGGCCAGCCGATGCCGGCGCCCCACAACGCGGAGGCGCGGCCGTCCTGCACCATCGCCGGTCCGTCGCCGGCACGGTCGAGATAGATCGACTTGAAATCCTCGTCCTGCTTCAGCCCGATGCCATCGAGCACATAGCGCGACAGGATCGGCAGGCCCGAGCCCTTGGCGCCGAACGCGACGGGCTGGCCGACGAGATCGCGGATCGTCTTGTAGGGGCTGTCCGCCTTGACCACGAACATGCCGGGGCTCGAATACATCGCGGTGAGGATTTTCAGCGGCGTTGCCGGCCGGCCGATGCCCATGAAGGCCTCATAGGCCGGCTCGCCCGCGACGGTGGCGATATCGAGCTCGCCTTTTTCCATCAGCGGAATGTTCTCGTTGCTGCCCTTGGTGTTGCGTGTCGTGATCGCGAGCGATGGGTCAGCCGCGTTCATCACCTCGGCGAGGGCATCGCCATAGAGCGGAAAGCCGCCGCCGGGCGTCGCGGTCCCGAAACTGATTGCTGTCTTGGAAATGGTCTTGGCTCCCTCTTGCGCCGCGGCCTGGCCGGCCAGCAGCATGGCGCCGAGACAAAGCACATGAGCGAGCTTCATTTGCAACTCCTGGAAGGCGCGAGCGGGTATGCGAAAGTGGCTAATCGATGCGCAGCCAAGGCCGTAGGCAAGTCCAGGCTTTTATGGAAGCATGCCGGCAATGACAACGACAACAAGAAGACGGGAACACATGAAGCATTTTGCACGTGCAGCATTTCTTGCCCTGGTTTGCCTCTCCAGCCTGATTTCCAGCCCCTCTCCCTCCTCCGCCGCGGACTATCCCAACCGGCCCGTCAAATGGCTGATCGGCTTTGCGGCCGGCGGCCCGGTGGACATCGTCGCGCGCATCATGTCGCAGTGGCTGTCGGACAAGTTCGGCCAGCAATTCGTGGTCGAGAACCGCACCGGCTCCGGCGGCAACATTGCAGCCGCGGCCGCAATCAATTCGCCGGCGGACGGCTACACGCTGCTGTTCGTCGCACCGAACAACGCGATCTCCACCTCGCTCTACAAGAAGCTGCCATTCGACTTCCTGCGCGATACGACGCCGGTGGCAAGCATCATGCAGCTCACCAACATGCTGGTCGTTTCCAACGACGTGCCCGTGAAGACGGTCCAGGAGTTCATCGACTACTGCAAGGCCAATCCGGGGAAGATCTCCTACGCTTCGTCCGGCAACGGCACGTCGGTGCACATGTCGGCCGAACTGTTCAAGGCGATGACCAAATGCGACATGCTGCACGTGCCCTATCGCGGCTCGGCCGTCGCCTTCCCCGACATCATCTCCAACAAGGTGCAGCTCATCTTCGACAATCTGCCCTCGGCACTTGAACAGGCGAAGGGTGGCACTGTCCGCGCGCTCGGCGTCACCTCGCCGAAGCGTTGGCCGAGCGTACCTGACATTCCGGCGATCGCCGAGACCGTGCCGGGTTTCGAATCGGTCGGCTTCTACGGCATCTCCGCGCCCAAGGGCACGCCGCCCGAAATCGTCGATATCCTCAACAAGGCGGTCGGCGAAGCACTGAAGGACCCGAAACTGGTGGCGCGGCTCGCCGAGGTCGGCGGCATTCCCAAGCCAATGACCCCGGCCGACTTCGGCAAGCTGGTGGCTGACGAGACCGAGAAATGGCGCAAGGTGGTCGAATTCGCCGGGGTTTCCGTCGATTAAGGTGGCATTGCCTGGGAATCACGTAGGCTGTAAACGGAGGCCGCACCGTTGCCGGCCGCCCGTTGCGGCCGACCGCGGCGGGGCCTGTAGCTCAATGGTTAGAGCCGGCCGCTCATAACGGTCTGGTTGCAGGTTCGAGTCCTGCCGGGCCCACCAGCCTTCGCTCGCTTCGCGAGCTACGGCTCGGCGAGCCAGCACAAATCTCTCCAAAGCGAAGCGAGTGAAGGCTGCCGCGCCGTAGCCGCAGGCGAAGGCGGGAGTGGCCGCGAGCTACGGCTTGGCAAGCCTCCCGCCCTTCGGGCTACGCGTGGCGCGGCCAAACGGCGCGCTACATCGGGTCCAAGCCCAGGCCGGCGATCAACTCGGCCCAAATCGGCGCTTCGGTCCGATAGAGCGTCTGGCTCGCCTCCAGGGTCATCGGCGGTTCGTCGATCGCCTGGTTCTTCAGCATCTCGCGGATCGCGTCGGTCTTTCCGGCAGCGACGAACAAATCCGAGAGCTTCTGCACGATATCGGCCGGTGTCGCGGCCGGTAAGGCGCAGGCCTGAAAAGTAGTCAGCCCAAAAGCGCGCGAAGTCGCACCTTGCTCGTGGAATGTCGCGACCTCCGGCAACACACCGATGCGGCGGCGTGACACCGCGACTGCGCGTCCCTTGCCGCTTTGCAGCACACTGAGCGAGGCCGTGTAGCTTCCGATCCCGCCGTCGAGCGTCTGTCCCGCGAGATCCGTCCACATCGGCGCTTCGCCGCGATAGTGCACCGCTTCCATCTTGAGGACATACTGCTTGTTGAGTTCGGCGATGGCGATATGTGCGTATGATCCGGCCGCGTAGGTGCCGATGTTCACCTTTTCGGTCTTGCGCGCATACGCGACGAATTCCTCGAGCGTTCTTGCGCCGCACTTTTCGCTGACGACGAGCGGAAGACTGCCGGTCGGCATGATGGTGACGATCACGAAGTCCTTGGCGACATCATAGCGGATGTCCTTCATCGTCACCGGATTCGTCATGAACGTCGTCGTGTTGTTGATCATCGCAGTGTAGCCGTCCGGCGCGGAACGCTTGAGCTCCAGAGCGGAGATGGCCCCGCCGCCGCCAGCCTTGTTTTCGACGACCACGCTCTGCCCGACTTGCCGCGAAATGTAGTCACCATAGCTGCGCGCGAAGAGATCGGTCTGGCCGCCGGCCGCAAAACCGACGAGAAACTTGATCGGCTTCGTCGGCCACGCCGTGTTCGCCCACCCCGAGCCCGAGGAAGCAGCCGCCGCCGTCGCCGCCCCGGCTGCAATGAAGTGACGGCGTGTGAAGACGAACGGTGATGGCATTATCCTCTCCGGTTTTTCGTTACTTTTTCAGAACGCATTATTGGTGTGGCGGCGCCGCGGCGCAAGCCGCTTCGTGCAGGGCGGCGGGCTCGCCGTTGCCGCGGCCCGACCGATGGGCTAAGGGTCTGACCGTCGCACAACAGTGAGCAGCCATGGCCGAAGCCGATCTCGATGCCGTCATCCGGCAAACCGCGAAAATCCAGCACAGGAGCCTGATGGCCGCCGTCAAAAAGCGGCGCGACCAGATCATGGCCCGCGCCGCCAAGGCAAAGGACAGGCACGGGCGCAACCAGTTGCGCGCGGTTGCCAAGAGCACGCTGGAGCTCGGGACCGCTGCCGCACGGCGGCTGCAGAACTCGGCCGAGATCGCCGCAGACTCCTATCTCCGGGCGATCCGCCACGCCGCCGAGGAAGCGGCGAAGGCGGCGGCCAAGCCCGCGAAGAAGGCGAAGGCAGGTAAGAAGGCGGCGAAAGAGTAGCGCGCTCCGATCTGAAAGACGGGGGCCCGTCCCCGCTCCGGAATCGTAGGGCGGATTCTTGAATCGTAATTCGCCGCAACTGCATGTTGCGGAACAGGACGGATTACGCCTTCGGCTTCCCTACGCTTCGGCGTCATGGCGCGATCACCTGCCCGCAGCGACCCGACGCCGCCCCTCCCCGACCTTGACTGCCCCCGGCAAGTCCTGAAAACCTGCAGTCCTGGATCGATATCGATCCACTTTCGTCGGGCTAGGATTGCAGCGCCCTTCCGGAACACGATGAATGTCGGAAGCGGCACGCCTGTTGCTTTGCCGGATGGGTGTGCACAAGGAGGAAGGACTTCGATGATCCGCGTGGTTCTCGATCGGCTCTACCTCTTCTCCGGCTATCTCGCCGGGCTTTTCCTGATTGCGATCTTCGTGCTGATGATGGTGCTGTCGGCCGGCCGGCCTGTCGGCATCAACATTCCCGCGGGCGATGACTTCATCTCCTGGTGCATGGCGGCGACCGCTTTCCTCGGGCTGGCGCACACCTTCAAGCACGGCGAGATGATCCGCGTCGGCCTCTTGATCGACCGCCTCAGCCCCAGCGTCCGCCACTATGTCGAGATCGCGGCGCTGGTCGTCGGCACCGGCTTCATCGGCTTCTTCGCCTGGCACGCGTCGGTCATGACCTGGCAATCCCTGAAATTCCACGACATCTCGCAGGGCGTCGTCGCGGTGCCGCTGTGGATTCCGCAGCTCGGCTACAGCGGCGGCCTCGTGATCCTCCTCATCGCCTTCGTCGACGAGCTGATCCATGTGCTGCGCGGAAACCCGCCGCGCTACGAACTGCCGCCGCCGACCAGCGCCGAGGAAATCGTCGAGCGCGCCGTGCAGAGCGGGGTCTGACGATGGAGCTGCTCTCCATTGCCGCGCTGCTGCTCGGCTTCCTCGCGCTGCTGCTGGGCGCCGGCGTCTGGATCGCCGTGGCACTGATGGCGACGGGATGGGCCGGCATGCAGTTCGCCGGCGGCAACATTCCGGCAGGCAGCGTGCTGGCAACCACCGTGTGGGGCAACAGCGCCTCATGGTCGCTGGCGGCGCTGCCGCTGTTCATCTGGATGGGCGAGATTCTGTTTCGCACGCGGCTGTCGGAAGAGATGTTCCGCGGCTTTGCGCCGTGGCTGAACTGGCTGCCGGGCCGGCTGATGCATGTCAACGTGCTCGCCTGCGGCGTGTTCGGTTCGGTGTCGGGTTCCTCGGCCGCGACCTGCGCCACCGTCGCCAAGATCGCGCTGCCCGAACTGAAGAAGCGCGGCTATGACGAGAACATGAGCCTCGGCTCGCTCGCCGGCGCCGGCACGCTCGGCATCCTGATTCCGCCGTCCATCACGATGGTGGTCTATGCGGTGCAGGCCAACGTCTCCATCATCCAGGTCTTCCTTGCCGGTTTCCTGCCGGGCTTCCTGGTGATGGCGCTCTACTCCGGCTACATCGCGATCTGGTCGCTGGCCAATCCGGCGCGCACGCCGCCGGCCGAACCGGCGATGAGCTTGCGCCAACGGATTTCCGAGTCGCTCAATCTCATCCCCTGCCTGCTGCTGATCATCTTCGTCTTCCTGTCGCTGCTGATGGGCTGGGCGACGGCCACGGAATGCGCGGCCTGGGGCGTGCTGGGCTCGCTCGCGATCGCCTGGTGGCAGGGCGCGCTGTCCTGGGAATCGTTCTGGGCGAGCGTGATGGGCGCGACGCGCGTCAACTGCATGATCCTGCTGATCCTCGCCGGTGCGTCCTACATGGGCACGTCGATGGCCTATACCGGAATTCCGCTGGCGCTGGCGAACTGGGTCAACAGCCTGCATCTTTCCCCTTACGCGCTGATCGCGGCGCTGACGGTGATGTACATCGTGCTCGGCACCGCGCTGGACGGCATTTCCATGATCGTGCTGACCACCGCCATCGTCATCCCCATGGTGAAGCAGGCCGGCTTCGATCTGGTCTGGTTCGGCATCTTTCTGGTGCTGGTCGTGGAGATGGCTGAAGTGTCTCCACCCGTAGGCTTCAATCTGTTCGTGCTGCAGACCATGAGCGGCAAGGATTCCAACACGGTGGCGAAAGCCGCGCTGCCGTTCTTCTTCCTGCTGGTTCTGGCGGTTGCCATCATCACGGTGTTTCCTTCCATCGTGATGGTGCTGCCGCAGATGGCGTTCCCTGGCTAATCGAGAGGTATCTGTGATGTCGAGATTCTTGAAAACCTGTGCAATCGCCGCTTTCGCTGCGGTGCTTGCCTTCCCTGCGATGGCGCAGACGAAATGGAATCTGCCGGCGGCCTATCCCGCCGACAATCCGCATTCGGTCAATTTGAACGAATTTGCCAAGGACGTCTCCGACGCCACCGGCGGCAAGTTGCAGATCACCGTGCATGCGGCAGCTTCGCTGTTCAAGGCGCCGGAGATCAAGCGCGCGGTCGCCACCGGCCAGGCGCAAGCCGGCGAGGTGCTGATCTCGCTGCATGAAAACGAGGACCCCCTGTTCGGCATCGACGTCATCCCGTTCCTGGCGACCAGCTATCCCGCGGCG
Source organism: Bradyrhizobium sp. (assembly GCA_021732175.1). Classification (GTDB taxonomy): domain Bacteria; phylum Pseudomonadota; class Alphaproteobacteria; order Rhizobiales; family Xanthobacteraceae; genus Bradyrhizobium. The sequence goes on from JAKFVP010000182.1 coordinate 10,370, forward strand.
AAGAAGCTGTGGCTGGCCTCGAAGCCCGCGATCGAGAAAAAGCTCGCCGCGCAGGGCCTGATGCTGCTGTTCGCGGTGCCATGGGGACCGCAGGGCATCTATGCCAAGAAGGACCTCAATAGCCTCGAGGACATGAAGGGCCTGAAGTGGCGCGCCTACAATGTCGGGACGTCGCGCATCGCTGAACTGGTCGGCGCGCAGCCCGTCACCATCCAGGCGGCGGAACTGCCGCAGGCGCTGGCCACCGGCGTCGTCAACGCGTTCATGACCTCGGGCTCGACCGGCTATGACAGCAAGGCCTGGGAGAGCATGACGCACTTCTACGATACGCAGGCCTGGATCCCGAAGAATGTCACCTTCGTCAACAAGGCGGCGTTCGATGCGCTGGACAAGCCGGCGCAGGAGGCTGTGCTGAAGGCGGCGGCCGTTGCCGAAGAGCGCGGCTGGAAGCTCGCCGAGGAAAAGGCCAGGTGGTACCTCGAACAGCTCAAGGCCAACAAGATGCAGGTGCTGCCGCCGCCTGCCGCGCTGAAGGCCGGACTCGAGAAGGTTGGCGAGCAGTTGACGGCGGATTGGTCGAAGAAGGCCGGCGCCGAGGGTGAGGCCGTGATCGCGGCGTACAAGAAGTAAAGTAAGGTCGTGACAGGGACGAACTAGCCGTCCCAACCATCACTGTCGTCCCGGCCGGCGAACGCCGGGACCCATAACCACAGCGAGTTGTCGTTTGACTCGCTGGGGCTCCAGCCCGCTGCGACCACGATGGCCTGTGGTTAGGGGTCCCGGCTCGCGCTTCGCTTCGCCGGGACGACAGCGGGTTTGTTCTCGCAGTCTGCCTCACCACAACCACTAACCGCCTTTCCCCATCCGCCGAACCTCCGCCCGTGCCTCGTCGCCTTCCGGGATCGGCCGGCCGGAGTCGCGCCATTCGATCGCGGCCTTGAAGCCGTGGGTCTGGGCGTAGCGGCGGAACCAGAGGCCTTCCGGGTTATGACGGGAAATTCCGTCGAAGAGGGTGGCAAGCATCTGGGTCTGCTCCAGCCCCATGTTCAGCATCACCTGATTGACCACGAGCTTGTGCATAGCGAGGTGGCTCTTCGGCACGCCCGCGATGCGGTTGGCGAGCTTCATCGTGGCGGCCTCGAGTTCGGCTGATGGCACCGCCGCGTTGGCGAGCCCCCACTCGGCCGCAGTGCGGCCGTCGATCATGTCGCCGGTGAACATCAACTGCTTGGCGCGCACCGGCCCGAGCTTGAACGTCCACATCGCCGGCGTCGGGCACCCCCACACCCGCGTCGGCGTGTAGCCGACGCGGGCATCCTCGGCCATGACGATGAGGTCGCAGCACAGCGCGATGTCGCTGCCGCCGGCCACCGCCGCGCCGTGGACCTTCGCAATCGTCGGCTTTGAGCAGCGCCACAGGCTCATGAAGTCCTCGGTGTTCCGCTTCATGCCGGCATAATCGACCATGGGGTCCCATGGATGGTTCTCCTGGGTCCATTGGTTCTGCGCCGCGCCCTCGGCGTAGCGGACGAGATCGTAGCCGCCGCAAAATCCCTTGCCGGCGCCCTCGACCACGATGACGTGGATGTCGTCATTGCGTTCGGCCCACTCCACCGCGGCGCGGATTTCGCGCGGCGTCTCGTCGTTGATGGCATTCAGCCGCTCCGGCCGGTTCAGCAACAGGCGGGCCACGCGCGGCGCGGCCGGGTCGGCTGAAATCTTGAGGGTCGTGAAATCCGGCATGCTGGTCCTCCCGTTTGTCTTATTAACAGTCAGGATTGACTGTACTCCGCCGCCTGCTACAGTCAACCCTGACTGTAGGGAGGACGCATGGCCTCGAAGCGCAAGGGCGCTGCCAGAGCCGACCGGGATGCCGCCGCGATGCGGCAACGGCTGCTGGATGCCGCGGTTAGCTGCCTGATCGAGTTCGGCGTCGCCGGCACGACGACGCTGGCGGTGCAGCGGGCGGCCGGCACCAGCCGCGGCGCGCTGCTGCATCATTTCCCGACCCATGCCGATCTTCTCGCCGCCAGCGTCGCCGAACTGGTGAAGCGTAACGAGCAGGCGGTTGCGGCATCCCGCGCCGAAATCGAACAGCCGCAGGACCAACTGCGCGCCGCCATTGGTGCGCTGGCTTTTGCCGGCCGCCAGCCCGCCTATCTCGCCGAGCTGGAGCTGTGGACCGTGGCGCGGACGGACCAATCACTGAAGCAAGCGCTGATTGCGGCCGAGCGTGCGGCGCGACGGGAAATCGACCGGGTGTATGCGGAATC
>JAKFVP010000085.1 GCA_021732175.1 Bradyrhizobium sp.
AGCCCGACCGCCGCAGCCGCGCCGACGCCGGCCCCTTCGGCCAGCCCAACTTCTTCCGCGAGCCCCTCGCCTGCGCCGTCATCGCCGCCGGCGGCCGCCCAGACCCCGGCCACCCCGCCGCCTGCTGCCGTGCAGACCGCCGATCCCTTTGGCGAGCCGGTCACGCTGGAATCCAAGAGAGTGGTGACGATCAAGGGCAACGCGAACTGGGACGCGGCGTTCGAGACCCTGATCGATTCCTTCAAGGCGCTAAGCGCGCTGCTCGACAAGCAGGGTGTCAAGTCGGCGGGCAACTCGCTGATCGTCTACACCTCGACCGACGATACCGGCTTCACCTTCGTTGCGGAAATCCCGGTCAGCCAGGACGTCAAGAATCTCGGCAAGAACATGAGCATGGGCCAGTCGCCCGAGGGCAAATCGCTGAAGTTCGTCCATCGCGGGTCCTACGACAACATGGACAACACCTATGAGGCGATCACCAACCATCTCGACGAGAAGAAGCTGGAAGCCAAGGACCTCTTCATCGAGGAATACATCACCGATCCCCTCAAGACCGCCGAGGACAAGCTGGTCATCAACGTCTATGTGCCGCTGAAATGATCAGGCATCTCCCGTCGTTCGCCCTCGCTGCGCTCGCACTCACGGCCCAGCCGGTTGCCGCGCAGACTCCACCGCCGGCAATCTCGGTCAGCGGCGAGGCCAATGTGTCGGTCGCACCCGATCTCGCGCAGGTCGAGGGCGGCGTGACCTCGGAAGCCAAGACCGCACGCGAGGCGTCGGAAGCCAACAATGCGGCGATGGGCAAGGTGCTGCTGGCGCTCAAGGGTGCCGGGATCGACGAGAAGGATTACCAGACCTCGCGGCTGTCGCTACAGCCGCAATACGCGCAGCCGACGCCGAACCGCTCTACGCCGCAGATATCGGGCTATCGCGCCAGCAACCGCGTCACCATCAAGGTGCGCGACATCGCGAAGGTCGCCAATGTGATCGACACGCTGGTTTCGGCAGGCGCCAACGAGATCGGCGGCATCAATTTCATCGTCACTCAGGCTTCGAAAGCGCTGGACGAAGCGCGCACGAAAGCCGTCGCCGATGCGCGCCGCAAGGCGGAGATCTACGCCAAGGCCGCCGGCGTGACCTTGGGCGAGCCGCTCAGTATCAGCGAAGAAGGCGCCGCGCCACCGCCGGTGTTCCGCAGCAAGATGGCGGCCCCCATGGCCGGCAACGCACCAACCCCGGTCGCGCCGGGCGAGGAACTGCTGTCGATCACGGTCAATGCGACCTGGTCGATCAAGCCGGCGCAGTAATCTCAGCCGTCGCCCCGGCGCAGGCCGGGACGACAGCCCTAAACCTCAAACACCTGACCCGGCTTCAGCGCCGCGAATTTCTCGCGCGGCACTTCCGCGTTGTCGAGGGCTTCACCGAGCGCAATCACCGGCGCATCGATCGCTTCGTCGGTGAGCTGGAACGTGCCGTGATGATGCGCCAGCGCCTGTGCGGCGCCGCAATCGGCCAGCGCCTTCACCGCATCTTCCGGGTTCATGTGCTGGTCGCGCATGAACCAGCGCGGCTCATAGGCGCCGATCGGCAGGATCGCCAGCCGCAACGGTCCGTGCGCTTCGGCGACGCGGCGGAAATGCCGTCCGTCGCCATAGCCGGAGTCGCAGACGATGTAGAGTTTGCCCGCCGGTGTCTCCAGCACAAAACTCGCCCACAACGCCTTGTTGCGATCGAAAAGGCCGCGCGCCGACCAGTGCCGCGTCGGCACCAGCGTCACCGCAACGTCCTTGCCGAGCTCGACGCGGTCCTTCCAGTCGAACGCCTCGGCCCTGATCGCCGCATCGGCATCGCGCATGGCGATGTCGTTCCCGAGCGGCGTGATCACGCGCGGCGAAAACTTCTGCGCCAGCCGCGACAGCGTCGGGAGGTCAAGATGGTCGTAATGGCCGTGCGAGACCAGCACGACGTCGATCTTCGGCAGCGCATCGAACGCGATGCCGGGATCGTGGTGACGCTTCGGACCCGCAAAGCTCACCGGCGAGACCCGCATCGACCACACGGGATCGATGAGAATGTTGAGACCGGCGGTCTGGATCAGCCAGCTCACATGACCGACAAACGAGAGCCGCACCTTGCTGCCTTCCACGCGCGGCGGCGGCGTGTCGGCATGCTCATTGTGCACCCACTCCGGCCAGGCCGTGCGCTGGCGGTTACCGCCGAACTGCCAGCTCAGCACCTCGCCCAGCGATTTCGGCGGCGCGCCGTCGGGATCGAAGAATCGCTCGCCGTCGAAATGATCGGAGATGGGGCCGTCATAATTTTTCATGCGGGCAATCCAGACGGTTGGCACGCCGATGGCCGCGGCGGTGCCGGTCAATAATCCAAGAAGGCGGCGGCGGGTGATTGGCACGGGGCGGGAAACGATCCGGAAAAGACACAGGATGAAATATATGCCGTGCGGCCGCGAGGGAACGCCAATCGGCGCTCAAAATCATGTCAGAAGGAAAAGATAGATATTACAATATCTTGATATACGTACCATGATACCTTAACCCAACTTTCCTTGACTTCCGCCTTTGGCCGGTATTTAACCGCGCCACTTTCGAAGAGACATTCTTTTCGATCCGCCGCCCGGTTCCCGAAGCCGGAGGCCAACGCCCGACAGCGCGATGCGCCCTCGGGCGCGCAACTGTTTGGAATGGTCCTGACGCAGGACAGAGGACAACGGCATTGTTCGACAATCTGTCGGAAAAGCTTGGTGGCATTCTCGATCGCCTGACGGGGCGCGGTGCGCTGTCCGAAAAGGATGTCGATGCCGCGATGCGCGAGGTGCGCCGCGCGCTGCTCGAGGCCGACGTCGCGCTTGACGTGGTCAGGAACTTCACCGACCGCGTGCGCGAGCAGGCGATCGGCGCCACCGTCGTCAAGTCGGTCACACCCGGCCAGATGGTGGTCAAGATCGTCCATGACGAGCTGGTCAACACGCTGGGCTCCGAGGGGCAGACCATCGACATCAATGCGGTGCCGCCGGTCCCGATCATGATGGTCGGCCTGCAGGGCTCCGGCAAAACCACCACCACCGCCAAGCTGGCGCGCCGTCTCGTGCAGCGCGACAAGCGCAAGGTGCTGATGGCCTCACTCGACATCTATCGCCCCGCGGCGATGGAGCAGCTTGCCGTGCTCGGCCGCGATCTCGACATCCCGACGCTGCCGATCGTCGAAGGCCAGAAGCCGGCGCAGATCGCGAAGCGCGCGCTGGAAGCCGGCAAGCTCGGCGGTTACGACGTCGTGCTGCTCGACACCGCCGGCCGCACCACGCTCGATGAAGAGATGATGAGCGAAGCGGCGGAGATCAAATCCGCCGCCAACCCGCATGAAGTGCTGCTGGTGGCGGATAGCCTCACCGGCCAGGACGCGGTGAATCTGGCGCGCTCGTTCGATCAGCGCGTCGGCCTCACCGGCATCGTGCTCACTCGAGTGGATGGCGACGGCCGCGGCGGCGCGGCGCTGTCGATGCGCGCGGTCACCGGCAAGCCGATCAAGCTGATCGGAACCGGCGAAAAGACCGATGCGCTGGAAGACTTTCATCCCTCGCGCATTGCCGGTCGCATCCTCGGCATGGGCGACGTGGTGTCGCTGGTCGAGAAGGCCGCCGCCAATATCGACGCCGAGAAGGCCGCGCGCGCCGCCGAGCGCATGCGCAAGGGCCAGTTCGACCTCAACGACATGCGCGAGCAACTGCAGCAGATGGCGAGCATGGGCGGCATCGGCGGCCTGATGGGCATGATGCCCGGCATCGCCAAGATGAAGAACCAGATCGCAGCGGCGGGAATCGACGACAGCATCATCAAGCGCCAGGTCGCGATCATCGATTCGATGACGCGGCAGGAGCGCAAGAACCCGGATATCCTGAAAGCCAGCCGCAAGAAGCGCATCGCCGCCGGCGCCGGCCAGAACGTCGAGCAGGTCAACAAGCTGCTCAAGATGCACCGGAACATGGCCGACATGATGAAGGCCATGGGTCAGGGCAAGCGCGGCCCGCTCGCCGGCATCGCGCAGGCGATGGGATTCGGCGGCGGCATGAAGCCGCCTTCGGCCGAAGAGATGAAGGCGCTCGCCGACAAGATGCAGGGCAGCGCAGGCGGCATGCCCCAGCTTCCGAAAGATCTTCCTGCAGGCCTGCGTCAAGGCCTGCCGAATTTGCCGGGGCTCACGGGCCTTTCCGGCAAGCCGACGCTGCCGGGTCTCGGCGGCTTCCCCGGCAAGAAAAAATAACCACCAACCCACGATCAACATTCGAACTTACTTCAGGAGAATCAAATGGCAGTCGTTATCCGCCTCGCGCGCGCAGGCACCAAGAAGCGCCCGGTCTATCACGTCGTCGTCGCCGACTCGCGCTTTCCGCGCGACGGCCGCTTTATCGAGCGTCTCGGCCACTTCAATCCGCTGCTGCCGAAGGACAATGACAGCCGCCTCAAGCTCGACATGGACAAGGTGAAGGCCTGGATGGCCAAGGGCGCGCAGCCGTCGGACCGCGTGATGCGTTTCCTCGACGCCGCCGGCGTCGCCAAGCGCACCGCGCGCAAGAACCCGGAAAAGGCCGTGCCGCGCAAGGAGCGCAAGGCGCAGGCCGAAGCCGCCGCCAAGTCGGCTTAAGTCCTAGCGGCGCATCGCGGTGGCAGCACCGGTTTGCGTCGCCCGCATCGGCGCTGCGCATGGCGTGCGCGGCGCCGTCAAACTGTGGACGTTTACGGAAGACCCGCTGGCCGTGCAGCGCTACGGCCCGCTGCTGACGAAAGACGGCGCGCGATCCTTCGAGATCGCGCATCTGCGCGAGGCCAAAGATCACCTGGTCGCGACCTTCAAGGGGATTGCGACCCGCAACGATGCCGAGAAACTCAACGGCATCGAGCTCTACGTGCCGCGCGAGAAACTGCCCGAAACCGATGACGGCGAATACTACTACGCCGACCTGATCGGGCTTGCCGCGGTCAACGCCGAGGACGAGCCGATCGGCCGCGTCATCGCCATCCATAATTTCGGCGCCGGCGACATCATCGAGATCGCGCCGCCCAAGGGCGCGACGCTACTGCTGCCGTTCACCAATGCCGTGGTACCGACCGTCGACATCGCAGGCGGCCGCGTCGTGATCGAACTGCCGCAGGAAATCGAGGGCGACGAGCCCGACGGGGATTGCTAGCCCCGGCGTCAGCAACGTCACGCTAGTATTTTGCGACGACCGGCGTGCCCCCACCAAACCTGTAGTTCAGACCGGCCCGGACGATGTCCGTCTTCAAATCCACGCTGTGGCTTGTAGACAGGCCAAGCGGGACGCCGTTCGCGTTGATGAATTGGCCCGTCACCGATGCAGAGCCAAAGTCTGCATGAAGATATTCGAGCTTTGCGCTCCACGGGCCCCCTCCGATCGCGACCTCAACACCCGCGCCGGCAGTCCAGCCATAGCGCGTATCGCTCAGACCAGCGAACTGCGTTACACCGGTGAAGTCCGCGTAGGCGTGATTGAAACGCAGCTCCGTCACCGCGAGGCCACCCGTTGCATAGAACAGCCAATTGTTCATCGCATAACCAATGCGTCCGCGGGCAGTGGCCATCCAGTCGGTGCTCATCGAGTCAGCGATGGTGAACGTCCCGCCGCCGGGGAATGGCAGCGTAACGTTTCGCGACGAACGCAGTCCGAGATAGTCGATATCCCCCTCGATACCGACGACAAAATTGCCGGTCTGGTAGTTGCAGCCAATCTGGCCGCCGCCGGTGAAGCCGGTCGGCTCGAACCGGTAGATTTGCGCATTCTGGACCGCGAGAGGGTTAGGGGCAGTAGCCGTGGGATTGAGGCGCGCGTCCCGGTCGGATCTGCCCCAGGCGCCGCCCGCATTCACGCCGACGTAGCAGCCGGTCCACGTAAACAAGACGGGCGCAGGCCTGTGCGCCTTGACCGCCATGTCCGCCGCGTGGGCCGCGCCGACCACTGAGATGCTCAGTGCTGCACCAACGACAAAGGCTCGCATCTGCATGGTTCGCCCCTTATTGCGTCCGTTGCTTCCAGTTTACAGGGTGCGCGCCATCCCGGCTGTGTCACCCCGGCCACGCCACCGGAAAATCTCTGGTTCATGCAGGGCCTCGATCTCATCGCCGCTGTGCCGTAACAAAGCGTCATGACCCCACCCTGGCGCGCCACCATTCTCACGCTGTTTCCGGAGATGTTTCCGGGTCCGCTCGGCGTCAGCCTCGCGGGCAAGGCGCTGGCATCCGGCCTGTGGGAACTGGAGGCGCGCGACATTCGCAACTCAGCCACCGACAAGCATCGCAGTGTCGACGACACCCCAGCCGGCGGCGGGCCGGGCATGGTGCTGCGCCCGGACATCCTGGCCGCCGCGATCGACGCCGCCAACGTTGCCCCCGACCGCCCCCGTCTGCTGATGAGCCCGCGCGGTCGGCCGTTGACGCAAGCCCGCGTGGCGGAACTCGCTACCGGCCCGGGGCCACTGATCGTCTGCGGTCGCTTCGAGGGCATCGACCAGCGCGTAATCGACGCCCGGTCGCTCGAAGAGGTTTCCATCGGCGATTACGTGCTGTCGGGCGGGGAGATCGCCGCGATGGCCCTGGTCGACGCCTGCGTCCGGCTGCTGCCGGGGGTGATGGGCAAGGAGGCCTCCGGGGCCGAGGAAAGCTTCTCCGAAGGACTACTGGAATACCCCCAATATACCCGGCCGCAGGCCTTCGAGGGCCGAACCATCCCGGAAATCCTTACTTCCGGCGACCACGCCAAGGTGGCGGCCTGGCGGCGGGCGGAATCGGAGGCCTTGACCCGGGCCCGGCGGCCGGACCTATGGGGCCTCCGGGCGCAGCAAAAGCCGCCAAAGGACACGACAAAAGGGTGACAAGCGACATTTGATGCCTTATACGGGCGCCAAATCCGCACACGCGCAGGATAGATGGACGATTGCGCAGCCCCCGAAAGGCTGGGCGCGCCGCCGATGGAGATTTCTATGAACCTCATTCAGCAGCTCGAAAAAGAGCAGTTCGACAAGCTCGCCGCCGCCCGGGAAGTCCCGGAATTCGCGCCCGGCGACACCGTCATCGTTAACGTGAAGGTGGTCGAAGGCGAGCGCACCCGCGTGCAGGCCTATGAAGGCGTCTGCATCGGCCGCTCTGGCCGCGGCATCAACGAGAGCTTCACCGTACGCAAGATCTCCTACGGCGAGGGCGTGGAACGCGTGTTCCCCGTGCTGTCGCCGATGATCGACTCGATCAAGGTGGTCCGCCGCGGCAAGGTGCGCCGCGCCAAGCTGTATTACCTGCGCAATCTGCGCGGCAAGTCGGCCCGCATCGTCGAGAAGACGGACCGCGCCGCCGCCGTCGGCGAGTAAGCTGCGCTGCCAGGGTTATGACGAAAAGCGCGGGGTCGCCCCCCGCGCTTTTTTGTTGCCGCCAGACCCTCATCCTGAGGCGCGCGCGCCGCTGGCGCGCTCCTCAGGGTGAGGGTCGAAAGCGCTCGCGATTCCGGATCGGCCTGCTATATACTTGTGGAATGGTTCCAGACTTGACCATCGCCGGAAGCTTCATCGCGCCGATCGTGATCGACGATCGCTCGCGCCTGCCCGGCCGTTTCTTCGGACGTTTTGCCACATCGGCAACGTCGGAGCTTAGCCGCGCGCTTTGATCGCGCGCGCATTTTCGTTGATCGGCGCGCTCTCGCGCCTACCCGTCACATCAATTCGAAAGCTCAAGCTCATGTCCAAACCGACCACGCTGTACGACAAGATCTGGAACGACCATCTGGTGCACGAAGCGGATGACGGCACCTGCCTGCTCTATATCGACCGCCACCTCGTGCACGAGGTGACCTCGCCGCAGGCGTTCGAAGGCCTGCGCGCGACGGGCCGCAAGGTGCACGCGCCGGAGAAAACGCTCGCCGTCGTCGACCACAACATCCCGACCACCGATCGCTCGAAACCCAATCCGGATCCGGAGAGTATCGAGCAGATGCGCGTGATGGCGGAGAATGCCAGGGAATTCGGCATCGAATATTACAACGAGTTCGACAAGCGCCAGGGCATCGTCCACGTCATCGGCCCCGAGCAGGGTTTCACCCTGCCCGGCACCACCATCGTGTGCGGCGACAGCCACACCTCGACGCATGGCGCGTTCGGCGCGCTGGCGCATGGGATCGGCACCTCTGAAGTGGAGCACGTTCTGGCGACGCAGACGCTGATCCAGAAGAAGGCCAAGAACATGCGCGCCGTCGTCGACGGCAAATTGCCCGAAGGCGTCACCGGCAAGGACATCATCCTCGCCATCATCGGCGAGATCGGCACCGCCGGCGGCACCGGCTATGTGCTGGAATATGCCGGCGAGGCGATCCGCAATCTGACGATGGAAGGCCGCATGACGGTCTGCAACATGTCGATCGAGGGCGGCGCGCGCGCCGGTCTCGTCGCGCCCGACCAGAAGGCGTTCGACTTCCTGCGCGGCCGGCCCAAATCGCCGAAGGGCGCCGACTGGGATGCGGCGATGCGCTACTGGGAGAAGTTGCGCTCCGACGACGGCGCGCATTTCGACCATGAGATCCGTCTCGATGCCGCAAAACTGCCGCCGATCGTGACCTGGGGCACAAGCCCGGAGGACGTGATCTCGGTGACCGGCGCCGTGCCCGATCCCGACAAGATCGAGGACGAGGCCAAGCGGCTGTCGAAGCATCGCGCACTGAAATATATGGGCCTGACCGCGGGGACGAAAATCACCGACATCAAGCTCGACCGCGTCTTCATCGGCTCCTGCACCAACGGCCGCATCGAGGATCTGCGCGCGGCGGCCAAGATCGCCGAAGGCAAGCACGTCAACGCCGCCGTCAACGCCATGGTCGTGCCGGGCTCGGGGATCGTGAAGGAACAGGCGGAAGCCGAGGGCCTCGACAAGATATTCCTCGCCGCCGGCTTCGAATGGCGCGAGCCCGGCTGCTCGATGTGCCTTGCCATGAACCCGGACAAGCTGAAGCCGGAAGAGCGCTGCGCCTCGACCTCGAACCGCAATTTCGAGGGCCGCCAAGGCTTCAAGGGCCGCACCCACCTCGTCTCGCCCGCCATGGCGGCGGCCGCGGCGATCGCCGGCCACTTCGTCGACGTCAGGGACTGGCGCTAAGCCAGTCCCTTCATTTCGACCTATTCCGGAAACCCCTCGTTAAGACGGGGGGCGCAGAGTGTCCTTCGCACCAGAAGGAGCCGGCCATGGCCGACAAACCGGTATTCGTCGATCTCATCAGCGACGCGACGCGGCAGAACCGCCGCCGCGCGATGCCTGTCGAAGTCGACCCGTTGCCGAGCAGCAAAGGTCCCGGCAAGCCGCGCTCGCGTATGGCGCATGCGCCGCCGCGCCTCGAGCGCTGGCGCGATGAAACGCTGACGCCGTGGAAGATCACGTTGAAGTCCTGGAAGTTCGTCGACTGGGACTAGCGATCAACCCATCGAAACAAAACAGGCGCCCGCTCGGGCGCCTGTTTCGTTTGAGCGAAAGGTGTGATCACCAATAGCGCACACGCCAGTAGTGCCGGCGGTGCCAATATGGCGGCCGACACACCCGGCGCGGACCCCAATAGGTCCAGACGACCCGGCAAACGCGATAGGGGCGGTAGTAGCGCGGATAATAACCGTAGTAGGCGGGCGCGAAGTAGCGCCGGTGGTGGAAATGCCGACGATGGAAGTACGGCCGGTGATAGGCGTGGCGATAGGCGCGGTAACCGCCGCCGTAACGATAGATCGGGGCCGCGCGATACCCGCCGCCGCGATAGATGTGCGCGGCACGATAGCCGCCGCCGCGAAACGCCATGCCGCCGCCGCGGAAGCCGCCGCCGTGAAAACCGCCGCCGCCACGGAAACCGCCACCACCGCGGAAGCCGCCGCCATGATGGCCGCCATGGCCGCCACGCACCTCGATGGTCATACCTTCACTGGCGTATTTCGCCGACGGCAACCCCGCCGGGCTCGCCAGCGACAGCGCTTCTGCGCGCTGATGCGATGCTGCCGTCACCGCGACCGCGGCAATAGCCGCCAGTCCCGCGCGGCGGACAAGCCCGCGCGCGGCATTCGATATCCTCGTCATTGCCCGAAACCTCCCCGGCTGATGCCGGCGTCACATGCAACGCGCCGGCACGTCTCCACGTCGCTCCCGACATGAAGCTAGTGACAGCGACGTGAATGCGTCATGAATGAGAGGGTCACACAGGTGATCCCGCTGCGACCGATTGCCCTTTGCGTCTAGTAGTAGGGCAGATACCCGAAGCCGAGGAAGAACGGCACCGGCACGCCATACGGATACGGCCGATAATAAGTGGGCCGCGCGTAATAGGCCGGGTAGGACGGATAACGTGCGTAGGAAGGATAGGCGGGATAGCGGCGATAGACGCGGCGCGCGCTGAGGTCGGTCGCATCGGACGCCATCTGTGAATTCGCCTGCGGGGCGCCTTTGGTCGCCGCGCCGGCGGCGGGAGTTTCGAACGTCAATGCTGCCGCAACCAACGCCACTCCAACCCACTTCATGACAGTTCCTCCCGCAGTCGCGCGGATAAAACTGCCAGCCGCGGATGATCCACACAAGGTGGAAACCGGCATAGACTTGCCGCCGTATCTCGATCGGAGCCATTGGAGGAGGTCGCCATGACATCCGGAATGAGGCAACGTATCGCAGCGTTCACCCTGGGCATTACGTTGGTCGCGGCGGATGCCGCGCTGGCATCGCAGGGCCCGGGAACATCGGTTGGAACCGCCGGCAGCCTGACGCAGCTCGCGATGGCGATCCTGGTGTACGGGGCGTCCGCGCTGATCGTCGGCGCCGGCCTGATCGGCGCCTTACGAAAATAGCTAGCCGGGCCGCCAGACGCAGTGCATGCGCGGGGTGATCACCGTGCCGCTCGGCCGCGCCTCCTGCACGTAATAGGCGTTGCAGACGCGCACCGCGTTCGGACCGGGATTATAGCGCGGATAGACGTCGGGATCGTAATGCTCGCGCGGATAGACCGGCACGCGGCGATAGACCCGGCGCGGCGGCACATAGTCGGGCCCAGCCTGCGCCACGCGCACACCGGGCGCCGCGGTCTGCGCCTCAGCGCTTTCCGCTGCCAGCAACACGCAAGCGAAAGCGGCCAACAGTCCCGCCGTCACAATCCGATTCATCGCGCCCATCCCAAACTCATGTCGGTGGGTAGAGTCTCCGATTGGCCTGCCAAGGTCAACCGCCGCCCGCGGCCAAAACCGGCATGGACTTGTCCGGAACCCGCGCTAAACAGGACCTCATGTTGCCGGAGACCAAAGCACCCACTCTCGCCGAAATGGAGGCGATGGCGCACGAAATCTTCGAGCGCCTGCCCGGCACCTTCCGCAAGCTGTGCGAGGGGGTGATCCTCCGCGTCGATGATTTCCCGACCGACGAAGTCCTCGACGAGATGCAGGCCCAAAGCGAATTCGACCTGCTCGGCCTGTTTCAGGGCGTAGGCCTCCCGCAGCAGAGCCATGGTGACATCGCCCGCCTGCCCAACATGGTCTGGCTCTACCGCCGGCCGATCCTGGATTACTGGGCCGAGCACGACGAGACGCTCGGCCATATCGTCCGCCATGTGCTGATCCACGAGATCGGCCACCATTTCGGCCTCTCCGACGCCGATATGGAGGCGATTGAGGCGTCCGCGGGATAGCCCTGCGCATTTAGGGCCTTTGAAGGGGTTCCCAATTACGATAAACCAGCGGCCCTAAACGGCCTTTTCCCCCTATTTCCGACCGGAAGTGCAGAGATGGACAAGTTCACCACGCTGGAAGGCGTCGCGGCGCCCCTGAAGATCATCAATGTCGATACCGACATGATCATTCCGAAGCAGTACCTGAAGACCATCAAGCGCACCGGCCTTGGCAAGGGGCTTTTCTCCGAGCAGCGCTACAAGGACGACGGCAGCGAGAACCCGGACTTCGTGCTCAACCAGCCGGCCTATCGCAATGCCAAGGTGCTGGTCGCCGGCGACAATTTCGGCTGCGGCTCGAGCCGCGAGCATGCGCCCTGGGCGCTGCTCGATTTCGGCATCCGTTGCGTCATCTCGACCTCGTTCGGCGACATCTTCTACAATAACTGTTTCAAGAACGGCATTCTGCCGATCCGCGTGTCGCAGGAAGACCTCGACAAGCTGTTCGACGATGCCGAGCGCGGCGCCAACGCCACGCTGACCATCGATCTGCCGAACCAGGAGATCCGCGGCCCCGACGGCGGCAAGGTGAAGTTCGAGATCGATCCGTTCCGCAAGCACTGCCTCCTCAACGGCCTCGACGACATCGGGCTGACGATGGAGAAGAAGTCTTCGATCGATTCCTACGAGGTCAAGCTCAAGCAAGAGCGCGCCTGGGCCTAAGCCGCGCGATCTGCCGAAGGTGACGCATGCG
>JAKFVP010000084.1 GCA_021732175.1 Bradyrhizobium sp.
ATCTCACCGACCGCGCCACCTTCATGATCATCTCCGGCGGCGTGAACATCTACACGCAGGAATGCGAGAATTTGCTGATCACCCATCCCAAGATCGCCGACGCCGCCGTGTTCGGCGTGCCCAATGCCGATTTGGGAGAAGAAGTGAAAGCGGTGGTGCAGCCGATGCCGGGCGTCGAGCCGAGCGACGAGCTGGCGGCCGAGCTGATCGCGTTCTGCAATCAATCGCTGGCGCGCCAGAAGGTGCCGCGCTCGATCGATTTCGAAGCCGAGCTGCCGCGGCTGCCGACCGGCAAGCTCTACAAGCGCCTGCTGCGCGACCGTTATTGGGGCAACAAGTCCTCGCGGATCGTGTGAGGCTGGCAAGACCGAGCCCCGAACCTCCAGAAACGGCCGCGAAAAAGTCCGCCGCACCCCGACTTTGCGACATCGTGAAACACGCCTGTTCCCACAAAATTCCCGGCGACGGAATGTCGCGTTTCTTAGGCGGAAGTAGCAGGGACGACAGAGACTTGGCTGGTTGCCCGGCCCGGCTGTCATGCTATCGTCCGCGGTAAATCGGCAAACAGACCGAAAACCGAGGGAGTGACACATGCGGAGCGTGCACGCGCTGGGCGTTGCGGCATTGGTGATGCAGGCGCTGCCGGATCCCACATTCGCCGGCGAACCGAAATCAGGCGGTATCTTCCGCATCTATCACCGCGACAGCCCGGGCAGCGCCTCGATCCACGAAGGCGCGACCTATTCGATCAACATCCCGTTCATGCCTGTCTTCAACAACCTGGTCATTTTCGACCAGCACATCGCGCAGAACAGCCAGGACACCATCAGGCCGGAGCTTGCGGAAAGCTGGGTCTGGAGCGGCGACGGCAAAACGCTGACCTTCAAGCTGCGCAAGGACGTCAAATGGCATGACGGCAAGCCCTTCACCTCGGCCGACGTCAAATGCACCTTCGACATGGTGATGGGCAAGTCGCAGCAGAAGTTCCGGCAGAACCCGCGCAAATCCTGGTACGACGAGGTCAACGAGGTCACCGTCAACGGAGACTACGAGGCTTCCTTCAATCTGAAACGGCCGCAGCCGGCACTGCTCTCGCTGCTCGCCTCCGGCTACACGCCGGTCTATCCCTGTCACGTGTCGCCCGGCGACATGCGCACCAAGCCGGTCGGTACCGGCCCGTTCAAGTTCGTCGAGTTCAAGGCCAATGAATCGATCAAGCTGACCAAGAACCCCGACTACTGGAAGAAGGGCCTGCCCTATCTCGACGGCATCGAGTTCACCATCATCACCAACCGCTCGACCGCGATCCTCGGCTTCGTCTCCGGCAAGTTCGACATGACCTTCCCGACCGAGGTGTCGATTCCGCTGCTGAAGGACGTCAAGTCGCAGGCGCCCAATGCGGTCTGCGTGGTCGAGCCCAACAACGTATCGACCAACATCATCGTCAACTCCTCCAACCCGCCGTTCGACAATGTCGACGTGCGGCGCGCGATGGCGATGGCGCTCGACCGCAAGGCGTTCGTGCAGATCCAGTTCGAGGGCCAGGCCGATATCGGCGGCACCATGCTCCCCGCACCGGCCGGCCTCTGGGCGATGCCGAAGGAGATGCTGGAGCAGATCCCCGGTTACGGGCCGAACGTGGAGAAGAACCGCGAGGACGCGCGCAAGCTGATGCAGAAGGCCGGCTACGGGCCCGACAAGAAGCTCGCGATCAAGGTGTCCACGCGCAACATCCCGGTTTACCGCGATCCCGCAATCATCCTGATCGACCAGCTCAAGAGCATCTATATCGACGCCGAGCTCGATGTCGTCGACACCGCGCAATGGTTCCCGAAGGTGGCGCGCAAGGACTATTCGCTCGGCCTCAACCTCACCGGCAATGCGGTCGACGATCCCGACCAGTCGTTCTACGAGAACTATTCGTGCGGCTCCGAGCGCAACTACACCGGCTACTGCAACAAGGAAATCGAAAAACTGTTCGACGAGCAGTCGATGGAAAAGGACGTCAACAAGCGCAAGAAGCTGGTGTGGGAGATCGACAAGAAGCTGCAGGAGGACGTGGCGCGGCCGATCATCTTCCACAGCCGGACCGGGACGTGCTGGCAGCCCTATGTCAAGAACGTCACGATCATGTCCAACAGCTCCTATAACGGCTATCGCTACGAAGACGTCTGGATGGACAAATAAGACGCGTTCCGGGTAGCGTAGCCGTCACCCTGGAGGGAGAAGCGGGTGTTTGCTTATATCGTGCGACGCCTTGCTTTGATGCTCGTGACCCTGTTCGGGATCTCGGTCATCATCTTCGTGCTGCTGCGCGTGGTGCCCGGCAATATCGTCGACATCCTGTTCGACGCGGCAGGCTTCGTCGATCCCGCCGACAAGGCGAATCTCGAGAAGGAGCTCGGCCTCAGCCAGCCGATCGTGGTGCAGTATTTCACCTGGATCAGCGGGCTGCTGCGCGGCGACCTCGGCTATTCCTACGTCTCCGAGAAGCCGGCGCTGCAGGAGATCCTGCCGCGTATCCCGATCACGGCCAAGCTCGCTGGCCTCGCGCTTCTGTTCTCCGCCTCGATCGGCATTCCCCTGGGCGTCATCAGCGCCGTCCACCAGGGCACCAGGCTCGACTACACGCTGCGCGTCGTCAGCCTCAGCGGGCTGTCGTTGCCCTCGTTCTGGCTTGGCCTCCTGATCCTGATGGCCTCAGTCTCGATGTTCGGCATGATGCCGATCTTCAATCCGAACCCGAAGACCTGGACCGAGGCATTCGCGATCTATGCCGTGCCGGCGATGGCGGTCGGCTTCCGCAGCGCCGCGCTGACCATGCGCATTACCCGCTCCTCGATGCTGGAAATCCTGCGGCAGGACTATATCCGCACCGCCCGCGCCAAGGGCGCTTCGGAAAATTCCGTCAATTATCACCACGCGCTGAAAAATGCGGTGCTGCCCGTCATCACCGTGATCGGCATCGAGGCGGCGTTCCTGATCGGCGGCCTCATCGTGACGGAAACCGTGTTCAACATCCCCGGTATCGCGCGCTTCCTGGTCGAAGCGCTGCGCTGGCGCGATTATCCGATCGTGCAGAACCTCGTGATGTTCATCGCCTGCGTCGTCGTGTTCACCAATTTCGTCGTCGATCTCCTTTATGCGGCGATCGATCCGCGCATCCGGTTTGGAGACTAGGATGACCGCGGTCAATTACGATAGCGAACTGAGACGTGCGGGAGCCCACGCTACCCACGGCTGGCGGCGGCTTGCCTTCCTGGCGCAGCGCTACGTGCTCGGCACGTTCGGCCTCTTCATCATGATCCTGTTCGTGTGGACGGCGCTGTCGGCCGACCTGATCGCGCGCTACGACCCGCTGACGGTGGATTCCGCGCACCGGCTGGCCTCGCCGAGCTGGGCGCATTGGCTCGGCACCGACTCCTTCGGACGCGACGTCTGGAGCCGCATCATCCACGGCGCGCGCATTTCGCTCGCCGTCGGCATCGGCTCGACCGCGCTCGGCTGCACGATCGGCGTCTTTGTCGGGCTGATCTCGGGCTATCTCTCCGGCTGGGTCGACCTCGTTTTCCAGCGCATCACCGACATCCTGCAGTCGCTGCCGCTCCTTGTGCTGGCGCTGGTCATGACCGCGGCGCTCGGCCCGTCCCTGCCGAATGTGATCGTCGCGATCGCGATCCCGCTGATCCCGACTGTGTCGCGCGTGATCCGCGCCAACACGCTGGCGCTGCGCGAGCAGCCGTTCGTGGAGGCCGCGAAATCGATCGGCATGAGCGAGACGCGGATCGCGATCCGCCATGTGCTGCCGAACACGCTGGCGCCGCTGATCGTGCTCGCCACGGCGCAACTCGGCTCGACCATCCTGACCGAGGCGTCGCTCTCCTTCCTCGGCCTCGGCATCCCCGAGCCCTATCCGTCCTGGGGCCGCATGCTGTCGGAATCGGCGGCCGAATATGTCCGCACTGCACCGTGGCTCGTCATCTTCCCCGGCGTCGCCATCAGCCTTGCGGTGTTCGGCACCAATCTGTTCGGCGACGCGCTGCGCGACATCCTCGACCCGAGGCAGCGCGGCTGATGAGCGGGGCCAAGGCGGACGATCTGATCCTCGACGTGCAGAACCTGAAAACGGTGTTCTTTACCAATTCCGGGCTGTTCAAGGCGGTTGACGACGTCTCCTTCAACGTCCGCCGCGGCGAGACGCTGGCGATCGTCGGCGAATCCGGCTGCGGCAAGAGCGTCAGCGCGCTGTCCATCATGCGTCTCGTGCCCAACCCGCCCGGCAAGATCGTCGGCGGCTCTGTCGTTCTCGAAGGCACCGACCTGCTCACGCTGGACGAGGAGAAGATGCGCGGCATCCGGGGCAACCGGATGTCGATGATCTTCCAGGAACCGATGACCTCGCTCAACCCGGTGATGCGGATCGGCGACCAGATCACCGAAGCCGTGCGGCTGCACCAGGACATGACGTCGAAGCAGGCTTGGGCGCGCGCGGTCGAGATGCTTCGGCTGGTGCGCATTCCCGAGCCGGAGCGGCGCGCGCGCGAATATCCGCACCAGCTCTCGGGGGGCATGCGCCAGCGCGCGATGATCGCGATGGCGCTGGCGTGCCGCCCGGTGCTGCTGATCGCGGATGAGCCGACCACCGCACTCGATGTCACCATCCAGGCGCAGATCCTTGCGCTGATCGTCGAGCTGCAAAAGGAGCTCGGCACCGGGCTGATCCTGATCACGCACGATCTCGGCGTGGTCGCGCAGACCGCGCAGCGCGTCATCGTGATGTATGCGGGCAAGAAGGTCGAGGAAGCCTCGGTCGACGATCTCTTCGCCGACCCGCGCCATCCCTATACCCGCGGCTTGATGGCTTCGATGCCGGCCGTGATCTCGCTCGGCGCCAAGACCGATGTCCGCCTCAACGAGATCCCCGGCATGGTGCCGTCATTGACCAACCTGCCCGAGGGCTGCGCTTTCGCGCCGCGCTGCCCGCTCGCGATCGAGCGCTGCCGCCAGGAATATCCGCCGCTGCAGGATTTCGGCGGCCACCATCGCGCCGCCTGCTGGCGCGCGGCCGAACTGGCGCAAGCATCATGAGCGAGATGTCGTGAGTGAGACTCGCCCCCTGCTCGAGGTCAAGGACCTCGTCAAGCACTACGCGGTGCGCGGCGGCGTGCTGCGGCGGCAGGTCGGAACCGTGCATGCGGTGGATGGCGTGAGCTTCTCGCTCGGCGTCGGCGAGACGCTCGGACTTGTCGGCGAATCCGGCTGCGGCAAATCCACGGTGGCGCGCACCGTGCTGCGGCTGGTCGAGCCGACCTCGGGCAGTATCAAGCTCAACGGCGCCGATATCATACCCTTAAGCAAGAGCGAGATGCGCCCGGTGCGGCGCTCGATGCAGATCGTGTTCCAGGACCCGTTCGCCTCGCTCAATCCGCGCATGACCGCGGGCGATATCGTCGGCGAGCCGCTCACCGTGCATGGCCTCGCCAGCGGCGATGCGAAGCAGGCGCGCGTCGCCGAACTGTTCCGGCAGGTGGGCCTGCGGCCGGACCAGATGAAGAATTTCCCGCATCAGTTCTCCGGCGGACAGCGGCAGCGCATCTGCATCGCGCGGGCGCTCGCGCTGGGCCCGAGCCTGATCGTCTGCGACGAGCCGGTCTCGGCGCTCGACGTCTCGATCCAGGCCCAGGTGATCAACCTCCTGATCGATCTGCAGCGCGCTCACGGCTTCTCCTATCTCTTCATCGCGCATGATCTTGCGGTGGTCGCGCATATCAGCCACCGCGTCGCCGTGATGTATCTCGGCCGCATCGTCGAGATCGCCGACAAGACCGAGCTGTTCGCCAACCCGCGCCATCCCTATACGCAGGCGCTGCTCGCCTCGGTGCCGGTCGCCAACCCGAAGATGAAGCGGCTGAAACCGATGGTCGACGGCGACGTGCCGAGCCCGATCAACCCGCCCTCCGGCTGCGCGTTTCATACCCGCTGCCGCTATGTGATAGACCGCTGCAAGGTCGAGCGCCCGGCGCTGGCGGATGCCGGCACCGGCCATCAGGTGGCGTGCTGGCTGAATGATGGGACCGGGCGGCCGGGGTAGGTCTCTCCACGTCATTGCGAGGAGCGAAGCGACGAAGCAATCCAGCTTACAAGCTGAGGCGAAGGAAGCTGGATTGCTTCGCTTCGCTCGCAATGACGGTGGTCAAGCCGCCTCCTTGTCGGCTTCGATCTCCACGACGATCCGCCCCGTCGTCACCTGCTCACCCTCGGCGACATCGATCGACGCCACCGTGCCCGCGACACCGGCAGTGTGGACATGTTCCATCTTCATCGCTTCCAACGTCATCACCGGCTGGCCGGCGGAAACCTTCTCGCCGGGCTTGACCAGCACCGCGACCACGCGGCCGTTCATGGCGGCGCGAACCTTGCCGTCGCCGCCGCCGGCGGAGGCCGCCTCGGGCGCTGCGAGCGTGAGGTCATGGATGGCCGAGGTTCCGTCATCGTGCAGGATGTATAGAAGGTCGTCGTGGCGCAGGAATTTTCGTGATTGCATCACACCGTCATGACGGAATCGGATCACGCCACTTTCAAGCGCCTCGATTTCGAAGCGATGCAAGTCGCCGTTGCGGCCAGCGACATAGCAGCCGTCGCGCTCGCGCACAACCTCGATCTCATGCAGCTTGCCGCCGAGCTCGAACCGCGTGGCCAGCGGGAATGTCGCCGCCAGCGAACGCCCGGCGCGCCAGGACGGCGCATGTGGGTTGCTGACATAGAGCAGCAGCGCGGCGAGCGCTGCCTGCCGCCCCTCGTCCGCGGGCGTCGCCAGTAATTCATCGCGATGATTGCCGATGAAAGCGGTGGTCGCTTCGCCCTTGGCAAAGCCGGGGTGGCGCAGGCAGGAGATCAGGAATCCCTGGTTGGTGGTGACGCCGAAGGCCTCGACCTGTTCCAACCCGACAATCAGCTTGCCCCGCGCCTCGTCTCGCGTGGTTCCGTGGCTGATGATCTTCGCAATCATGGAGTCATAAAACGGCGGGATTTCCGAGCCGGATTGCAGTGCATGCTCGACGCGGATGTTGTCCGGCATCTGCCAGCGCAACATTTTGCCGGACTGCGGCATGAAATCATGGCCGGCGTCCTCGGAGCACACCCGCACCTCGATGGCATGGCCATCGAAGCGAACGTCCTCCTGCTTCATGCCGAGCGGCTCGCCGCTGGCGATACGGAGCTGCAGCTCGACCAGATCGAGCCCCGTGATCGCCTCGGTGACGGGATGCTCGACCTGCAGGCGCGTATTCATTTCCATGAAGTAGAATGCGCCGCTCCTGTCGAGCAGGAATTCAAGCGTGCCGGCACCTTCATAACGAAGCGCCTTCACGGCAGCGACCGCGACCTCGCCCATGCGCGCGCGCAGTTGCGGCGAGACGGCGGGTGATGGCGCCTCCTCGATCAGCTTCTGGTGACGCCGCTGCACCGAGCAGTCGCGCTCGCCGAGATGGATCGCGTTGCCGTGGCGGTCGCCGAACACCTGGATCTCGATGTGGCGGGGATCGCTGATGGCGCGCTCGAGAATGACGGTGGGATCGCCGAACGCGCCCTGCGCTTCCGACCGCGCGCTGCGCAGCGCATCGGGGAATGCGCTGGCATCCGAAACAAGCCGCATGCCGCGGCCGCCGCCGCCGGCCACCGCCTTGATCATCATGGGAAAGCCGATCTTCTTCGCCTCCGCCAGCATCGCGGAGTCGCCCTGATCGGCACCCTGGTAGCCGGGCACGACGGGCACACCTGCCCTCTGCATGATCTCCTTGGCGCCGGCCTTGTTGCCCATCGCCTTGATCGCTTCCGGCGACGGCCCGATGAAGACCAGTCCGGCGTCGCGGCAGGCCGCGGCGAAATCCTCATTCTCCGCCAGGAAGCCGTAGCCGGGATGCACGGCGCCCGCGCCGCTCGCCTTGGCCGCTGCGATGATTGCATCGATGTTCAAATAGGACTGCGCGGGCAGCGCCTCGCCGATGCGCACCGCTTGATCGGCTTCACGCACATGCAGCGCGTCGCGGTCGGCATCGGAATAGACCGCGATCGTGCCATAGCCGAGACGCTTCGCGGTACGCATGATGCGCAGCGCAATCTCGCCGCGGTTGGCGATCAGGATCCTGAAATACGGCGTCCGCTTCGCACTCATGGGCGGGCCACCGAAAACTGCATGCGCTGGGGTGTGCGCGCATCGCCCTCCCGGCAGATCGCCAGCACTTCCGAGAGGATGGCGCGGGTGTCGCGCGGATCGATCACGCCGTCGTCGAGCACGCGCGCCGAGGTCGAGAACACGTCCATCTGGCCGTCGAACACGCCGATGATCTGCGCCTTCATTGCCTCCAGCTGCTCCTTGGCAACCGGCTTGCCGCGGCGCGCGGCGGCGGCCTCCGTGACGATGGCCATGGTCTCGGCCGCCTGCTCGCCGCCCATGACGGCCGTCTTGGCGTTGGGCCAGGAGAAGCAGAAGCGCGGATGGAAGCCGCGGCCGCACATGCCGTAATTGCCGGCGCCGAACGAGGCGCCGCAATAGATGGTGATCTGCGGCACCGTCGCCGAGGTTACGGCCTGAATCATCTTGGAGCCGTGCTTGATCATGCCGGCTTCTTCGTAGTCACGGCCGACCATGTAGCCGGTGGTGTTGTTCATGTAGAGGATCGGCGTTCGCGACTGGCAGCAGGCCTGGATGAAGTGCGTCGCCTTGTTGGCGCCGGGCACGTCGAGCGGGCCGTTGTTGGTGATGATGCCGATCGCCTGTCCCTCGATGCGGGCATGGCCGCACACGGTGGCCGGGCCATAGTTCGGCGAAAACTCGGTGAAGTCGGAATCGTCGATGAAGCGCGCGATGGCATGGCGCATGTCGACGGGGCGCTTGTGATCGACGGGCATGATACCGAGCAGCTCTTCCGCATCGTAGCGGGGGGCGCGGAAATTGTTCTGCGCCGCCGCCGGCCGGTCCCATTCGAGCTTGCCCATGATCTCGCGCGCGATGCGCAGCGCGTCGCGGTCATCTTCGGCGAGATAATCGCCGAGACCGGAGACCGAGGTGTGCATCTCGGCGCCGCCCAACTCTTCCTCGGTTGCGATCTCGCCGGTGGCGGCCTTCAGCAGCGGCGGCCCTGCGAGGAACGCGCGGGTGCGGCCGCGGACCATCACGATGTAATCCGAGAGGCCGGTCTGGTAGGCGCCGCCCGCAGTGGAGGAGCCGTGCGTGACGGTGACGACAGGCAGGCCGGCAGCCGACAACCGCGCGAGATTGCGGAAAATATTGCCGCCGCGGACGAAATCCTCGACGCGGTAGCGCAGCAGATTGGCGCCGGCGCTTTCGACGAGCTGCACGTAAGGCAGCTTGTTTTCCAGCGCCATTTCCTGCACGCGCAGGGTCTTGTCGAGGCCGAACGGCTGCAACGCGCCGGCATCGATGCCGGCGTCGTTGGCGCTGACCATGCAGCGGATGCCGGAGACGAAACCGATGCCGGCAATGAGCCCCCCGCCCGGCACGCTCTTCTCGGCATCGGGAACATCGAAGCGGTAGCCGGCGAGCGTCGAGAGCTCCAGGAAGGGCGATCCGGGATCGAGCACCAGCGCCACGCGCTCGCGCGGCAGCAGCTGCCCGCGCTTGTGGAAACGATCCTTGGCCGCGGCGGAAGCGGCGCGGGTGCGCTCTTCCAGCGCCCGCATCCGCGCGATCAGCGCCAGCATGCCTTCGCGGTTGGCCTTGTAGGGCGCGCTGCCGGTGGCGATGGTGTTTTCGATGATGGCCATTGGTCTATCCTATTCGTCATTCCGGGGCGCGCGAAGCGCGAGCCCGGAATCCATAACCACGATCTTGAGTATGGATTCCGGGCCTGCGCCTGCGGCGCATCCCGGAATGACAATGGGGACGCTCAATGCCTCACCCCGAAAATCTTGCGCGCCTCGGCCGGTGACGCGATCTCGCGTCCCGCGTTGCGCGCGCAAACGGCGATAGCCTCGATCAGCTGCCCGTTCGAGGTCACCTTGGTGCCGTCACCGAGGTAGAAAGTGTCTTCCAGCCCGGTGCGCAGATGCCCGCCGAGTTCGGCGCAGCGCTGGTGCAGCGGCCAGATTTCACCGCGGCCGATCGCGGTGACCTGGAAGCGCGCGTCCGGGCGCTTCAGCTTGATCAGGATCGGCAGCAGATCGGGGTCGGCCGGCATGCCGGACGCGACGCCCATCACGAAATTATACTCCAGCGGCCCCGTATACATGCCGGTCTGCACATACATGCCGACGGAGCGGACGATGCCGACGTCAAAGCATTCGAATTCCGGAATGGTGCCGGCGTCCTTCATCGCATCGAGAAAATCCTGAATCTTCTCGACGGAATTGTCGAACATCATCGGCGGCCAGGCCCAGGTATCGTCCGCCTTCACCTTCAGATAATTCAGCGAGCCGGCGTTGCAGGCGGCGATCTCGGGCTTGGTTGCGCGCACGCAAGCGAGCGGACCCTCGTAGTGCGGACCCGACGTGCCCGTCGTGTGGTTGATGATCACGCCCGGGCAGGCTTCGCGGATCGCCTGCTGGATCTCCCTGGAAACCTCGACCTCCCAGGAGGGCAAATGCCCCTTGCCCGGCGCCTGCTGGCGCAGATGGATGTGCATGATGCTGGCGCCGGCGTTGAAGGCAGCCTTGGCTTCGCGGGCCATCTGCTCCGGAGTGACGGGCACGTTGTGCTGTTTTGGGTCGGTGAGCACGCCGTTCAGCGCGCAGGTGATGACGGCCTTGTCGCTCATGATGCTCGTTTCCAGATGCGATGCCGGCATGATGGTTGTTTCGCGCGTATGCCTCTTGCGTTCACAAGCTGCACGTGCAACGCAGCAAGATGCTGAGGGAATAGCAGGATTTGCGGTTTATCAACCGGCGCGGCAATAGCGCGCATCGAACCTTGCTCTGAATCAAGCTACGCGGCGCACGGCAGGATATTTCTACTCTCGAAATCAAGTTGCGGAGACCGGCATGCCCTACAAGGACCTGTTATTGAGCCTTGCGAACTATCCCGACACGACGCCGCAGGCGGCGGTCGATCACGCCATCGATTTCGCCGGCGCCATCGGCGCGAAGCTCTCGGCGATCGCCTGCGAGATCAGGATCGCGGTGCCCGGCAGCCTTATCGCACCCGCCTTCCTCAACGTGCCCGCCATGGCCGAAGCCGAAGCCAAGAAGGGCCGCGAGCAGGCCGAGGCGGCGCTGGCCGCGTTCGAGAAGGCGGCGCAGAACAAGGGCGTGTTCGAGGAACGGATTCTCGGCCGTTGTCTCGCGCCGGAACTTCCCGGTCTGCTCGTCGAATACGCGAGGCTGCGCGACCTCACCATCGTTCCGGCCGAGGCCAATGATTTCGCCGACCAGCCCAATGCGGAAGCGCTGATCTTCGATTCCGGCCGTCCCGTGCTGGTGCTGCCGCGCGAGCCGCGAAAATCGTTCGCCCTGAACACGGTGACTGTGGCCTGGGACTTCAGCCGCCCCGCAGCGCGCGCGGTCGGCGACGCGCTGCCGCTGCTGACCAGGGCAAAGCGCGTTCACATCGTCACCGTCACCAACGAGAAGCGCATCGACACCAAGCGTTCCGGCCCTGAACTCGCCAAGCACCTGGCCCGTCATGGCGTGGACGTGATCCTGGAAGCGGTCGATGCCGCAGGCCGCTCCATCGGCGAGGCGCTGGAAGCCGCAACACGCGTGCATGACAGCGATCTCCTGGTCATGGGCGCCTACGGTCATTCGCGGCTGCGCGAATTCGTGCTGGGCGGCGCCACCCGCAGCATGGTCACGCAGCCGCCGCTGCCGGTGCTGTTGTCGCACTGATGCTGCGGCCATGCAGGGCCTGACCGCATCCGAGGCGCTGGCCCGGCTGAACGCCGAAGGTTTCAACGAACTGCCCCGTGCCGGGCGGCGATCGATCGCGCGGCTGGTTTTCGACGTGCTGCGCGAGCCGATGCTGCTGCTCTTGCTGGCCGGCGGCGCGATCTATTTCGTGCTCGGCGACCTCGGCGAGGCGGCGCTGCTGCTGGTGTTCGCGTCGCTCTCGGTCGTGATCACCATTGTGCAGGAAGCTCGCACCGAGCGCGTGCTGGAATCGCTGCGCGACCTGACCAGCCCCCGCGCGCTTGTCATCCGCGGCGGCGAGCGTATCCGCATCGCCGGCCGCGATGTCGTGCGCGGCGACCTGATCGTGCTGTCGGAAGGCGACCGCGTGGCGGCGGACGCCACCGTCGTGCAATGCGACGACCTCCTGCTCGACGAGTCGCTGCTGACCGGCGAGTCGGTCCCGGTGCGCAAGCTGGCCAATGCCCCTTCCGGTGCCGGTCCGGCGCACCTCGGCGGCGACGACCTGCCCTTCGTGTTTTCCGGCACGCTGGTGGTGCGCGGCAGCGGCATCGCGCAGGTCACCTCGACCG